>CAZDYH010000186.1:0-5766 GCA_964509355.1 uncultured Mycobacterium sp.
GCAATGAGTCGCAATCGTACTTCGGGGATAACCAGAAGCTAAAGGATAGTGCTGGGCGAGCTTCGCCGTGTGTTTGGTGGACCATTGGTGGCGGTCGTAGAACTCGACTTTCAAGGTCGTGCCCAGCTGGCCTGCCGGTCAGTGGGGACCAGGATCGGCTAACTGTGTTATCTCATGAGGTTGGTTACGCGGTCATGCCACTTGCATTGAGATCGTTGCTGACTCGCCGGGCCACGCAATCAAGGCGATCACGCTGCAGGCCGCGCTCGAGGTAGAGCCAGGAGTTCAGCTCGAATACCTCGGCTCGAATACCTCAGCGACGGGAAGTTCGCGGTGCTGGGGCAGCAGGCAGCGGATCGCGAAGATCCCTTCGGTCAGCCCGGCGGTGTCGATCCAGTTCGGGTGATCGGGATCGCGCGGTCCGAGCACCACCTCATAGCTGCCGTCGGGGGCCAGTTCGATATCCGCGTCGGTGAGATAACAGCGGTGTTTGGGGTCGCGGTTGGCTCAGGCCGCAGCGTTGCGCTCATCGGGCACCACCTCCGGGTGTCCGGCAATCCGGTCGTCGGTGTCGAGCGCGGCGCGGTGCTGGGCGGCGGCACCTGGGAGACGATGGAATCCACGGCGACGGTCGCGAACCTGTACGACTGGGGAACGGTCAGCGGGATGCCGTACTTCGGTTGCGCCCCTGCCCTCGCCACCGGCCAGGGCGACATCGAAACCGCCGCCGAGGCGTTCGACAGGGCGTTGCTGTACCCCGCCGCCGCCTTCGACATCTACGGTCGTCTGCACCTGGCGCTGCTCGATCCCTTGCGAGAGACCGAGCGTCGGCTCGCGGGTCGCTTGACTCGCGGGACTTCCTCAAGAAGCAGGTTCGCCGCGCCGCGGGGTTTCCGTCCTCTGCCTGCCTGTCAGGCGGTCGCTTCGCCACCGACATTCACGGCAGGGTGGCGGGCCTGCGCGCGCCGCATCGCGCCGATCGGATCGGCGTAGAGCCCGCTCAGCGACACTACGCCGGCGCCTGCCTCCTGCACGCGGTTGCCGAAGGCGGTCACCCGGATGTTGCGCGGCGGCAGCACCGCGCGCTCCGCGAACGCCGCCTCGACCAGGCTCATGCCCTCCGGGTACTCGGTGAACGCCTGGCCGCCGACCACCAGCTCGTCGGGATTGAGCATGTCACGCAGCAGAGCGACCGCCTGGCCGAGCACCCGGGCCCGCTCGGCCAGCAGCTGGCGGGCACGCTGGTTTCCGTGGCGGGCGGCGCGCAACACCGAGGCCATGGTGGCCGCGGACCCGTCCGGAATGATCCGCAGCTTGCGAGCCGCGACCAGAATGGCCTCGTCGCTGACGGTGGACTCCAGTTGACCGGAGCCGCCGAGCAGCGCCGAATGCGCGGGCAGCGCGGCGATGGTGCCGGGCCCGCTGCCCGGGCTGTGCACCCGCCCGCCGATGACCAGCGCGTAGCCGACGGTTTCGCGGGCGTAGACGTAGAGGCTGGTCGACGAGTGCGCGGGTGTCCGAAGCGGCCGGCCCAGCAGCTCCGGTGTCCGAAGCGGCCGGCCCAGCAGCTCCGGTGTCCGATGTCGCCGGCCCTGCGGCTCCGGTGTCCGGCGCGGGCCCAGCAGCAGCTCGGCCCCGGCCATCGCGTCGACATGCGATGCGACCGACACCGGCAGCCCGAGCGCCTCGGCCAGGACCGGGCCGACCGGGGCGTCCGCCCAGCCCAGGCGCGGGTGGTCGAGGTGTCCGGTGACACCGTCGACGACCCCACCCGCGGCCACGCCGATCCAGAGCGGACGGCGGCGGCGCCAGCGGCTCAGATAGCGGCGCGCGCTGGCGGCCAGCGATGCCAGCGCCTGGCTCTGCACGCCACGCGGTGTCGGGATCTCTACCACATCGAGCGTTTGCCCGAACAGATCGGTGGCCACGATGCTGGTGGTGCGGGCGCCGATATGGACCCCGAGCGTCAGGAAGGGCTCGTGATTGACCTCGACGGGCACCCGCGGTCGCCCGATCGCTCCGGACACCACGAGGTCGGCGCGTTCCCGCAGCACCCCGGCGTCGAGCAGCGCGGTGACCTGACGGTTGACCGTGGCGATGCTGAGCCCAGTGACCTGCGCGATGACATCGCGGGCGATCGGACCCCGGACGCGCGCCGCGCCGAACACCGACGCCGCGGCGGCATCGGCGACACACAGCGACGGGGCGACGATGTGGTGACGCGACAGCAGCGCGCGCTGGGAGTGGGTCGCGGTGGCCTTGCGGAGGGTGGTGGTGCGCACGGGGCATGTCCTTTGTGAAGTCGGTCGGTGGGATCGGGCCACACCTGGCGACTCAGCGGGACGGGAAATTCCGGGATGCGGTCAGGCGCGGCAGATGACGCGGCAACAACACGCACAGTCCGCGACCAGACGACTCCGGTACATACGGAGAAGTTAGCACGCTTACTGAAGTTTGTCCGATGACGAGACCTGAGGCGCACAACCGGGTCGCGGTAGTCACCGGGGGCCAGCGCCGTTGGGGCGGCCATCACCGACGGCGCGGGGATCACCCCGTTGGTGGCCCAGGACATCGCCGATGGTCCATCGGCTTCGTCGTGTCCCGGGCCGTCGCACGTGAACCTCGACCAGATCGTCATCCGGCCGTGCGATCAGGCAAGTGCTACTCGCAGGGCTACCCGCCAGGTCCTGCACTAGCGGACGGCGGGGTGGTCGTCGGTGCGCCCGACAGGGTGGGGGCGTCGGTTGGGGTGGCCGGCGGCCGACATCGACACCCAGGTGTCCCAGTCGACCGCCCAGTCCCAGATGTCGCCGGCGGCAGGACGCCGACAGCATATCGGCGCACGATGATGTTGGGCGCGGCGATTACTTCTCGGTGATCGCAACCCTGGGCCGATCGCCGCCTCGCTCATAGAGTGCCAGGCGTGACCCATGTGCGCCGAGTGGTAGTGCTGCCGGAGGCTACGCACTTCGGATCAGTCAGCACTGCCCCATACAGCCTGCTCGGCCAGATCTGGACCGAGGACAACTGCCGCGAACTGGAAGCACAGGAGCAGCCGGTCGCGGTGCCAAGCTGATGACGTTAGCCGAAGCGTGTCCTGTCTTGTCGGCATCCGGAGCGGTGTCGGTCGCCAGGGATCTCGCGGCAGACTTCGCCACCGGCGCTGCCAACCGAGACCGCAACCGTGAGCTGCCGTTTCGTGAAGTGGACCTGCTCGCGAGCAGCGGGTTGCTGGCATTGACCGTGCCGGCCACCTATGGCGGTGCCGACTTGCCGCCCAGCACCGTCGCTGATGTCATACGAATTCTCGCCACCGCGGACCCGAACATCGCGCAGATCCCGCACAGTCACTTCGTTTATGTGAATCTCATGCGGCTGGCCGGTTCAGCCGACCAGCTACGCCATTACGGCGGTCAGATCCTGCGCGGTGCCCGCATCGCCAACGCTCAGTCCGAGCGCGGTGGCGCGACGGCTGCCGATGTGGCCACCACTCTGCGCCCCGTTGACGGCCACTTCCGGATTGACGGCGCCAAGTACTACTGCACCGGCTCCCTATTCGCAGACCTGCTCACGGTGCTCACCCGGCTCGATGACCCCTACCATGTCAGCGGTCTGCCTGATGGGGAGTACATTGCCTATCTCCCTGCGGACACGCCCGGCGTGCGCATCATCGATGATTGGGATGCCCTGGGGCAAAGAACAACCGGCAGCGGAACCGTGACATTCGATCATGTTGCCGTCGAGCGTGACCAGTTGATACCGAGGGCCGCCGTCGTGAACGCGCCAACAGGCTACGGTGCGTTCGCGCAGTTGCTGCACGCCGCAATCGACACCGGAATCGCACGCGGCGCATTGGAGGCCGCTACGCGCTTCGCCCGCGACAACAGCAGGCCGTGGTTCGAGGCCAAGGTCAACCGCGCGATCGACGATCCGCTCTTGATCCAGCGGTTTGGTGAACTCTCGGTGGCCGTCGCTGCCGCCGAAGCGACACTGTCCGCCGCAGGTTCCGCGGTCGATGCCACGATCACCGGCGGATCATCGGATACGGCGGACAGCTCCGCGGATGCGTCGGTCGCGGTTGCCACCGCGAAGGTCCTGGCCGACAAGGCTGCCAACGAGGTGGCCAGCGCGCTGTTCGAGGTTAGCGGAACCCGAAGCGTGGCAGCAGATTTGAACCTCGATCACTATTGGCGCAACGCGCGCACCCATACGCTTCACGACCCGGTCAGATGGAAATACCAGCACATCGGCCGAGCACAGCTGCACGGTACACCGCCACCGCTGCACGGAGTGATCTGACAAAGCGAAAGGCCGGGGAACAACTCCACGAGGCAGCGATGTCAGTCACCGTAGTGGTGGGAAACCCGAAGCCGGCCTCGCGCACCTTGCACTCTTGCGCCTCCACCCTGCGACTTATCACAATCACGGTGAAGTTAATCCAGCTGGCTTTCGCCATGCCGCAAGTCTCTGCAACACTGTGTGCTGTGAGGGCAAGTACCAGATTTCTGGAGTGTTGTCGCGCCTGAGCGCGACAGCCCATCCGCCCGTCACTTCTGGAGTTTCCGCATGGTTTCTGCACCTTCCGTTGAGTTGTGCCGCTCCGGCGTCCCCGCCGTCTCGGCACCCACCCGGCTGCGGCTGCCCGACTTGTTGTGGGCCACTGACCGCGGTGCCGACGACGTGCTCAGTGGTCGCTGCAACCATCTGCTACCCGCCGGCGGCCCACCATCCGATAGGCGCTGGTTCGCTCGTATCCATGGCGACGACGAGTTCGACATCTGGTTGATCAGCTGGGTACCCGATCAGTCGACCGAACTGCACGACCACGGCGGCTCGTTGGGTGCGTTAACGCTGGTGTCCGGATCTCTTGACGAAACACGCTGGGACGGTGAGAAGTTAAGGCACCGTCGGCTCACGGCCGGTGATCAGGCTGCCTTCCCGCTCGGTTGGGTCCACGACGTCGTCTGGGCGCCAGACCGGAATTCATCCGCTCCGATCGCCCCGACACTGAGTGTGCATGCGTATTCGCCGCCACTGACGGCGATGTCCTATTACCAGGTGACCGACCGAAAAACTCTGCGCCGCACACGGACCGAACTCACCGACGCTCCTGAGGGACAGTGATCGATGACCAGCCGGATTGATTCTCTGCTCGAGGCCGCCAGGGCGCGGCTGCGCCGGATCGATGCCCGCGATGTACCGTCCGCGCTGGCCCGCGGGGCGGTGTTGGTCGATATTCGACCGCAGGCCCAACGTGACCACGAAGGCCACGTGCCATCGGCGTTGGTGATCGAGCGGAATGTGCTGGAGTGGCGGTGCGATCCCACCAGCAGCGCCAGGCTCCCGCAGGCCATCGGCGACGACGTTGAATGGGTGGTGCTCTGCTCGGAGGGCTACACGTCCAGCCTGGCGGCGGCGTCGCTGCTCGACCTTGGTCTGTATCGCGCCACCGATGTTGTCGGCGGCTACCGGGCGCTGCGTGCGCACCGAGTGCTCGCCGAGCTGGCGTAGCCCACAGATGGCCAAGTACCCGGCAGTAGCACTCCGTTGTCGCGCCGCACGCTGTCGCCGGTCTGACGGTGACCATCTTGGTCGCGGTGTTCCTCGTCGCGACCTGGCTGGTGCTCGATGCCGTTCACCGCGCCGTGCTCGCCGTCGCGATGGTGCGGCGCTCTGCTGCGATACCCGCTCGTCGGAGCGATCGCGGTTTTGCTACCAACCGTCGGTTTCGGCGCCAGGTGTACGGCGCGCGTGATCACACCGCCG
>CAZDYH010000187.1:0-2760 GCA_964509355.1 uncultured Mycobacterium sp.
GGTTGCCCTCGAACTCGCTGAAGATCTGCGAGTAGGGCTTGCCGACGATGTTGGCCAGCACATTGAGCCGGCCGCGGTGCGGCATCGCGATCACCACTTCGTCGAGGGCGTGCTCGGCGCACTGGTCGATCGCCGCGTCCATCATCGGGATGACGGTCTCGGCGCCCTCCAGCGAGAAGCGCTTCTGGCCGACGTACTTGGTCTGCAGGAACGTCTCGAACGCCTCCGCGGCGTTCAGTCTGCTCAGGATGTACTTCTGTTGGGCCACAGTGGGTTTGACGTGCTTGGTCTCGACCCGCTCCTGGAGCCACTTCTGCTGCTCGGGCTGGAGGATGTGCGTGTACTCCACCCCGACGTGACGGCAGTAGGCATCGCGCAGCACCGACAGCACATCGCGCAGCTTCTTGTACTCCGCGCCGGCGAATCCGTCGACCTTGAAGACGCGGTCGAGGTCCCACAGTGTCAGGCCGTGGGTCAGCACGTCGAGGTCGGGGTGGCTGCGGAAGCGGTCCTTCTGCAGCCGCAGCGGGTCGGTGTCGCTCATCAGGTGCCCGCGGTTGCGGTACGCCGCGATCAGCTCGATGACGCGGGCGTTCTTGTCGACGATCGAGTCGGGATTGTCGGTCCGCCAGCGGATCGGCTCGTAGGGGATGCCGAGCTCGCGGAAGATGTCGTCCCAGAAGTCGTCGGAGAGCAGCAGCTCGTGCACGGTGCGCAGGAAGTCGCCGGACTCTGCGCCCTGGATGATGCGGTGGTCGTACGTCGAGGTCAGCGTGATCAGCTTGCCGATACCGATCTCGGCGATGCGCTCCTCGCTGGCGCCCTGGAACTCGGCGGGGTACTCCATGGCGCCGACACCGATGATGGCACCCTGGCCGGCCATCAGCCGCGGCACCGAGTGGACCGTGCCGATGGTGCCGGGGTTGGTCAGCGAGATCGTCACGCCGGCGAAGTCCTCGGCGGTCAGCTTGCCGTCGCGAGCCCTGCGGACGATATCCTCGTAGGCGGCGATGAACTGCCCGAATTGCATTGTCTCACAACGCTTGATGGCAGCGACCACGAGCGATCGCCTGCCGTCCTTGCCCTGCAGGTCGATCGCCAGCCCAAGATTGGTGTGGGCCGGTGTGACCGCCGACGGCTTCCCGTCGATCTCGGCGAAGTGCCGGTTCATGTTCGGGAACTTCTTCACCGCCGCCACGATGGCGTGGCCGAGCAGGTGGGTGAAGGAGACCTTGCCGCCGCGGGTGCGCTTGAGGTGGTTGTTGATGACGACCCGGTTGTCGATCATCAGCTTGGCCGGAATGGCCCGGACACTGGTTGCCGTCGGGACGTCCAGCGACGCCGACATGTTCTTGACGACGGCGGCCGCGGCCCCGCGCAGCACCTGGACCTCGTCGCCCGTTTCGGGAACCGGCCCGGATGCCCTGGCGGGTTCCTTTTGAGCCGGTCCAGCCTGAACAGCTTCGGCGCCAATGCTGGTGGCGGGCGTCTGCGCCGGCGCGGCTGCCGGGGCCGGCCTGGATTCGGGCGGTGTCACCGGCTTCGCCGGTTGGCCGGGCGGTTGTCCATTGGCGCTCGAGGTCGGCGTATCGACGCCGGGCTCGGGGTTGTAGTCGACCAGGAACTCGTGCCAGCTCTCATCCACAGAGGAAGGGTCGTCGCGGAACTTCCGATACATCTCCTCGACCAACCACTCGTTCTGCCCGAACGGTGAACTTGTACTGCTCACGGCAGTTACTCGCCTCGATTCCGCTGTCCGGCAAGCGTGCTGCGTGCCGCCTGCCCATCCTCTGTCGCCGGGCTTTCGACACGTCAGACACCCGCACCGGTTACCGACAACTTCCGCCGCATAAGGCTAACGCCTAGGCGACGCGTCAGACCATGCCAATGGCCCAGTGATCGGTAGCCGGTCACCTTCCTTCTGCTGCCTGGGCGGCCGCGCTAGCTGCCGTCGTAGACCGCCGGGAGCACGTGCAGGACCACCGGCCAGCGGGCGGGCGGGCTGCCGAAGGCCTTGCGCGCGTTGCCGATGATCTTCTTGCCCATCAAGCGGTTGCCCCCGCCGCCGACGACAGCGCCGATACCCACCGGCAGCATCTTGCCCATGGCGACCGCGCTGCGCTTCAGGGTGTACTTCTTGACGAAGTACTTCAGCAGGCGCGAGTTCAGCTGCGATACCGCCGGCAGCGGCAGCGACGCGGTGCCCTCACTGAGCCAGGCACCGTTGGTGCGGCCCGGGCCGATCAGATCGCCGACCGCACGCTTGCCGTCCTCGCCCACCAGTACTGCCAGCACAAGTGCGCGGCGGCGTTCACGATGATGGGCCGGTATGCCGTACACCTCGGCGACCGCCAGCACGAAGACCGCGGTGGCCTCCAGGAACACCACGGTTTCACCGGCGACCGCGGACAGGGCGACGAGTGTGCCGACACCGGGGAAGGCCGCCGCCGAGCCCACCGCGGCGCCACTGGCCATGACCGCGGCCAGGTAGTGCTTCTCCAGCTTCCGGACGATGTCGGCCGGCGTGGCATCGGGATTGGCGTCGCGTAGCCGCGCCACGTACGCGCGCACCGCGGGCTCCTGTACCCGCGCGCCGCGCTCGATGATCTGCGACAGTGCTCGCGCCGCGACGCTCGGCTCGTCGTCAATGGTGGCAGGCAGCCGGTCCGGCTTGGACCCGGTTCGTGCGGCGCACATATTGCCTCCCGTAAGAATGGTGTGCCCTTCAGGCTAACGCGACGTCAACGAACGGCGGCCGCC
>CAZDYH010000187.1:2860-5753 GCA_964509355.1 uncultured Mycobacterium sp.
CCGCAGACCGGCGCAAGGCCCGCGAACCCGTGGAACGCGCTCTGGGCGATGATGATCGGCTTCTTCATGATCCTGGTCGACTCCACCATCGTGGCGGTCGCCAATCCCAGCATCATGGACCGGCTGCGCACCGACTACGACGCCGTGATCTGGGTGACCAGCGCGTACCTGCTGGCCTATGCCGTGCCGTTGCTGCTGGCGGGCCGGCTGGGGGACCGGTTCGGTCCCAAGAACCTCTACCTTGTCGGCCTGGCGGTGTTCACCGCAGCGTCACTGTGGTGCGGACTGTCGGGCAGCATCGGCATGTTGATCGCCGCGCGCGTGGTCCAGGGCATCGGCGCGGGGCTGCTCACACCGCAGACACTGTCGACGATCACCCGGATCTTCCCGGCGGAGCGGCGCGGCGCGGCGATGAGTGTGTGGGGCGCGACCGCCGGCGTCGCGACGCTGCTGGGGCCGCTGGCCGGCGGTGTGCTGGTCGACGGGCTGGGCTGGCAGTGGATCTTCTTCGTCAACGTCCCGATCGGCGTGGTGGGCCTGGCTTTGGCGATGTGGCTGGTCCCCGTGCTGCCCACGCAGAACCACGGGTTCGATCTGCTCGGGGTGCTGTTGTCGGGGCTGGGCATGTTCCTCATCGTCTTCGGACTGCAGGAGGGCCAGTCCCAGCACTGGGCGGCATGGATTTGGGGTGTGATCGCCGGCGGTGTGGCGTTCATGGTGGCATTCGTCTACTGGCAGTCGATCAACAAGAACGAGCCGCTGATCCCGTTGCGGATGTTCCGCGACCGCGACTTCAGCCTGTCGAATATCGGGATCGCCGTGATCGGTTTCGCGGTGACCGCGATGGTGCTGCCGGTGATGTTCTACGCGCAGGCGGTGTGCGGGCTGTCGCCGACCCGCTCTGCGCTGTTGACCGCCCCGATGGCGTTGGCGACCGGGTTCCTGGCACCCGTCGTCGGCCGGATTGTCGATCGGTCCCATCCCCGGCCCGTGATCGGCTTCGGCTTCTCGGTCCTGGCGATCGCACTGACCTGGCTGTCGATCGAGATGACTCCGACGACGCCGATCTGGCGACTGGTGTTACCGATGACAGCGATGGGTGTGGGGATGGCGTTCATCTGGGCGCCGCTGGCCGCCACCGCGACCCGCAATCTGCCGCCGCAGCTCGCCGGTGCGGGTTCGGGTGTCTACAACACGACCCGGCAGGTCGGGTCGGTGCTCGGCAGCGCCGGCATTGCCGCGTTCATGACCGCACGGATCAGCGCCGAGATGCCGGGCGGCGGGCAGGGCGCGGCGGGCCCGGAAGGCTCGGTGCGGCAGCTGCCCGGCTTCCTGCACGAGCCGTTCTCGGCCGCGTTGTCGCAGTCGATGCTGCTGCCCGCGTTCGTATCGCTGTTCGGCGTGCTGGCCGCGCTGTTCCTGGTCGGCTTCGGCAGTTCGTCGGCACCGAAACCGGCGGGGGGCGTTAACCCGGAGGTCCGCACCGACCGCCTTCCGGTGGTGCGCGCAGCCGGGCCGCACTTGTTCGGGCGGGCAGTTGAACAGGACGACTACATCGATGACGATGACTACGTCGAGTACACCTTCGCACGCGCGCCGGAGCGCTTCGCCGACGAGCCTGACACCGAGCCTCTGGTGGCACGCGTCGAGCACCCGCGGGCAGCCCCCGCCGCGGCGTGGCGCGGCGATCCCGTCGAGTCATGGCGCAGCCTGCTCGATGAGCCCGTACCCGCGCCGCGCCGGTACGTCGAACCGATCGGATTCGCCCACAACGGCTTTCACGTCGCAGAAGAGCCGGACTTCCGCCCGGCGCGCGCCGGTACCGACACCGGGCCGGCGGATCACGACACCGGATACCAGACTCCGTCGCGCCATCAGCTCCGTGACAACCCGGTCACCTCGCGGGGGCGGCACTATCGCGCCGATCCCGACGACTCGGCCAGCTACGGCCGGCATGCGCAGCCGCAGCGCGATTAGCCGAAAAGGACCGCGGCGTTGAGATAGCCGGTCGGGTCGAAGGCCGCCTTGACGGTGCGCATCGCCTCGATATCGGCCCAGTCGCGTGACATTGCGACATAGCCGCGTTTGCGGCTGCCCACCCCGTGCTCGGAGCTGACATTGCCGCCGCAGGTGGCGATCAGGTCCATCATCGCCGAATACAGGTCGCGCTCACGATCACCGTCCAGCGCACATCGCAGCACATTGAGGTGCAGGTTGCCCTCGCCGATATGCCCGAAGAGCACCGGCAGCGCGTTGGGAGCGTGCCTGGTTATCAGCTCGCCGGACTCGCGCGCGAACCCGGCGATCGCGGGCAGCGGGAGCGAGACGTCGAACTTCAGTGGCGGGCCGAACACGCCGAGTACGTCCGCGATCGACTCGCGGACTCGCCACAGCCGCTGCTGCGCGTTCACCTCGATGCCGACCGCGGGCTCGCCGCACATCTGCACCTTGTCCAGCGCGCCGGCCAGCCGCCCGGTCTGGTCATGGTCGGAAGCCAGTTCCACCAGCAGCAGCCAGGCACCCGCCACGGGGGCCGGCACGCCGAGCTGCGCGTCGGTCAGTGCGCTGGCGCGGGCGTCGATCAACTCCAGAGCGGCGATGCCGTCGAGGTCACGGAACCGGCGCCCCGCGTCGACGAGCGCGTCGAGATCGGCGAATCCACAGACCGCGGTGACCCGGTGCGACGGGGTCGGACGCAGGCGCAGGTCCAGCCCGGTGATGACGCCCAGCGTTCCCTCCGCGCCGACGAACAGTGCCGGCAGGTTGTAGCCGGTGTTGTCGCTGCGGACCCGGCTGTGCCGACGGATCACAGATCCGTCGGGCAGCGCCACGTCGAGCCCGATGATCTGCTCGCCCATGTTCCCGTAGCGCACGGTGCGCAGCCCGCCGGCGT
>CAZDYH010000188.1:0-5738 GCA_964509355.1 uncultured Mycobacterium sp.
ACGAAGGCGCTCGCGCTCAGCGCCGGGACATCGGCCAGTCGCGCGTGCCGGCTGCTGGTGTCCAAGCCGATCGTCAGGAATGCTTGCACCATGGACGCCATCACCGACGTGCCGTTGCCGGCCAACGAGCCGATTCACGAGTACGCGCCGCACACCCCCGAACGCTCGAGGCTCACCGCCGCGCTTGACTCGCTGGCCGCCGCACCGATCGACCTGCCGCATGTCATCGGCGGCAAGCACCGGATGGGCGGCGGGGAGCGCATCGACGTCGTGCAGCCGCACCGGCACGCCGCGAAGCTTGGCACGCTAACCAACGCCGAGCACTCCGACGCGACCGCCGCCGTCGAGGCCGCGATGGCCGCCAAGCACGAGTGGGCGGCCATGCCGTTCGACGAGCGCGCCGCGGTGTTCCTGCGCGCCGCCGACCTGCTGGCCGGGCCGTGGCGGGAGAAGATCGCCGCCGCGACCATGCTCGGCCAGTCCAAGACGGCGTATCAGGCCGAGATCGACGCGTCGTGCGAGCTGGTCGACTTCTGGCGGTTCAACGTCGGCTTCGCCCGCCAGATCCTGGCAGAGCAGCCGGTCAGCGGCCCTGGCGTGTGGAACCGCTCCGACTACCGGCCGCTGGAGGGCTTCGTCTACGCCATCACGCCGTTCAACTTCACCGCCATCGCCGGCAACCTGCCCACCGCGCCGGCGCTGATGGGCAACACCGTGGTGTGGAAGCCGTCGCCCACCCAGACCTTCGCGGCCTACCTGACCATGCAGCTGCTCGAGGCGGCGGGCCTGCCGCCCGGTGTGATCAACCTGGTCGCCGGCGACGGGCTGGCGGTATCCGATGTGGCGCTGGCCGATCCGCGGCTGGCCGGCATCCACTTCACCGGGTCGACCCCGACGTTCCAGCATCTGTGGCGTGAGGTGGGCGCCAACATCGAGCGCTACGACACCTACCCGCGGCTGGTCGGGGAGACCGGCGGCAAGGATTTCGTGCTGGCCCACTCCTCGGCACGACCGGACGTGTTGCGTACCGCCCTGATTCGCGGCGCGTTCGACTACCAGGGGCAGAAGTGCTCGGCCGCGTCGCGGGCGTTCATCGCCCGCTCGGTGTGGCGGCAGATGGGCGACGACTTCCTGGCCGCCACCGCCCAACTCAGCTACGGCGATGTCACCGACCTGTCCAACTACGGTGGTGCGCTGATCGATTCACGGTCCTTCGAGAAGAACGTCAAGGCCATCGAACGGGCGAAGAGTGCCGCCGGGGTCACGGTCGCCGTCGGCGGTGAATACGACGACAGCGAAGGCTACTTCGTCCGGCCCACCGTGCTGCTGTCCGATGATCCGACCGACGAGTCGTTCAGCACCGAGTATTTCGGGCCGATCCTGTCGCTGCACGTCTACCCTGACGAGGCCTACGAGCAGATTGTCGGCGTCATCGACGTCGGCTCGAAGTATGCGCTGACCGGGTCGGTGGTCGCCGACGACCGGGCCGCCGTGCTGGCGGCCCAGAACCGGCTGCGGTTCGCCGCCGGCAACTTCTATGTCAACGACAAGCCGACCGGGGCCGTGGTAGGCCAGCAGCCGTTCGGCGGCGCGCGCGCGTCGGGTACCAACGACAAGGCGGGCTCACCGCTGAACCTGTTGCGCTGGACCTCGGCACGTTCGATCAAGGAGACGTTCGTCCCGCCCACCGATCACAACTATCCGCATATGGAGGACGGTGATGGCTGAGCTGTTCACCCGGGTGGCGCGTCCGGTGATTCTGGCCGCCAGCCGGTCCGACGGGTTGCGGCGCACCGCCGAGCGGATGCCCGTGACGCGCAAGGTCGTGCACCGGTTCGTGCCCGGCGAGACGGTTAGCGATGCGATGAACTGCGTTGCCGCGCTGCGGGATTCGGGACGGTTCGTCAGCATTGACTATCTCGGCGAGGACGTCACCGATATCACCGCCGCCGAGGCGACGGTGCAGGCCTACCTGCATCTGCTCGACGCGCTGGGCCGCCGGTCGGAAAGCACGCCTACCGCGGCGCGCCCGCTGGAGGTGTCGCTGAAGCTGTCGGCGCTGGGCCAGGCACTGGACCGCGACGGCGAGAAGATCGCGCTGGAGAACGCCCACACCATCTGCGAGCGGGCGCAGCAGGTCGGCGCCTGGGTGGCCGTGGACGCCGAGGACCACACCACCACCGACTCGACGCTGTCCATCGTGCGCGAGCTGCGCGCCGACTTCGACTGGCTGGGAACCGTTCTGCAGGCCTATCTGAAACGCACGCATGCCGACTGCCAGGAGTTCGCGGCCTCCGGGGCCCGGATTCGGCTGTGCAAGGGTGCCTACGATGAGCCGGCGTCGGTGGCGTACCGGGACCGCGACGACGTGACCGATTCCTACCTGCGCTGCCTGCGGGTACTGATGGCCGGGTCGGGATATCCGATGGTGGCCTCGCATGATCCGGCGATTATCGATGCGGTGCCGGCCATGGTGCGCGAATCAGGCCGCGGCGAAAAGGATTTCGAGTACCAGATGCTCTTCGGTATCCGTGACGCCGAGCAGCGCAGACTGGCCGAAGCGGGCAACGGCGTTCGGGTGTACGTACCGTTCGGCACGCAGTGGTACGGCTATCTCGTGCGTCGGCTGGCCGAGCGGCCGGCGAACCTGACGTTCTTCCTGCGGGCGCTGGCCGAACGCGGGCACTGACTCGCCTACAGCGTCGGCTTTCGCCGCTCAGACGGGGCCGGCGCCACGTCGCTCGGTCAACAGGAACTGGGTCCACGCGGCGATCGACTGCGCATCGGTGATGTCGCCGTCGAGGATCATCTGTTCGACTTCGGCGCGGGTGAACCACTCGCTGTGCATGTCCTGCTCCTCGTGCTCGCGTTCCGGCTCGCCCTCGGTGATATCCGTGGCAAGGAAGACCCAGCCGCGTTGGCTGCTCATCCCCGGCGCGACGTCGAGCCGGCCGAGCACGATCATCGACTCCGCTCGCAGTCCGGTTTCCTCGCGAAGTTCACATGCGGCGAGTTCGACGGGTTCGAGGTCGGCACGATCGGGCGCGGTCCCTTGGGGAAACTCCCACCGCCGCATGCCGAGCGCATAACGGAACTGCTCGACCAGCCGGAACCGGTCGCCGCTCTGCGCGATCACCAGCGCGTAGGCAGGTTTGTCGATGACGGCGTAGATGCCGACCGTGCCGTCGGGTCGGCGGATAGCGTCCTCCCGCAACGTCATCCAACTGTTGCGATACACCTCGCGTGACGTGACACGCTCGATATGGTCCACGCACCCAGTATGGCCGACCCTGCCAGCGGGTAGCCTCGCTGGCGTGCTGCTGGCGTCGCTGAACCCTTCCGCCGTGGCCGCCGGTGCCGATATCGGCGACGCGGTGACCATCGACGGCGTGGTGCTGTCGCGCAGCGACCTGGTCGGCGCGGCGACATCGGTGGCCGAACGTGTCGGTGGCGCCCAACGGATCGCCGTGCTGGCCACCCCGACCGCCGCCACGGTGCTGGCCGTGGTCGGCTGTCTGATCGCCGGCGTGCCCGTCGTGCCGGTACCGGCCGACATCGGCGAGGCCGAACGCGGGCACATCCTCACCGACTCCGGCGCCCAGGCCTGGCTGGGGGAGCGACCCGACGAGGCTGACGGGCTTCCACACGTCCCGGTCCGACGACACGCCCGGTCCTGGCACCGCCATCCCGAGCCGCCCCCACAGTCCACCGCCGTAGTGATGTACACGTCTGGAACGACCGGTCCGCCCAAGGGTGCGCAGTTGAGCCGGCAGGCGATCGCCGCCGACCTGGACGCGCTGGCGCAGGCCTGGCAGTGGACACCGGACGACACCTTGGTGCACGGGCTGCCGCTGTTCCACGTGCACGGTCTGATCCTGGGTCTGCTCGGTTCGCTCCGGGTCGGAAATCGGTTCGTGCACACCGGCAAACCCACTCCCGAGGCGTATGCGGCGGCGGGCGGAACGCTGTACTTCGGGGTGCCGACGGTCTGGTCAAGGGTGGCCGGAGAGCCTGACGCCGCGCGCGCGCTGTCCGCGGCGCGGCTGTTGGTGTCCGGCAGCGCCCCGTTGCCGGTGCCGGTTTTCAGCCGACTGGCCGAACTCACCGGGCACGCGCCCGTCGAACGGTACGGCAGTACCGAATCGCTGATCACGCTGAGCACCCGTGCCGACGGCGAACGGCGCCCAGGCTGGGTCGGGCTGCCGGTGGCCGGGGTACGGACCCGGTTGGTGGACGACGCCGGTGCACCGGCACCGCACGACGGGGAAACCATTGGGCGACTGCAGGTTCGCGGTCCGATGCTGTTCGACGGTTATCTGAACCGCCCGGACGCCACCGCCGAGGCCTTCGATGCCGACGGCTGGTACCGCACCGGCGACGTCGCCGTCGTCGATAGCGGCGGCATGCACCGGATCGTCGGTCGCGAGTCGGTCGACCTGATCAAGTCGGGCGGCTACCGCATCGGCGCCGGCGAGGTGGAGGCCGTGCTCCTCGGGCACCCCGGTGTGGCCGAGGTGGCGGTCGTCGGACTGCCCGACGAGGACCTGGGCCAGCGCATCGTCGCGTTCATTGTCGGCGATGCCGAACCGGAGGCGCTGATCAAGCTTGTCGCTGAACAGCTTTCAGCGCACAAGCGGCCGCGGGAGGTACGCGTGGTCGACACCCTGCCGCGCAACGCGATGGGCAAGGTACTCAAGAAGGAGCTGATGACATGGCGCTGAGGTTCAGCGAGATCTGCGTCGACGCCCACGACATCCACGCGCTGGCGTCGTGGTGGTCGCAGGCGCTGGGCTGGCCGGCGGAGCCGACCGACGACGGTGACGTGGCGCTACGCGCACCCGCCGGTGCGGGGCCGGACTGGCTGTTCCTGCCGGTACCCGACGACAGGGTGGTGAAGAACCGGATCCACTTCGACTTCACGCCCGACGACCAACAGGCCGAGGTCGACCGGCTGATCGGCCTGGGCGCCCGCCACGTCGACATCGGCCAGAGCGGCGACGAGGGCTGGGTGGTGCTCGCCGATCCCGAGGGCAACGAGTTCTGCATCCTCGCCGCCGAGTGACCTGGGCGGCGGTCACGAACGGGCTCATCCGGATTTTTCCGGATGAGCATGCTGAAATCCGTCCACCGCGTCGGCGATGTTCTGGAGCCGGTCGATCCCGCCGAGTTGTTCCTCCAGCCCTTCGGTGCGCAGCCGCTCGCGCACTTCCGCGTGTGCCTCCACGGCATCGACCCTGATGCCCTTCGACTCGAGTTTTCTGGTGAGGCCCGCCAGCATCTCCGCGGCGTGCACGTCCATGAAGGACACTTCGGACAGATCCAGCACGAGCAGCTCGATCCCCTTTTCCGCCCGCACCCGTTCCATGATTCTCTCGCGCACGTGTTCCATGTTGAAATAGATCAAGCTCGCGCCGGGGCGCAAGATGAGGACGCCGGGAACCGTTTCGTTTTTCTGATGGCGCTCGCAATCCGAAAACCGGTTGGTCCCGGGGATGCGACCGAGCACGTCAACCGGGGGCATCGCCGCGCGCCGGATCAACAGCACGAGCGAGATGATCGCGCCGATCATCACGCCACGCAGCAAGCCCTGCGTCAGCACGCCGGCCATGGCGACCATCGCAATGGCGAATTCGCGGCGATCGCTACGCCAGAGATGCTTGAGGGCCGACACACTGATCAGCCCCACCACCGCCACCAGCACGATCGCCGCCAACACGGGCTGGGGCAGTGCGGAGAGC
>CAZDYH010000189.1:0-5728 GCA_964509355.1 uncultured Mycobacterium sp.
GGCACGCGGCGCGCGGTTAAGGTGAGTCTCGTGACGCCGACGAGCCAGCCGGCACGGCAGGCCAGCTGGGAACCAGATGTCCTCCCCGGCTACCGGCAGTGCACCATCCCGCTCGGCGCCGACCCCGACAGCGAGGGCGATATCGTCGCGACGCTGGTGCGCCGCGGCGATCCCTCCGCCCCGGCGCATGCGGTGCTAGCCGTGCACGGCTACACCGACTACTTCTTCAACACCGAGCTCGCCGATCGTTTCGCTGCTCGCGGATTCGCCTTCTACGCCCTTGACCTGCACAAGTGCGGACGGTCATGGCGTGATGGCCAGACCCCGCACTTCACCACCGACCTGGCCCGCTACGACGTCGACCTGGAACGCGCCCTGGACATCATCGCCGCCGAGACCGGCGGTGCCAAAGTATGCGTGTACGGCCACTCCGCCGGCGGGCTGATCGTTTCGCTGTGGCTGGATCGGCTGCGCCGCCGCGGGATGACCGCGTCGCGCGGCGTTTCCGGATTGGTGCTCAACAGTCCCTTTCTGGAACTGCACGGACCGGCCATCCTGCGCACCGCGGGCACCGCGGCCATCAGCGCGGTGTCCCGGGTGCGCAAGCTGGGGGTGGCCCGGGCGCCCGGGAATGGCGCTTACGGCTCCACCCTGCATCGCGACCACCAGGGTGAATTCGACTACAACCTGGAGTGGAAACCGATCGGCGGGTTTCCGATCACATTCGGCTGGATCAGCGCCGTCCGACGAGGCCAAGCGCAGCTGCACCGCGGGCTCGACGTCGGCGTGCCGAATCTGATCCTCCGGTCGGACAAGAGCGTTTCCGAAGCAAGCGGCCCGGCCGCCGTCCAGCGGGGCGACGCGGTGCTCGACGTGCAGCAGATCGCCCGTTGGTCCGGCTGTATCGGCAACCGTTCGACGATCGTGCCCGTCGTCGACGCGAAGCACGATGTCTTTCTGTCGCTGCCCGAGCCGCGCCGGGCGGCCTACCGCGAATTGGAGAGCTGGTTGGACACCTACACCGCATCCTCGGAATCAGCGGACACCGCAACACCAACCAGACGCGGGTGAGTGCGGTGGCCCACTTCGACATTGCGATAATCGGCACCGGTTCGGGCAACTCCATTCCTGACCAGCGCTACGCCGCCAAGCGGGTGGCGATCTGTGAGCAGGGAACCTTCGGCGGCACCTGCCTCAACGTCGGCTGCATACCGACGAAAATGTTCGTCTATGCCGCTGAAGTGGCCGAGACGATTCGCGATGCGGCCCGATTCGGCGTCGATGCGCATGTCGACGGTGTCCGCTGGGGCGACATCGTCTCGCGCATCTTCGGCCGCATCGACCCGATCGCCGTCAGCGGCGAGAACTACCGGCGCGCCTCGCCGAATGTCACCGTATTCGGCAGCCATACCCGGTTCGGACCGACTCGGCCCGACGGCAGCTACAGCCTGCGCACCGACGGAGGCGACGAGTTCACCGCGGACCAGGTGGTGATCGCCGCCGGCTCGCGGGCGACGGTGCCCGCCGCCATCGCGGAATCCGGTGTCGACTATCACACCAGCGACACCGTCATGCGACTCGCCGAGTTGCCCGAGCATCTGGTGATCGTCGGCGGCGGGTTCGTCGCCGCCGAGTTCGCCCACGTCTTCTCGGCGCTGGGGACCCGGGTCACCCTGGTGATCCGGGGCAGCACCATGCTGCGGCACTGCGACGACACGATCTGCGAGCGCTTCACCGACATCGCCGCCAAGAAGTGGGAGATCCGCAGCCACCGCACTGTGATCGGGGCCGGCCAGGGCGCAGCGGGTATCACGCTGGAACTCGACGACGGCTCGACCCTGAACGCCGACACCGTGCTGGTGGCAACCGGCCGGATGCCCAACGGCGATCTGCTCGATGCCGAGCTGGCCGGCGTCGACGTCCGAGACGGCCTGGTCACCGTCGACGAATACCAGCGCACCACCGCGCGTGGCATATTCGCCCTCGGCGACGTGTGCTCGCCGTATCAGCTCAAGCACGTGGCGAACCACGAAGCCCGTGTCGTCCGGCACAACCTCTTGCAGGATTGGGACGACACCGACGCCATGACACCGTCCGACCACCGATTCGTTCCGTCCGCGGTGTTCAGCGACCCGCAGGTCGCTATGGTCGGGCTGACCGAAAACCAGTCCCGGGCAAAGGGGTTCGACATAGATGTCAAGGTGCAGGACTACGGCGATGTCGCCTATGGCTGGGCGATGGAGGACGCAAGCGGTATCGCGAAGATCATTGCCGAGAAGGACACCGGCAAGATCCTCGGTGCCCACATCATGGGCCATCAGGCATCATCGCTGATCCAGCCGCTGATCCAGGCGATGAGCTTCGGATTGGCGGGCCAGGACATGGCCCGTGGTCAGTACTGGATCCATCCCGGGCTGCCCGAGGTGATCGAGAATGCTCTGCTGGCGCTCTGCGGCGAGCCGCCCTGGCCGCCATCGCGACGGCATTAACCGCCGGCGCGCTGCGCGGCTTGGACCGGCAGCAGGAAGCCCCAGGGCAGTTCGAGCCGGTGCGCGGCGAGCAGTTCGGTGTCCGAAAGGACGGCGTTGATCTCGCCGTCCGCGACAATCCGGCCCAAGTCCATCACCACAGCACGGTCGCACAGGCTCGCCGCGTAGGGCAGGTCGTGGGTGACCACCACCATCGTGGCGCTCAGGGTCATCAGTGTCTCGGCGAGTTCCCGGCGCGCCACCGGATCGAGGTTGGCTGACGGCTCGTCGAGCACCAGGATCTCGGGCTCGCACGCCAGCACGGTGGCCAGCGCGGCACGGCGCCGCTGGCCACCGGACAGATGGGCGGGGCTGCGATCGGCGAGCTCGCTCATCGACACCGTCTCGAGCGCGCGCTGCACACGAGCGGCGAGTTCCTCGCCGCGCACCCCGAAGTTGGCCGGACCGAACGCCACATCCTGGGCGACCGTCGGCATGAACAACTGATCATCGGGGTCCTGGAACACCAGGCCCACCCGCCGCCGGATCTCCCGAAGGTTCTTGCGCACCAAGGGTGTCCCGCTGATGTCGACGGTACCCGCGGTCGCCGTGAGCACCCCGTTGAGGTGCAGCATCAACGTCGTCTTGCCGGCGCCGTTCGGCCCGAGCAGGGCGACGCGCTCGCCGGCGGCGACGGTGAGGTCCACCCCGTCGAGCGCGACGTGACCGTCCGGGTAGACGTGACGCAGGCCACTGACCCGCACCGCGGGCCCGGTCACCGCGCCACCCATGCGCACCCCGCCACAGCCACGGCGGCCACCGCAGGCAACAGCGCAAGCAACCACTGCCTGGTCGAGGCCGCAGTGCCGGCTCCCAATGTCGACGGCCCCGCATCTCTTGTGCCCACCGTGGCCAGCTCCGGGATCTTCCCGTCGAAGCCCCGGGACATCATCGCCAGGTAGACCCGTTCGCCGCGCTCGTATGACCGGAGGAACAGCGCGCCAACACTCTTGGCAATCGCGCCGACCTGGTGCAGCAGCCGGGGCGAATCGCCACGGGACAGCCGCGCCATCCGCATCCGGCTCGCCTCGGCGGTGAGCAGGTCGATGTAGCGGATCATCAAGACCAGCACCGAGGTCAACAGCGCGGGCACCCCGAGCCTGCTGAGTGCCAGTGGCAGCTCACGCGCGGAGGTCGTCGCCGCCAGCGTGAGTGAGCCGGCCACGCCCAGGGTGCCCTTGATCACGATGCCCCATGCCGCGTACAGCCCACCCAGCGAAAGGTTCAGTCCCCCGATATCGATACGGTCACCACCCGCCGAGAAAGGCAACAGCACCGTCAGCACCAGAAACGGTGCCTCGATCAGCATCCGCGGCAGGATCCAGCGCAGGGGTATCCGCGCGAGGTGCCACACCACGAGGATGACGGCGCCGTAGATCGCGAAGGGCCAGAATGTCTCTCGCGGTGTGGCGACCACCGCGAACACGAACACCACCAGGCAGACGATCTTCACTTCGGCGGGTAGGCGGTGGACGGGCGACCTCCCGTCGCGATACAAGGGGTGGGAATGGCCCGCACCCATCGCTACCCTCCGCCAGGCTGCCCGGGCCTGCTTCGCGCGATCATCCAGAACGCCGAACCCGCCACCAGCACGGTGACAACGACCCCGATGACCCCGGCCAGACCGCCGGTGCCCGCGGCACCCGCGATCGAGTAGTCGGCCAGCGGTGATGCGGCCATGGCGTGATCGCTCGCGTGCTGGGCGATGCAACTGCCGGTGAGATGTTCACCGGCCCCGGTGTCGACGACCTGACAGCCCTTCAGGGTCGCCGAGTCGAGCCCGTCCGGGCTGGAACTGGCGAGGTACGAAACCACCCCTGCGATCAGCAATGTCGCTGCTGCGAAACCGATCCAGAACCGCCGCTGACGCCTCGGTGTCCCAGTCATGCCGTTGCCGCGGCTTCCGTTCGGGTCGTTCGCAATAGGTACACCAGATCAGGACGGGCCCGCGCCACCGCCATGACCGTCAGCGCGGTGACGACTCCCTCGCCGATGCCGATCAGCACATGGGTGCCCAGCATGTATCCGGCCACCGCGCCCAGCGATGTCGTCGCCGCGCCGCCGACCGCGTACTCGAGGACGAAGCCCATTGCCGCACCGACCGTGCCGACCAGGGCCGACACGAATCCGATGACACCCAGGGCGGGTACGGGTACCTCGCCGCGCCGGCGCCGGGCCAGCGAGTACAGCAACACTGCGGTCGTGTAGCCGGCGGCGACCCCGATCAGCGCCATATTTGTGACGTTCATACCCAATGCGCTGACCCCGCCGTCGGCAAACAGCAGCGACTGCACGACCAGCACGATCGCGATACAGAGAACTCCGGTGTACGGCCCGACCAGGATCGCCGCGAGCGCACCGCCGAGCAGGTGGCCGCTGACGCCGGGGAGAATCGGAAAGTTCACCATTTGCACCGCGAAGATGAAAGCGGCCACCAGTCCGGCCAGCGGCACGGTTCGCTCATCGAGCTCGTTTCGGGCCCGGGTCGTGCAGATCCCTACCGCGACGATAGCGATTGCCCCGAAGATCACCGAGGTGGGCGCATTGACGATGCCGTCGCTCATGTGCATGGCCACCGACGAAACCACCATCTGACCTCCTGCCACGGTCGAGCTCGCACCGAAGCCTAGCGGTCACCTGATCACCTGTCTAGATGTTCAGATGCTCAAGAGTTGTTCCCCGCCGTGTCGGCGTGCCGGGCGCCGATCCAGTGCAACAGGTCGTGCACCGTGTGGTCCTCCAGCCGGTAGCTGACCGCCCGACCGACCCGGGTGGAGCTCACCCAGCCCTGCTGGCGCAACACTCGAAGTGCTTGAGAAACAGTGTTTTCCGATCGCCCGAGCGCTGCTGCCAGGTCGCCGACGCAGATACCGGGGGCACGATGCAGGCTGAGAAGTATTTCCAGGCGATTGGGGTCCGACAGCAGGTCGAAGCGCTGGGTCCAGCCGGCGATGTCGACATCGCCGAGGGCTGACGTCGCGAGTTCGACCTGTATCTGGTCCCCCGGCTTCTCCACAATCTGTCCTTCGTTGTTCACCTGCCCAACAAATCTAGTCCGTGAGTCGAGCTCCGGGACGCACCGGCCGCAGCAACGTCTCGTTGGCGAGGCGGGTATCCGGGTCGGCGCACATGGTCGACACGCTTCAGAGCGGAGTGACGTAGGCCGAGCTTATGCCGCCGTCGACCATGAACGTCGATGC
>CAZDYH010000190.1:0-3253 GCA_964509355.1 uncultured Mycobacterium sp.
GAGATCGAATTCGAGGACGGCGCGCAGGAACTGGTCGGGAATCTGGATCAGGATGCCGGCACCGTCGCCACTGTGCGGTTCGGCGCCCGCTGCGCCCCGGTGCTCGAGGTTGAGCAGTGCGGTGATCGCCTTGTCCACGATGTTGCGGCTACGGCGGCCGTGCATGTCCACCACCATGGCCACGCCGCACGAACCGTGCTCGAATGCGGGGTTGTACAGCCCGACGCTGCTGGGCATTCCCACCTGACCCTTCACAAGACTTTCTGCACGACATTCTCCGAACGGAGCGGGCTGGCCCCCTCGGACTTGTCGATGTGCCCCTTCGCCAGGTGGCGATGGTCTGTCAGGGGTACGGCCGTGCAGCGCTGGACGGCGGCCCTGTCAAGGTCATCGACAAGTCGTAAAACGATATGACAAACACCGCCTGACATGCCAACTTAGTCAAGCCTAACTCAGTGCCGGACGGCCTGCGCCCACGCACACCTTGGCGGTTAGCGGAGGGGTCGGATTCTGTTGTGCGGGTTACGGTTTCGGCCTGCCACCGACCCCTGCCAGCGACAGGGCCACACCAGCTCAGCCCACATCAACTGCTTACTCAGGTTGCTGCCGCCGTGCCCTTGCCCATACAAGAGCGTCCCGCATGCGCGCTCTTAGCTCTTTGAGCTGCTCTTTCCGAGATAACCTTGCCGGTATGGTGGCCGCCAACGATGAGGAAAGAATTTGCTGCGAAGTTAGGTGGATTCTTAGAGTCAGCACTGGGAGGGGCCTTGCCAAGGCCATGACTACCCCTCGACGGTCATGGACCGCCAGTCACGGCCTCGGCTCAGCTTCGCGCGCACAGGCGTGCCCACGGTGCCGGTAGATCTGTGATTGATACTGGATACATGCCAGGCACCACGGCACACAGGCAACTCGTGATCTGCGGGCACCGCAATTCACCCTGAGGAGACCATGAACGAGCGCGACGACTTCTTGCGCGACCGCATGGGGTCTGCGCCGACCGGCGATCCTGCCGCTCGGGCGAACCCGCCACGTCCCGGATATCCGCGCGGCGGTCCGCCCCCGCCACCGGCCCCCGAGTATGCGCGGTCCTATTCCGTCGGCCAGCCCCCGCCGGCTCTGCCGCGACGGCGGCCCCGGCCCACCCGCGGTTGGCGTCGTGTCGTCTTTGCGGCAACGTTTGGCCTGATCAACCCGGGACCCTCCGCCGACGAGCGGCGGGCGGCCGAGCTGGAAAGCGTGGTCCGGTCCACCTTGCGGGGCCATTACAAGATCGGAGTGCTGGGCAAGGGCGGAGTGGGCAAGACCACCGTCGCCGCCAGCGTCGGATCGGTTTTCGCCGAGCTCCGGCACAACGACCGAGTGGTGGCCGTCGATGCCGATACCTCGTTCGGCCGGCTCGGCAGCCGTATCGACCCGGGTGCGGGTGGCTCGTACTGGGAGCTGGCCGCCGACCGGAACCTGCAGACCTTCGCGGACTTACGTACCCGCGTCGGCAACAACTCCGCGGGGCTCTATGTGTTGGCGGGAGAACCCGCGGCCGGCCGCCGTCGCGTGCTCGATCCCGCGATCTACCGCGAGGCCACCCTGCGTCTCGACCGCCACTTCACCATTTCCATCGTCGACTGTGGTTCGACGATGGACGCTCCGGTCACCCAGGAGGTGCTGCGTGACCTCGACGCGCTGATCGTGGTGTCGTCACCATGGGTGGACGGGGCGACCGCCGCGGCGCAGACCATGGAGTGGCTGGCCACCCGTGGTCTGACCGGCCTGCTGCAACGTAGCGTCGTCGTCCTGAACGATTCCGACGGGCACGCGGACAAGCGCACCCGTTCCGTGCTGGCACAACAGTTCCTCAGCCGTGGCCAAACCGTCGTCGAGGTGCCGTACGACCCGCATCTGCGGCCGGGCGGCGTCATCGATGTGACCAGCGAGATGGCGCCGACCACGCGGCTGCGCTTCCTCGAGATCGCGGCGACACTCGCGCAGCACCTCGCTTCGGGTCCTGATCGGGGGGAGCGCCGGTAGCGCGGGCGCCGCGGTCCGGTCCGTCAGATCGTAACCGGGACATGCTTTTCCGTACACGCATCACGAACTGCGGCGGTCACGTCCTGGGGGCGTAGCGTCTGTAGGTCATCCACCGTCACCGAACCGCGGTCGCTGCGATTCTGGGCCGCAACCCGTGAGTCCCTGAGCCGTTCAGCGCGTTCGATGACATTGCGGGCGAACCGCCCGTTCTGCATGACGTCGATGCCGTGTGTGCCGTCAGGGGTGAGGTAAGTGCGGAGCGTTATGCAGGCTTCTCCCAACGCTTCTCGCGCGGCGGGGTCGATGACAGTGGCGCGCGGCTGTCCGTAGCGGACGGCGATCTCGACCAGTTCGTCCGGACTGTAGGAATCGAACCGCAACTTGCGGTTGAACCGGCCGGCCAAACCCGGGTTCACGGTGAGGAATTCGTCGACCTCCTTCTCATACCCGGCGCCGATGAAGCAGAAGTCGAACCGATGGACTTCGAGCGCGACCAGCAGCTGGTTCACCGCCTCCATGCCGATCATGTCGGGTCGGCCATCGTGGTGGCGTTCCACCAGTGAGTAGAACTCGTCCATGAACAGGATGCGACCGAGTGAACGACGGATGAGCTCGTTGGTCTTCGGGCCGGATACCCCGATGTGTTCACCGCAGAAGTCGGCCCTCTTGACCTCGATGATCTCCGGGTGGCGCACGATTCCCAGCCCGGCGTAGATCTTGCCCAGTGCCTCGGCGGTGGTGGTCTTACCGGTGCCCGGCGGCCCGACCAGCAACATGTGATTGGTCTGGTTGGTGACCGGCAGGCCATGGGCGAGCCGCAGGGCGCGAACCTCGATCTGATCCTCCAGTTCGGCCACCGCCCGCTTGACCTCAGCCAGCCCGACCTGGTTGTTCAGCAGTGCGCGGCCCTCGGCAAGAAGCTCGGCGCGACGCGCCTGGTGCTGTTCCTCCTGGCGGTCCTGCTCGGATTGCTCGGTGGTCACGTCCCACTTGTTGGTGCGGCTGTCGATGGCGTCCTCATCGGTTACCACCAACTGCAGCGTGGAATCGGCCAGCGCCTGCTTGGCCGATTCGACCAGTGCGCCGTTGATCGTGGCCCTGGACAGCCAGATCTGCGCGGTGTCCTCCTCACCGAGCTGGCGCTGGGCCATTCCCCGCACATAGGCCAGGTCGGCGGCGATCAGCGGGAAGTCGCCGGGGTCGATCGCAGTGACTGCGGCGTCGG
>CAZDYH010000190.1:3353-5673 GCA_964509355.1 uncultured Mycobacterium sp.
GTCGGCCCAGTCCAATGCAACTCGTGCCTGGCCGAGATGCGCCGCCGCGTGGGCGGCCAGCGCGTTGGTGGCCGCGGTGACCGCGGACATGATGATCGCCCGCGGCGGCAAGGTTGTCGCGGCGACCGAGATGACATCGGGCCAGCGCTGGGTCGCGAACATCAGATAGGCGCGCAAATGCTGCTGCCACTGATGATTCTCCCAGGTGTCCAACAAGGACGGATCATCAAGCAGCGCAGCGGCTTTCTCGTACTGGCCGTCATCGACAAGGGCGCTCGCAAGCGCCAGACCGGCATGGGACGACTCGGTCACCGAGATCGACAGATACGGTCCGGCCTTGATAGCCGCCGACAGCGCCACCCCGAGCCGGTTGGTCTCCCGGTGTAGCCGCGTCCCGAAACCATAGAGCTCCTGCAGCGTCGACAGCGCCTCGTCGCCGGCGGCGATCCTGCCCAGCCAGGCGTCGGCCATCGAGCGGTCGATCTCGGTGGCCGCACGGAACCGGGCCTGCGCCGCTGCCACATCGGCGTGGAACAACGCCATCGCCTGATCGAACTGCCTGCGAGCCGCCGCAGTCGCACTGCTGCTCGTCGTCATCTCGTCCGCCGGTCCGTTCAGAGAGGTCAGCCAGCTGCTAGCTGCAGACCGCCCCAGTGGCGGCCGACCCGACCAACTTCCGGTACTTGGCCAGCACACCGGTGGTGTACCGCGGCGGCGGCGGACTGAAACCAGCACGGCGCGAGGTGAATTCGTCGGCATCGGCGAGCACGTCGAGGGTGGCGCTGGCCATGTCGAGACGAATTCGGTCGCCGTCGGCGATGAAGGCGATCGGGCCGGCGTCGACAGCTTCGGGTGCGACGTGACCGACACAGAGTCCGGTGGTACCGCCGGAGAACCGGCCGTCGGTGAGCAACAGCACGTCCTTGCCCAGCCCGGCGCCCTTGATGGCGCCGGTGATCGCCAGCATCTCACGCATCCCGGGCCCGCCCTTGGGGCCCTCGTATCGGATGACGACAACGTCGCCGGCGGTTATGGTGCCGTCTTCGAGGGCGTCCATCGCGGCGCGCTCACCGTCGAAAACCCTTGCGGTGCCTTCGAATACATCGGAGTCGAAGCCGGCTGACTTGACCACCGCGCCTTCGGGGGCCAGCGATCCACTCAGGATGGTGATACCGCCGGTCGGGTGGATGGGGTTGTCCAGCGCGCGCAGCACCTTGCCGTCGGGGTCCGGCGGTGCGATGCGCGCGAGGTTCTCGGCCATCGTCTGGCCGGTCACGGTCAGGCAGTCGCCGTGCAGCAGACCGGCATCCAGCAGTGCCTTCATCACCACCGGCACGCCGCCGATTCGGTCGACGTCGAACATGACGTGCTGCCCGAAGGGTTTGACGTTGGCCAGATGCGGGACCTTCGCCCCGATCCGGGTGAAGTCCTCCAACGACAGCTCCACATTGGCTTCGTAGGCGATGGCCAGCAGGTGCAGTACCGCGTTGGTCGAGCCGCCGAATGCCATCACCACGGCGATGGCGTTGTCGAACGCCTCTTTGGTCAGGATGTCGCGGGCGGTGATGCCGCGCCGCAACAGCTCGACGACGGCCTGGCCGCTGCGACGGGCGAAGCCGTCCCGGCGGCGGTCGGTCGCCGGCGGGGCAGCGCTGCCGGGCAGCGACATCCCGAGCGCCTCCGCCGCGCTGGCCATGGTGTTGGCGGTGTACATGCCGCCGCACGCGCCTTCGCCGGGACAGATCGCGCGCTCGATGGCGTCGACATCCGCACGCGGCATCAGCCCGCGCGCGCACGCCCCGACGGCTTCGAACGCGTCGATGATCGTCACATCGCGTTCAGAGCCGTCCGACAGCTTCGCCCTACCCGGCAGAATCGAGCCGGCGTAGAGGAACACGCTGGCCAGATCCAGCCGTGCCGCGGCCATCAGCATCCCCGGCAGCGACTTGTCGCAGCCGGCCAGCAACACTGAGCCGTCGAGGCGCTCGGCCTGCATGACCGTCTCGACGCTGTCGGCGATCACCTCGCGCGACACCAGCGAGAAGTGCATGCCCTCGTGACCCATCGAAATGCCGTCGGATACTGAGATCGTGCCGAATTCCAGCGGATAGCCGCCCGCGGCGAACACACCGTCCTTCACGGCCTTGGCCAACCGGTCCAACGACAGGTTGCACGGCGTGATCTCATTCCACGACGAGCCGACGCCGATCTGCGGTTTGGCGAAATCCTCGTCCCCCATGCCTACCGCTCGCAGCATGCCACGGGCGGCGGCCTTCTCCAGGCCGTCGGTGACATCGCGACTGCGGGGCTTGATATCGAC
>CAZDYH010000191.1:0-5647 GCA_964509355.1 uncultured Mycobacterium sp.
CACCGGGGCCCGCTTGGCGACGGCCTTCTTCACGACGGCCTTCTTGACGACGGCCTTGCGTACCGGGGCCTTCTTGGCCGGAGCCTTGGTCGCTGCCTTCTTGACCGCAGCAGCCTTGACGACCCTCTTGGCAACAGCAACCTTGACGACCTTCTTGGCCGCGGCTTTCCTGGCCGGACCGGCAACCACTCCGCGCTTGACGGCCGGGCCTTCGCTCGGAAGACGCTGTGCGCCAGACACAACGGCTTTGAATTGGGCACCGGGACGGAAAGCCGGGACGGATGTCGGCTTCACCTTGACGGTCTCGCCGGTACGGGGATTACGCGCGACACGTGCGGCGCGCCGCCGCTGCTCGAACACGCCGAAACCGGTAATGGTGACACTCTCGCCCTTGTGCACCGCACGCACAATGGTGTCTACGAAATGCTCGACGGCGGCGGTTGCCTGCCGACGATCCGAGCCCAGTCTCTCCGTGAGTACGTCGATGAGCTCTGCTTTGTTCATGCAAATCCTCCGAAGCCAGTGGTCCTCCTTGGACCGACTAGTGCACACGGTAAACCCTGACAAGGCTGATTTCCAAGCGCCACGCGCAATTTCACGCGTAGCTGGTGAACATTTCGGCAATCCGGTTGCCGCCCTTGGCTGGTGACCGAGGCCGAAGAGAACTGGGCCCCGGGAGCGCGAGTTCGGCCGCGCTCGAACCCGTCATGGGGTGGGCAGCGTCTTCGGTTTCCAGTCCGGCCGGGCCGCCTCGAAAGACTTGATCTGGTCGAGTTTCCGCAGCGTGAGGCCTATATCATCAAGTCCTTCGAGCAGTCTCCAGCGCGTGTAGTCGTCAATAGTGAACGGCAACACCACCGTTCCCGCGGTGATATTCCGATCTTGAAGATTCACAGTGATTTCCAGGCCCGGACTCTGCTCGATGAGCTTCCAGAGCAGTTCCACATCATCTTGGGCGACTTCGGCCGCCAACAGCCCCGCCTTGCCGGCGTTGCCCCGGAAGATGTCGGCGAACCGCGACGAGATAACCACCCGGAATCCGTAGTCCATCAGCGCCCACACCGCGTGCTCGCGGGACGACCCGGTGCCGAAATCGGGTCCGGCGACCAACACCGAGCCCTTGTCGAACGGGCTCAGATTCAGCACGAAGGCCGGGTCGGCCCGCCAGGTGGCGAACAGTCCGTCCTCGAAACCCGTTCGGGTGACGCGCTTCAGATAGACCGCGGGGATGATCTGATCGGTGTCGACATTGGACCGGCGCAGCGGCACCCCGATGCCGGTGTGGGTGTGGAACGCATCCATGATCGTCTCCTCAAGTATCGTGCGCCGAAATTGAAACCACACAGGCGACTACTCGCACTTTGTCTGCCTCGTTTCAATCTGGGCGAATCTCCGCTAGCCGACCAGGTCCGCCGGCGACGCCAACCTGCCGCGCACCGCGGTGGCCGCCGCGACCGCCGGCGACACCAGATGCGTGCGACCGCCCTTGCCCTGCCGCCCTTCGAAGTTTCGGTTGGACGTCGAGGCGCAGCGCTCGCCCGGCGACAGCTGGTCGGGATTCATGCCCAGACACATCGAGCAACCGGCCTGCCGCCACTCGGCGCCGGCTGCGGTGAAGATCTCGCCCAGTCCTTCGGATTCGGCCTGTGCGCGCACCCTCATCGAACCCGGCACCACCAGCATCCGCACCCCGTCGGCGACCTTGCGTCCGCGCAGCACCTCGGCAACCACTCGCAGGTCCTCGATGCGGCCGTTGGTGCACGAACCGACGAAGACGGCGTCCACCGCGATATCGCGCATGGCCGTACCGGGCCGAAGGTCCATGTACGCCAACGCCTTCTCGGCGGACTGACGTTCGCCGGCGTCGGTCATCAGCTCGGGATCGGGTACCGATCCGCTCAATGGCACGCCCTGTCCCGGGTTGGTGCCCCAGGTGACGAACGGGCTCAGCGAAGCCGCGTCGATGTAGACCTCGGTGTCGAACTCGGCGCCCGAGTCGGTGCGCAGTTGATCCCAGGCCGCGACCGCGGCGTCCCATTGCGCTCCGGTCGGGGCGTGTGCCCGGCCGCGCAGGAACTCGTAGGTGGTCCCGTCGGGTGCGACCATACCGGCGCGTGCGCCGGCTTCGATGCTCATGTTGCAGATGGTCATCCGGGCTTCCATCGACAGCGCCTCGATTGCGCTGCCCCGGTATTCGATGACATGCCCCTGGCCGCCGCCGGTGCCGATCTTGGCGATCACCGTCAGGATGATGTCCTTGGCGCTAACCCCGGGCGGCAGCTGCCCGTCGACGTTGACCGCCATCGTCTTGAACGGCCGTAACGGCAGGGTCTGGGTGGCCAGCACGTGCTCGACCTCCGAGGTACCGATCCCCATCGCCAGCGCACCGAACGCGCCGTGGGTGGAGGTGTGGCTGTCACCGCAGACCACCGTCATGCCCGGCTGCGTCAGCCCCAGCTGGGGTCCGACGACATGCACGATGCCCTGCTCGGCGTCACCCATCGGATGCAGGCGGATGCCGAATTCGGCGCAGTTGCGCCGCAGCGTCTCCACCTGGATGCGGGAGACCGGATCGGCGATCGGCTTGTCGATGTCGATCGTGGGCACGTTGTGGTCTTCGGTGGCGATCGTCAGATCGGGCCGCCGCACTCCCCGGCCGGCCAGGCGCAGCCCGTCGAAGGCCTGCGGGCTGGTGACCTCGTGCACGAGATGCAGGTCGATGTAGATCAGATCGGGCTCGCGCGCCGCGCCGGTGCCGGTGCCGGAGGCGACGACGTGGTCCTCCCAAACCTTCTCGGCCATGGTGCGCGGTTTATCGACGGCGCTCATAATCGACTATCTCACAATCTGGGACGCTAGTATCTCCTTGTGAGAAAGGATAGCGGTATCGGCGTCCTTGACAAAGCGGTGGGTGTGTTGCACACGATCGCGGAGTCGCCATGCGGGCTGGCCGAACTGTGCGAGCGCACCGGGCTGCCGAGGGCCACCGCGCACCGGCTGGCCGCGGGCTTGGAGGCCAATCGACTGCTGGCCCGCGACGGCGAAGGGCGTTGGCGGCTGGGCCCCGCCGTCACCGAACTCGCGGCGCATGTCAACGATCCGTTGCTTGCCGCCGGCGCGGTGGTGCTGCCCGGGCTGCGGGAGATCACCGGCGAGAGCGTGCAACTGTACCGTCGCGAGGGAACCGCACGGATCTGCGTTGCTGCACTGGAACCGCCTGCGGGACTTCGCGATACGGTACCGGTCGGTGCGCGGTTGCCGATGAACGCCGGTTCCGGGGCGAAGGTGCTGCTGGCTTACAGCGATGCCGCCACCCAGCAGGCGGTGCTGCCTTCGGCGACGTTCACCGAGCGGTCACTCGCCGAGGTACGTCGGCGCGGCTGGGCGCAGAGCGCCGCCGAACGGGAGCCCGGGGTGGCCAGCGTGTCGGCGGCGGTCCGTGACGGCCGGGGTGCGGTGATCGCCGCCGTCTCGGTGTCAGGCCCGATCGACCGGATGGGCCGACGGCCCGGGGCGCGATGGGCCGCCGACCTGGTGGCCGCGGCCGAGGCACTCACCCGGCGGCTGTGAGTGCCTGACAGACTGGCGGCATGGGTACCAAACAGCGCGCGCAGATCGTCATGGGAGAGGCCGAGGTCGCCGACTTCGTCGCGGGCAGCCGTACCGGGACGCTGGCCACCGTCGGCCCGGACGGCCAGCCGCATCTCACCGCGATGTGGTTCGGGGTGGTCGACGGCCAGATCTGGCTGGAGACCAAGGCCAAGTCGCAGAAGGCGGTGAACCTCAAGCGCGACCCACGGGTCAGCTTCCTGCTCGAAGACGGCCTGACCTACGACACCCTGCGCGGGGTTTCCTTCGAGGGCACTGCCGAGATCGTCGACGATCCCGACACGATCTTCAAGGTCGGGGTGAGCGTCTGGGAGCGCTACTACGGTCCCTACAGCGAGGACATGAAGCCGGCGGTCGAGATGATGATGAACAAGCGCGTCGCGGTGCGCATCGTCGGTCACCGGACCCGCTCGTGGGACCACCGCAAGCTGGGACTGCCGCACATGCCGGTGGGTGGATCGACAGCGCCGGCGCCGTAGCGCGAACGCCGGGAGCGGTCAGCCCGACCCGGTGGGGGGCTCCGGCGGAGTCGGCGGAGTCGGCGGAGTCGGAGGTGACTGAGGCGCCGGAGGTGACTGAGGCGGGTAGGGCGTCCCTTGACTAGCCTGCGCCGGCGGCTGCGGGTAAGCCGGCGGCTGCGGGTAAGCCGGCGGTTGCGGGTAAGCCGGCGGTTGCGGGTAAGCCGAGGGTTGCGATGAGCCGACCGGTACGGGTGGTTGACCGCCTTTCCTGCGCCCCAGCAACGCCAGCAGCACAACCAGCGCCGCCACGACCGCGGCCACGACCACCCCGATGATTACCCACATCCAGGGGAAGGACTTCTTCGTGGGAGCGGGCGCGGCCAACTGAACACCGTTCTTCTGCAGGAAGGCCCGCAGGGTCGGCGCATCGGTGATGAAGTTGAAGTTCTGGTCTTCGCCGACGATCCCGTAGGAGTTGATTCCCAGTACCTCGCCGGTGTCGTTGTCCACGGTCGGTCCGCCGCTCATGCCACCGGACACGTCCGCGTTGATCTCGATGGTCGGCGCGCCACTAGCCTTAACCTGCTGGCTGGACGCCGTGCCGGACTTGAAGCTGGGCTGCTGCAGACGGTTCGGGTCCACTACCTCTTCCACGGAGCCCGGAAAACCCACGGCCGTCAGTGCCTGGCCGGGTTTGGGAGCCGTCTCCGCGACCGCGAGCGGCTTGAGTGGCCGAACCCCGGTCACCTTGAGCAGCGCGTTGTCGCCGTCATCGAACTTCTGGATGTCCACCACCTGCGCAGTGGTGGGCCTATCAATCACCCGATTCGGAGAGTCGGGCTGAATCACCGTGACGGTGCGATCGATGGGCGATTCGGGTTCCTTGCCTTCGACGTCCCATTGCTCGTCATTCGCACTGGCCAGGAAGGATTCCGCGGAAGACTCGTCTAGCGTGCCGGCGTCGACCGCATCAACCACGAACTGCTCGCGGATGGCGGCCTTCACCGTAGCGTCGATGTCGACACAATGCCCTGCCGTGGCGATGAAACCGGACGGATCCACCACGAACCCGCTGCACGTGTAGCTGACCGTGGCCTCCTTCGACCAGGCGCCCTCACCGCTCTCCATCCTCTCGGCCGGGATGCGAACATAGCCCGCGTAGTCGATCGAGAGGTAGACGATCGAGTCCGTCACCTTCTCGAAGATTGCGCTCTGGTCATCGGCACTCGCAGTCGGCACGGTGAGCATCAGACTCACCAGCGCGGAAACCCCGGCCAGGCCCAGCAATCGCTTGATCATGCCGCGACTATATCGACCCGGCTTCCGCAATGATTCGATTTGCTCGAAGGCGACCAATCGCACAGCCGAGGCCGAAGTTGGTGTCTGGGAAACCGGGGACAGGTCGCCGCTGACCGAACCCATGGCATGCGGTGTCCAAGGCAATGTGGTGTCGCTTCTTCGACTACCCCGAACCCGATGCGGGTTCAGCGTCATTCCGATGTCTTGCGACATCGCAGTGTAGCCCCGATGGGATTCGAACCCACGCTACCGCCGTGAGAGGGCGGCGTCCTAGGCCG
>CAZDYH010000192.1:0-1949 GCA_964509355.1 uncultured Mycobacterium sp.
CTCATCGCTGCCTGTTGCTCTTCGCGCAAGCGGCTCATCGCTAGTCGACGTTGTCATCGGGCACTCCCAGGTAGGCGGCGATCACCGCCGGATCGTCGCGGATCTCGGCGGGCAGGCCGTCGGCGATCTTACGGCCGAACTCCAGCACCACGATTCGGTCGGTCACATCCATCACCACCCGCATATCGTGTTCGATCAGCAGCACCGTGTAGCCGTCGTCGCGAATCTTGCGGATGAGGTCGATCAGCGCGGCCTTCTCGCTGGGGTTGAAGCCGGCCGCCGGCTCGTCCAGACACAGCAGTTTCGGCTCGGTGGCCAGCGCCCGCGCGATCTCCAGCCGCCGCTGGTCGCCGTAGGGCAGGTTCTTGGCCTTCTCCTCACCGCGGGCGGCGATGCCGACGAACTCCAGCAGCGCCGCCGCACGTTCGATGGCCTCGTGTTCCTCCCGCCGGTGCCGCGGCGTGCGCAAGATGGCGCCGGGCACCGAGGTCTTGTGCCGCGCATCGGTGCCGACGACGACATTCTCCAGCGCGGTCATCTCACTGAACAACCGGATGTTCTGGAAGGTGCGGGCGATGCCGCGCCGGGTGATCTGGTGGCGTTTGATCCTGCCCAGCGGGGCACCGTCGAAGATCACCGAACCCGAGGTAGGCCGGTACACACCGGTGATGGCGTTGAAGCAGGTTGTCTTTCCGGCGCCGTTGGGGCCGATCAGGCCCAGGATCTCGCCGCGGCGGATATCGAACGTCACGGTGTCCAGTGCGACGAGGCCGCCGAACTTGACCGTCAGATCCTCGGTCTGCAAGAGGGTTTCGCCTTCGGCGGCGTGAACTTCGCGGTGCAGGCCGGCGAGGTCTTCGTCGACAGCCGCGTCCGGACTGCTCATGCGGCCACCTCCTTCTTCTCGGTGCCGGACCGCAGCAGCTCGCGGGCGCGCCTGCCGTAGGCCAGCAGCTGCTGGCGGACGGGGAACAACCCCTGCGGTCGGAAGATCATCAACACCACCAGTGCCAGACCGAAGAAGAGGTACTTCAGGTCGCCCATGTTGATGCCGAGGAAGTGCACACCGAGCAGGCGGTTGGGCAGGTAAACGATGACGAATGCGCCGAAGATGACACCCAGCTTGTTGCCCTGTCCGCCGAGTACCACGGCGCTCAGGAACAGCATCGAGTTGATGATGTTGAAGTTCGTCGGCGCGACGTACTGCACCTGTCCCGCGTAGAGCGCACCGGACAGACCGCCGATACCGGCTCCGATCACGAACGCCCACAGTTTGAAGCGGAATGTGTTGACGCCCATGACTTCGGCGGCATCCTCGTCCTCACGGATCGCCACCCATGCGCGGCCCACCCGGCTGCGTTCCAGGTTGCCGACGAGCAGCAGCACGATCGCAACCAGGATCAGGCCCAGCCAGAACCACCAGGTGCCGTAGTTGGCGTCGCCCGAGGAGTTCCCGCTGGAGAAGACGCCGTTGGGCATCTTCTCGCTTTCGAACAGCCGCGGGTAAGCGATCTGATTCAGCCCGCGCGAGCCGTTGGTGACATCCGAAAGGTTGTCCGCAAGCAGTCGGATGATCTCGCCGAACCCGAGGGTGACGATCGCCAGGTAATCCCCCCGCAGCCGCAGGGTGGGTGTGCCCAGGATCAGCCCGGCCAGCGCGGTGATGGCCATCGCCAGCGGCACGCACGACAGCCAGGCCCATGGAGTGCTGAAGAAGCCCGTGGGGCTGAGCCTGTTCCAGGGGCTGTCGGGGCTGGTGAGCAGGGCGACGGTATAAGCCCCGACAGCGTAGAAGCCGACGTAGCCCAGGTCCAACAGGCCGGCCTGCCCGACGACGACGTTGAGGCCGATGGCGATCAGCGCGATCATCGCGAACTGGGCCATCACCCCGCCGAAGCTGATGCCGGGGGTGTCCAGGAAGGGCGGGGTATACAGCGGCAGCAGCGCCA
>CAZDYH010000192.1:2049-3223 GCA_964509355.1 uncultured Mycobacterium sp.
CCAGATGCGCGATCCGCCTTCGGCTCCTCGCTGGAACTCATGCTCGTGCCTTCCCGAGGCTCTCACCGAGTATCCCGGTAGGACGGACCAGCAGCACCAGAACGAGCAGCACGAATGCGACGACATCGCGCCACTGAGTGCCGAAGACGGCCTGCCCATAGTTCTCCATGATGCCCAGGAGCAGCCCGCCGAGCAGTGCTCCGCGCAGGTTGCCGATACCGCCGAGCACGGCCGCGGAGAACGCCTTGATGCCGAGCAGGAAGCCGCCCGAGTAGATGATGCCCTGCGGCACCTTGAGGGTGTAGAGCAGCGCGGCCGCGCCGGCCAGCAGGCCGCCGATGAGGAACGTCGTCATGATGATGCGCTCGCGCGAAACCCCCATCAGCGTCGCCGTCGTCGGATCCTGGGCGACCGCGCGAATGCCACGGCCGAACTTGGTCCGGTTGATCGCGATGTCGGTGAGCAACGCCAGGACGAACGCCGCGGAGATGATCACCAGGGTGACGTTGGAGACCGTGGCGCCGAAGATGGTGAACTGCGTCTTGGGCACCACCAAGGTGATCGGCTGCTGCGCGTTGCTGCCGCCGTATCCCTTGAGGATCTTCGGGAGCACGAAGTGGACGAATTCCTGGATCACGAACGACATGCCGATGGCGGTGATCAGGAAGGTCAGCGAACGCGCGTTGCGCTTGCGTAGCGGCCGGTAGGCGACAGCCTCCAACCCGATAGCCGCCGTCCCGGACACCGCCATCGCGAACAGCATGGCGATCCCCAGATACACCACCGTCAGCAGGACGCCCTTGTTATAGGCATTGCCGCTGGGGGTGAAGCCGAGAATCACATCGAGCGCAAAGTAGGTGCCGAACATGCCGAGCATGAAGATCTCGGAATGCGCGAAGTTGATCAGCCGCAGCACGCCGAATACCAGGGTGTAACCGACGGCGACGAGAGCGTAGATCGCGCCCCAGGACAAGCCGTCGATTGTCAGCTGCCAGAAGCCGTTTCGCAGACCTTCGAGGTTGAACCCGATATTGCCCGCAAGACAAGCGTATTGGCCGATGCAATCCGGGTTCATCCTGTGGCGGGCTCCTCGAGAAAGGGGTCTGAGCGAGTGCGCGCCCGAGACTGCGTGGTCTCGGACGCGCCTCGCTGTCAGCGACTACTGAACCTTGTA
>CAZDYH010000192.1:3323-5589 GCA_964509355.1 uncultured Mycobacterium sp.
ATCCAGATCAAGGTCGTCGTCAGTTCACCCTTGTCGGTCCATTGGTACTTGCGTGCCACTCCTTGACCGTCGTAGGTGCGCACGAAGTCGAGCAGATCGGGACGGGTGATCTTCCCGGCGTCGATACCCTTCAGCATGATCGTGCCCAGGTCGTAGCCCTCCGTGCTGTAGGTGCCCGGCTCCTGGCCAAACTTCTTGGTGTACTCGTCGGCGAAGCTGCCGGTGGCCGGGCCGCACGGGCACGACAGGATGGCATCCTTCGCCGACTCGCCGGCCTGCTTGACGAACTCCGGGTCCTTGGCGCCGTCCGCGCTGACGAACGGCGCCGTCACGCCGCCGTCGCGCAGCTGCTGGACGAACGGGGCCGCTTCGGCGTAGTAACCGCTGTAGAAGACGGAATCCGGCGATTGGCCCTTGACCTGGGTCACCGCGGCCGAGAAGTCCTTGTCACCCTTCTTCACCGAGATGTTGCACGCCGAGTCGGCGACTGGGCCCAGGGTCTCGCGCACCGCCTGCGCGAGGCCGAGACCGTAATCGGTGCTGTCGTCGACGACGCACACCTTCTTGTGACCGAGGGTGTTCTTCATGTAATTAGCCACCGACGGGCCCTGCACTCCGTCGTTGGCCAGCCCGCGGAAGAACGTCTTCCAGCCGTTTTCGGAGAGCGTGACGTTGGTGGCCGACGCGGTGGCCGCGACGAGGCCCGCCTGGTCGAACACCGAACCGGTGGCCTTCGTCTCGCCCGAGAACGCCGGGCCGATCAGCCCGATGGTGAACGCGTCGTCGACGATCTGCGGTGCGATCGCGGTCGCCTTCTGCGGGTCGCCCTCGGTGTCGAACGTCTTCAACTGGACCTGGCAGCCGGGGTTGGCGGCGTTGTGCTGGTCGACGGCCAGCTGAATGCCGTTCTTGATATTGATGCCCAGGGCGGCGTCGGGCCCGTTCAGCGCACCGGCCATCGCCAGCGACAACGGCGGGCAGTTGGCCTTGCCGTCCCCGGCGGGATCCGCCGGCGTTGCGCCCCCCTCCGTCTTGACCTCCACGCCGTTCTGATCGACCTGAACCTGTTCGACGATCCTCAGGTTGGTTTGTGAAGATTCCTCACTCGGCGAGGACTGGTTACAGCCGGCAATGCCCAACACAACCAAGGCTGCCGAACTCAGAGCGAATGCACTCCGTGTCGCGTGACCGCGCACGTTTCACCTCCGGGTCAATGGGATATCGGCACCGACAACCCAGGCCGCACCCGGACCGGACCCTCGACGCTTCGGGTAGAACATAGCCAACGCATGGCCGGAGCGCGGGATGTTGGCGAACCTACGGCGGTTACTTCTTGGCCGAAAAGCCCAAAGCCCACGGTCAGGGGCATCGTCCCGGAACTATCGACCGGCGCGGAAACGTACTGTTAACGCAGATCTCGCGCTTGCCTAGCCGGCGGGCGAGTCGTCTTCGGGGGTGCCGAGCGTTTCCAGCACGACCTCCGCGACGTGCTTCATGGTGGTCCGTCGGTCCATGGCGGCACGCTGAATCCACTTGAAAGCCTCGGCTTCGCCCATCCCCTGTTTGGCCTGCAGCAAACTCTTGGCGCGCTCAACAAGCTTGCGGGTCTCGAGCCGGTCGGACAATGTCGCGACCTCGCGCTCCAGCGCGGAGATCTCACTGAACCGGCTGAGCGCCATCTCGATGGCCGGAATGAGATCGGTGATGGAGAACGGTTTGACCAAGTACGCCATCGCACCGGCATCCCGGGCACGTTCGACGAGTTCACGCTGGCTGAACGCGGTGAGCACGACGATCGGCGCGATGCGCTTGCTGGCGATTTCCGAGGCGGCATCGATCCCGTCGCGCCGGGGCATCTTGACGTCCATGATCACCAGGTCGGGCCGTAGCTTCTGAGCCAGCTCGACGGCTTCCTGGCCGTCACCGGCCTCACCGACGACCTCGTAGCCCTCTTCTCGCAGCATCTCCGCCAAGTCCAGCCGGATGAGGGCTTCGTCCTCGGCGATGAGGACCCGGTGTGGCTTGAGCCCGTCGGTGTCGGTCGTTGGCCCGGTCATCACGCCATTGTGTCGCGGGGAACCGCGATGAGCGACCTCGGGGCTGTGACGTCGCAACTCACGTTGCTCCCAATCGGCCGCGGGCGGGCGTGCGCAGCACATCCTCTATGGTGGGAAGCCGCATGAACGCCAGCCCTCGTATCCCAACTGGCAGAGGAAACGGATTCAAAACCCGTCCAGTGTGAGTTCGAATCTCACCGAGGGCACCA
>CAZDYH010000193.1:0-2103 GCA_964509355.1 uncultured Mycobacterium sp.
GGTCGAATATGGTCCCTTGGCCGCACTCGGCTGCGTGACTCACCCCCGGCGACACCAGCGTCATGAATGCGAATGGCGCGAGCGCGGCCGCGACGATCATTGCCAAACGACGAGTTATGCCCATCATCGTAGGTCTCCCTAGGATCTTCCCCGACCCTCCTCAGTCATCCTACGACCGGATGGCAACCGACGTGTCGTGACTCTGAGCGGTAACGAAAAACCTTCCGTTACCGAACCTGCCATATGACCGCGTTTCTGCGTTCCCAAAGCGAACTGGGTGCCTTGAGTGCACAGTTCACTCCCCCAACAGATGAGGAGTCCGACATGGCCGCACAGAGAAACCGTCGCAACTGGATCGTGCGAGCGGGCAGTCGGGCAATGGCCGTTCGCTTGCTGGCGGTGTCCGTCGGCCTCATCACCGCGACCGCAACGTTAGCGGCGCCGGCGCACGCAGACACGGTTTCTGGGGCCGACTCATTCCTCGCCGCGCTGAACAACGCCGGCGTGGCATACAACGATCCGGCAAGCACGGTTGAACTAGGCCAGTCGATCTGTCCGTTGCTGGTCCAGCCCGGTGCGACGTTCGCCACCATTGCGTCTTCCGTGGCCGGCAACGGCATGTCCGCGCCCCTGACGGGCTTGTTCACCAGCATTGCGATATCAACGTTCTGCCCCGCGATGATGTCGTCGCTCGCTAACGGCGACTTGCCCAACCTGCTTCAAACCAACTTGCCCAACCTGCTTCAACTACCGGCCCTACAGGGCCTGTAGCCGGTTAGGAGAGGACCGGCCGGATCATCTGCACACTCCCGATTGGTGGCGCCACTCGGATCCCAATCGCGCCAGCGCTTGTCTCGGTCCCGGGAAATGAGAAATTCGTCACTTAGGGGCCCGAGAAGCCGGCAGAGAGGACAAGCGCAGGCGGAACGGGCGCACACTGGACGTGATCGAAAGGAGCGGACATGGCGCGCTACGTGACGAAGGTGAAGACCGCGAGGACTCCGCAGGAGGTGTTCGCCTACATGGCCGACTTGCGCAACTTCGCCGAGTGGGATCCCGGCGTGAAGGCCGTCAAGCAGGTGGAGGGCTCGGGCGGCGGCCCGGACACCGTGTTCGACGTCACCGTCGCCGGTCCAGGCCGCGACCTGACATTGCGGTACGTGACCGAGGAGCACGACGCCCCGCGAAACCTCCTCGTGGTGGCCCGCAGCCGCACGTTCACGTCGATCGACCGGATCACGGTCGAGCCCGACGGCACCGGATCGGTCGTCACCTACGACGCAGACCTCCGCCTGAACGGCGTGCTGCGCATAGGCGACCTGGGCCTGCGGCTGGTGTTCGGCCGGATCGGTGACCGGGCTGCCGCCGGTCTGCGCCGGGTTCTCGGTGCGCAGGTGGCCTGACGTCACCGTCGAAGTCCATGACGTAGACGTAGTCGGTCTCCGCGCTCTTCCCGTCGGCGGCATCGGCCCGCCCTCCCCCGTGTGCGTTCCGCGGAATACGCCGAACGCCGCGAATTCGGCTCTCTAAAAGGTAATCCCGTAGTTGGCCAGAATGCCCCTTGCCGTCTCGAGATGGGCAGCCCCCTGCAAAAGGTACGAATTGAACTGAGCGAGATCGCTGACGCTTGGGGATGGCGTTGACCTGCAGAGTTCCGCTGCGCCGTGCACGTCGTCGATCATCGATTGGACCGCAGCCGTCAAATCCCGGTCGGGGGTGGGCATGTCAGCCTGCAGATCGACCGCGACGGCGTTGTGGAGTTCCGAACACGCTGCCTGGTCTTCGGCGGTACTTCCGGAGTTCTCCACATCGTTGAGCGCGTTCGCCAGTTGCTGAACGTGCACGCTGGCCCGTGACCACCACTCAGCGACACTAGTCGCCGAGGGCGGCTTGTCCCGCGTGGCGACGGTCGCAACAATCCCCAGCGAGATCAGGAAAGCGGCCGCGATCGACGCCAAGAGAACCAACCGCGGCTTCCGGTACCACGGTCGGTTCTCAGTGCTGTCAAGCGGGCCGATGTGCGCAGTCCCGGAAGCGCCCGCAGGCCACGAAACCGCTGCTTCCGGTGGGGCAATCGGCGCTCCGCACTCTCCGCAGAAATGC
>CAZDYH010000193.1:2203-5551 GCA_964509355.1 uncultured Mycobacterium sp.
GAACGCGTCCCGGCCGGTGAAGCCTACGGGCAGGGGCGCCGCGTTTCTGGCGCGCGGCCAGCCGTACATGCCAGTATGGGGCAAGCCCAACTGCCGCAACGGCGGCGAGCAACCAGTCGAGTGGTGTGCCGATGACCGGTATCGACAAGGCGACAGGGCGCGTGATCGCTGTGATCGTGCTCTTGGTCCTCGCTGCCGCTGCGCTGCGTGGGTACCTGCCTGGCGGCGAGCGCGCACCCCGCGATCAGCCGACCGGCAGTCCGGTGAGCCTGCTTGCCGTTGTCGCGCTGCTCGGCGTGTCGGCGGTGATCATCGCGATCGCCGTGATCACGTCGCCGCGGGACCCGCGCCCGGTCGCGGACACCGGCGGCGACCTGCGAAAAACGGCTGGCGACAAGTGGGTGCGGCCGACGTGGCGGTCTCTGCTGATCGGACTCGGCGTGATCCTCGCCTGGCTGCTGATCGTCATCCTGCTCACCCGACTGAGCGCGCAGCACGGTGTCGATCAACCCGCGCCGGGAACGGCATCGAGCACTGCTCCGCGCAGCGACGGTCCCGCCCCGCCAACTCAGCCCCCGCAACCGGAAGCGGGCGGGAACACCTCCGGGTACCTCGTTGCGACCACGGTGATCCTGTTCCTGCTGTTCGCCGTCGCAACGGTTGTCGCCTTCCGCAGGAAGCGACGCGTAGCGAATTCGTACATTCTCGGCGACGATGGTTCCGAGCCACCCATCCCCGCGTCTGGATCGGAATCGCTCGCGCGGGCAGCCGAACTGGGGCTGGCCGAGATCGGGGACCTCAGCCGCGAACCACGGGCGGCCATCATCGCGTGCTACGCGGCGATGGAACGCGGACTCACGAATGCTCCGGGAGCCGTTCCGCGGGACTCGGACACCCCATCGGAGGTGCTGGCCCGAGCGATCGAAAGCCGTGCGCTGCAGGCCGACAGCGCCACGGAGCTGGTCGACCTGTTCGCCGAGGCGCGGTTCAGTCCGCACGTGATGAACGAGAGACATCGTGAGGTCGCGGTGCGCGTGCTTCAGCTGGTGCTCGCGGAACTGCGGAGTGTGGCATGAAGAAGCTATCCGGCGGGCGGGAGCGAAGCGACGTGGGGAGGTTAATGGCCGTAGGCCTTTGCCTGGTGATAGGAGTGGAGCTGTATGCACTCTTCCTGCCCGATCGTAGGTTCGTGCTGTGGGGTTCGGGTGTTGTGGTGGCTGTGGTGCTGCTCGCTGTCCGCTGGTTCCTGGTAGACCCGATTGGGCCGGCGCCCGCCGAGTCGAACTCTGATGATCCAGGAGAATCGTTGCGGCGCTGGATGTCCCAAACCGAGGCATTGATCCGTCGGTCGGAATCCACCCGAGCGGACTGGGATCGCCACCTGCGTCCCAGGCTGGCGAGGGAGTTCCAAATGGCAACCGGCCAGCGGCAGGCCAAGGATTCGGCAGCGTTGCAAGCCACTGGCCTAATGCTTTTCGGCGCGGAACTGTGGCAATGGGTGGATCCGGAGAACATCGTGCGAACAGGTGGCCGCGAGCCCGGGCCGGGCCGTGCGGTACTCGACGAAATCTTGCAACGATTGGAGCGGGTATGACCATGCCGGTCACGGCGACCAGCGCCCAATCCGAGGCGGTGCTCGATGAAATCGAGCGGGCAGTGGTGGGAAAGCGCTCTGCGCTCACGCTCATCCTCACCACCGTGCTCGCGCGCGGGCATGTGCTGATCGAGGATCTCCCCGGTCTGGGCAAGACGCTGATCGCGCGATCCTTCGCCGCAGCATTGGGACTCGGATTCACCCGTGTGCAGTTCACGCCGGATCTGCTGCCCGCAGACCTGCTCGGCTCGACCATCTACGACATGCAATCAGGTCGCTTCGAGTTCCGTCCCGGGCCGATCTTCACCAATCTGCTGCTCGCCGACGAGATCAACCGGACGCCACCCAAGACCCAGGCGGCGTTGCTCGAGGCGATGGCAGAAGGCCAAGTCAGTATCGACGGCGAAACCCATAAGTTGGCTGCGCCGTTCATCGTCCTGGCCACGGACAACCCCATCGAGTACGAGGGCACCTATCCGTTACCCGAGGCGCAGTTGGACCGGTTCGCGATCAGGCTCGAGATCAAATACCTGTCGCAGCGGGACGAGACCTCGATGTTGCGCCGCCGCCTCGAACGAGGTTCGGCCGAACTGGTGGTGAATCAGGTCGTGGACACGCACGACTTCCTGGCGATGCGTGAATCGGTGGAGCAGGTGACCGTGCACGAGGACATCCTGGACTATGTGGTGTCGCTGGCGACGGCCACCCGAAAACATCCGCAGGTCGCAGTCGGTGCCAGCCCGCGAGCCGAGCTCGACCTGGTCCAACTCGCCCGCGCGCGCGCCCTGCTGCTTGGCCGGGACTACGTGATACCCGAGGACGTCAAGACGCTCGCCGTTCCGGCGATTGCGCACCGAATCAGCTTGCGGCCAGAGATGTGGGTGCGCAACATCCACGGTTCGAATGTCGTGGAGGAACTGTTGCGGCGGTTGCCGGTTCCAAGGGCGAGTCGGCGCACTCCGTGACCGGCGGTACAGGGTGATCGCGGAAGCCGAGTTGCGCTGGCGTGCATCGCCTCTGACGCGAGCGATCGCCACCTGCACAGGAGTGGCCCTTGCGGCTGCGTTGATTGGATCGCGCTGGCAGCTCGTTGCGTTCGCGGCGCCGCTGCTCGGTGTGTTGTGTTCGATCGGCTGGCAACGGCCGGTGTCGAAGGTTCATGTGCACTCCGAGCCCGGCTTGGTGCGCTGCTTTGAAACGGAGCAGACGCAGCTCAGGACGTGGGCAACGGCGGAATCGGACGACGTGGGGGTAAAACTCACGGTCTCGGCCGTCGCGGGCATGCGACTCGAGGTCCTCGACGGCAGTTCGGACGAGCTGAAAACGGTTGTGGTGTCGGCCGAACGCTGGGGTCGCTATCCCGTCCGGGCCCGGATCGACGCTGTTGCGCGCGGCGGGTTACTGTCCGGCACGGCAACGGTCGACGCCGCCGAGGTCTACGTGCTCCCGATGGTCCCGCCGCAATCGACGGTGCTCCCGCGCACGGAGTTGCCCGATCGCCCGGGCACCCACCTCACCCGCCACATCGGCCCAGGTGTCGAGTACGCCGACGTTCGCGAATATGTGCCCGGTGACCACCTGCGCACCGTCAACTGGCCGGTGAGCGCCCGACGCGGGAGCCTGCACGTCACCGAACGACTGACCGACCGCGGTGCCGATGTGGTGGTGCTGATCGATACGAGCACGCAGGCTCCCGGCCCGGCGACAGCGGCTACCGAGCGAACGGCGCGCGGCGCGGCTCAAGTGGTGCAAAG
>CAZDYH010000194.1:0-2032 GCA_964509355.1 uncultured Mycobacterium sp.
GGCCACTGCGCGGTTGGCGTCGCTTGGGGAGGTTGCTGCTGCGGCCATTGCAGGATTTTCTGCAGCAGCGAGACTAACGGCTGGTGCGCGGTCTGCGGGTCCTGCGGGATTTGCTGGGGCTGTGACGGCTGTGTCGGAATCCACAACGACGTTGGGGACCAAGGGAAAAGCGCCCCCGACGGGTCCTGCGTCGGAGCGCGGAGGATCGGCGCCACCGTGATCTGCGGCAGCAGTATGGCTGGCGGCAGCAGCGTCGGAGTCACCGCCGGGGGCGTTACCGCTGAAGCCGGCAGCTGGGGAACAGCCGCCGGGAGCGTTACCATCGGAGCCGGTAGCTGGGGGGCAGCCGTCGGGGTGTCTCCCGCAACCGCGCGCGCCGCCGGCTTGGGTGCCGCAGCCGGTGCTTTCACCGCGGGGGCCTCGACAACCACCGTGCGTGGAGCCTGCCGCACCACTGTCACCGGGTTCGAGATGGCCTCCGGCGTCGGTTGCTCTGGAGCGGGTTGGGCCTGCGGCACAGCAGGCGGAATCTGTGCAGGTGGCGCTTCCTGCGCGATCGGTGACGCCGGCGCCATAGTGCTGGGCGGGATGGCCTGCTCGATAAGGCCTCGACGCTGATCGGCCGTCGGCCGGACGTTGGCCGCCACCGTGATGACCAGAGCCACAACACCGATCACGAAGATCGCGGCCAGCGAGCTGCCCACCGGAACGAACAGCCAGCGGCGTTCCGGGGCGTGATCGAACTCTCCGCCGCTGTCAGCTCTGACGGCGGCGGAGTTGACGACAGGGGCAAGCTGCGTGGCCGCCTCGGCGAGGCTCAAGGGCCCAGTGGCACCGGCAATCGCGCCCACAGGATCCAAGGGCGTGCCGTCAGGATCCTTGGAATACGCGAGGCCAGTGGTGGACGCTTCTAATCGGGGTGCGTTGGCCGCGGCCAGCGCCGCGCCACGGGCCAGCGCCAGTTCGGGGTCCTCGGGTGCAATGACGGGGAGCAGCACGCGGTCTTCCAGGTGCGATTTCACCGGGGTGATGTCCACGCCGGAGCCGACGACGAACAGGGCTTGCGGCCGAGACTCGTGGGCGTCGAGATCCGTCGCCATCTCGGTCAGCACGGCGAGCGCATCTGAGCCGCGGAGCTTTCGACGGAGCACTGTCCCGATCGACCCGTCGGCGGTCTCGACAACCGAGAGCGTCGCGGTATCGCGCGTGATGAACATCAATGCCGTCGTGTCGTGGGCCAGGGCCTGGCCGACGGCTTGGGCGAGCGCGCCCGCAGCGCGCAGTTCGGAAACCAGTGTCACGTCTTCGATTTCGCGCGCGGCTAGGCTCTGGTGCAACTCGGCCGCTTGGCAGGCGTGGTCACTCCACGCCACCCCTGTGGCGACCAGGTGATGGCCGCCAGCGAGCGCGCTCTCCCGGGTTCCCAGGACCGCGGAGCTCACCTGTTCCGACGTGCTGGAAGTTGCGGCGCCGTCGATACGAGCGGTCTCGAAGACGTCGTTCTCGACGGTGAGGCCATCGGCCCTTTCGCCTTCAACCAGCACCATGCGGACGGTCGTGGGTGTCATCGACACCCCAAGCACGATGTCCACTGCCCCTCCCGATATATCTGCTGTGCAGTTTCCGGCTTTGGAGGGCACTGCTGCCAGCCGTCAACTGATACTTCACACTTGCGCTATATAGCCTCGAGAATTCGCTGATCGTCATGTAGTTTTCTGTGGGATCGGGACGTCCAAGCACCCGTTGACACAGTGTGTTGGACGCTACTCGCTTGCCGTATTCCGCGCACCGAAACGAGATGGACCTCTGAATTGTTCGGCTTTTGCGCTCTAGCCAGAGGCTTTGGAAATTCCGCTGTGAGCGCGACAGAGTGGATCACGTTGACCACGGCATCCGTTCGCCCTGACCTTGCTGGTCAGCGTGGTACACATGTGGCGGCAAGCCCATTGCCTTAAAGACTAGGTTCGGCGAACTCATTAGGCGCTCGGCGACCGAATCCGTAGCGGTATCTGATAGGGACCTTTCAGCGCTG
>CAZDYH010000194.1:2132-3745 GCA_964509355.1 uncultured Mycobacterium sp.
CTGTCACAATCGGTCTCGATCGGTCGTGATCGGCGACCAACGGTCCGCCGTTGGATCGAGCCGAGGACACGAATGGCAATCACCGACATCGCGGAGTACGCGCATCTGACCGAGGCAGATATCGAGGCACTCGGTTCCGAACTCGACTCGATTCGCTGCGAGATCGAAGATTCACGCGGTGCACGCGACGCGGCCTACATCCGACGCACGATCGCGTTCCAAAGAACGCTCGATGTTGTTGCGCGGCTGATTATCTGGGGCAGCCGGTCAAGGGCCGGCTGGGTCTTGGGGACCGCGTCGCTGGCCTTTGCCAAGAGCGTCGAGAACATGGAGATCGGCCACAACGTGAGCCATGGCCAATGGGATTGGATGAACGACCCGGAGATCCACTCGAACACCTGGGAGTGGGACATGGCAGGCCTCTCCGCGCAATGGAGGTATTCGCACAACTACCGCCACCACGTGTTCAGCAACGTTCTGGGCATGGACGACGATCTCGGCTTCGGCGTGATACGGATAACCCGCGATCAGCCTTGGCAACCCGTTCATCTGCTGCAGCCGCTTCGGAACCTGCTGTTGGCGTTCACATTCGAATGGGGCATCGCCCTGCATGACCTGTATTCGGAGCAGGATCGGGCGGCAACCCCTGCCGGGAAGACCGCCGAGAAAAGGGCGCTGATCAAGAAGATTGGCCGCCAGACAGCCAAAGACTACGTGTTCTTTCCCGCTCTCAGCCTCTCTCGTTGGCGCAGAACCCTGGCCGCCAACGCTGCAGCCAACGTTCTGCGCAACCTGTGGGCGTACGTCGTGATCTTCTGTGGGCACTTCCCTGACGGTGCAGAGAAATTCACCGCCGCCGCGCTCGAACATGAAACCAGGTCCGAGTGGTACTTGCGACAGATGATGGGTGCGGCGAACTTCAATGCCGGCCCACTGCTGGCGTTCTCGAGCGGCAACTTGTGTTACCAGATCGAGCATCACCTGTTTCCGGACCTTCCCAGTAACCGCTACGCCCAGATCGCCACGCGAGTGCGCGCGCTGTGCGACAAGTACGACCTGCCGTACACCACTGGTTCGCTGGTGCGCCAGTATCTGCTGACGCTGCGGACCATCCACAAACTGGCGCTTCCCGACGGTTTCCTGATCGCCACGAGCGACGATGCGCCAGAGACAGCCTCGGAACGGAAGTTCCGTTCTGACGGCACCCCGCCCACTCGATTCGGGGCCGGCTCGACTGTCGGGCCGCGACGTGGGTTGCGAACGGCGTTGCGGGACAGTGCACGCCGACACCGCCGCAGCTTGAGATGATGAAACCGCCGATCGGGTCCGATGGTGGTGACCCGTCTGCCGCGGCCACGGTGCGAGACTTAGGTCAGATCACCCGCTCGACGATCCTGCAGTCGGCACTGAGGATCATCGACCGCGACGGTGTGGACGGCTTGTCCATGCGCCACCTCAGCGACGAGGTGGGCCGGGATCCGACGGTGCTCTACCGGCACGTACCGAACAAGGCGGCACTGCTCGACGGCGTCGCCGAGATCGTGTTCACCCAACTACGGGTGGACACCGCCGATCCGGACTGGGCCGCCCAGCTGCGCAGCGTCGCCCACGAC
>CAZDYH010000194.1:3845-5502 GCA_964509355.1 uncultured Mycobacterium sp.
GCCGGTGGCCGCGATGGGGTGGCCCTTGGATTCCAGTCCGCCGCTGACGTTGACCGGCATGGCGCCGTCGCGCCAGCCTTTTCCGGAGTGGACGAAGTCGACCGCGCCGCCGGGGTCGCAGAGTCCCAGATTGTCGTAGTGGACGAGTTCGGCGGTGGCGAAGCAGTCGTGGAGTTCGACGAGGTCGAGTTCGTCGGGCCCGATACCGGCCTGCTCGTAGGCGGCGGCGGCGGCCTGGCGCGTCAGGGTGTTGATATCGGGGAGCACCTGGCAGGCCTCTTGCCACGGGTCGCTGGTCAGGACTGATGCGCTGATCTTGACGGCGCGTTGTTGCTGTGCGAGTGAGAGGGTACGCAACTTGCTCTCGGTGACGAGTACCGCCGCTGCGGCGCCGTCGCAGTTGGCCGAGCACATCGACCTGGTGTTCGGGTAGGAGATCATCACGTCGTTCATGATCTGCTCGAGGGTGAACCGCTTCTGGTAGGCCGCCAGCGGATTCAATGTCGAGTGCGCGTGGTTCTTTTCGGCGATGCGCGCGAACAGTTCCAGATCGGTTCCGCCGTAACGGTGTCCGTACTCCAGGCCGATCTGCGCGAAGACGCCGGGCATCAGGTTGGTGCCGGTCCGGCCCTCCAACCCTGTCACGGCGCCGAAGCGCCCGTGGGGCTTCCATCGGTTGTCCGCCTTGGACTTCGGAGCTCCGAGAAGGCCGGCGCCGGAAAGCTTTTCCACCCCGACAGCCAGACCGAAGTCGGCTTCACCGGCTCGTAGCGCCATATGCGCGACGCGCACCGCGGTGGCACCCGTGGCACAGGCATTCGCCACGTTGAAGACGGGGATCCCCGTTTGGCCGATCTGCTTCTGGAGTTTCTGCCCGATGCCTTCGGCGGATTTCATCAGGTTCCCGGCGGCGAGTATGCCGATGTCCTTGATCCCCACGCCGGCGTCGGTCAGGGCGCCGCGGGCGGCCTCGGATGCGAGATCCACCTCGTCGAGATCGGGATGCTTGCCGAACTTCGTCATATGGATCCCGAGAATCCAGACAGAATCGCTCATCGGTTGTCCGTTTCGGATGTCTCGGCTACCGGGGCGAAGCCGTAGCCGATCGCTTCGACGCCGGCGTCGTCGACGCCCTGCGAGATCGTGACGAGTTTGACCGGCATCCCGACCTGGATGTGTTCGGGATCCGTTGGCACGTCGACGAGGATCCCGCGCACGCTGGTGCCGCCGCAGTCCACGATGGCCGCAACGAACGGAACCTCGACTCCCGGGACGCTCACGGCAACGATGCTGAATGTTCGCACGGTTCCGGTGGTCGCGATATCGACCCTCTCGAAGCGTTCACCGCCGCAGGACGCGCACGCGTTGCGCCGGTCGAAGAACCGGGCCCCGCACTGCTGACACTCGTCAGCGACGAGATGTGGCGGATCGAGCTCGAGGTAGGACACCAGCGGCACGCGGTCGCTGGTGATCTGATCGGTGGTCATGGATCTCCGTTCGCAATCTAGGCGAAGATCGCCATCTCGTCGGCTGCCGTCGGCGGGAAGAAGTACTCAGGCTCCGCGTCGATGGTGTGGATGTTATCGGCGACCCTCGGCCCAGGGCTCGACTCGTCGTCAGCGGGGATCCCGGGGTTGGTACCGGTACCGGATCCAGC
>CAZDYH010000195.1:0-5472 GCA_964509355.1 uncultured Mycobacterium sp.
CGCAGATCTACGCCTGGCGCAAGGGCATCAAGACGCTGTACTACATCCGGCTACGCCAGATGGCGCTGGAGGGAACAGAGGTCGAGGGCTGCGTCTCCTGCATGCTGTGAGGCGTCAGCGGATCGTGGTGTGGGCGGGTCCTTGCGCCTTCTTGTACATCGCACGCAGCAGCAGGTCCCGGAAGAACGGGTTGTCGATGACCTTGATGCCCGCGTTGGCGACCGCGGGAATGCCGGCCAGTTTGTGGAAGTACCGACCGCGACGGTATTCGCGGCCCCAGGCCGCCTCCATGCGCTGCGCGTAGTTGGTGAAGTCGTCCGGGCCGCCGTTCTCCAGTGCCGCCAACGCGCACTCGGCGGCCGCGAGCCCGGACTCCAGGGCCTTGGAGATGCCCGCACCGCTGGCCGGCTTGCCTGCGCCCAGCGAGTCGCCGACGAACAGCACGCCGGGCCGCCACGGCGGCCAGGCGGTGAAGCCCATCGGCAGCCGCCACGCCCGCACACCCTTGGATTTCTTCAGCTCGTCGATGGGCGGCAGGTCCCATTCGGCGGGCAGGGTGTCGAGGAACTCGCCGAGAAACTGGGTGGCGTTGATCTTCTGCCAGTTCTTGTAGCTGTTGACGTAGCCCAGCCCGATATTGACCCGACCGCCGCCAAGGGGGAACACCCAGCCGTAGCCGGGCAGCTGATCGCCCTGGAAGGCCAGTTTGAGGTAGATGTCGAGGCTGTCGGTGTCCGGCTTGTTCGCCGGCATCTCGGCCCGGATCGCGATCGCGGAGTAGCCGTTGTACTCCGAGTCCAGCTTCAGCGCCCGCTTGATCGGCGAGTACGCGCCGTCGGCGGCGATCACCGCATCGGCGAGGACCTTCTCGCCGCTCTTGAGCGTCACGCCGGTGACCCGGCCGTTGTCGTCGAGCAGGGGACCGACGACCTCGGCGGACTGGCGGACCTCGGCGCCGGCCGACTCGGCGTGCTTGAGCAGCAGTGTGTCCAGCTCGGGCCGGCGGGCGACATGGCCGTGATCGGGCATGCCGGGGCGGCGGGGGAAGCTCAGCTCCCATTGGCTGGGGCTGAACACCGTGACCCGGTTCACCCGGTGGAACTTGCTCACTTCCTCGGCCAGGCCCATTTTCTGCAGATAGCTGACCGCACGCGCGGTCAGGCCGTCACCGCAGGGCTTGTCACGTGGGAACTCGGCCTTATCCAGCACCACCACCCGTGCGCCGGTCTTGGCGGCCTGCCATGCCGCCGCCGAACCTGCCGGGCCACCGCCCGCAATTGCCAAATCGAATCGTTGTGTCACTACATCTCGTCTCGGTGTCAGAGCTACTGACTCGATGCTATCCGACGAGCCCGGGGGGCTCGTGCCGAGCGACCACCGGTCGTCACGGGCGCGGTCTGACCAGGTCAGCGGGTACTGGGCGGGTACAGTGCATGGCGTGCGCGGAGGGTCCAGACGCAGAGCCGGCGGCGATGCGGGCGTCAAGGTCGACGCGCGCAGCGAGCGCTGGCGTGAACATCGCAAGAAGGTGCGTGCCGAGATCGTCGACGCGGCATTTCGCGCCATCGACCGGCTTGGGCCCGAGTTGAGCCTGCGCGAGATCGCCGAAGAGGCAGGCACCGCCAAGCCGAAGATCTACCGGCACTTCACCGACAAGTCCGACCTGTTCCAGGCGATCGGCGAGCGACTGCGCGACATGCTGTGGGCGACGATCTTCCCCTCGATCAACTTCGCCACCGACCCGGCCCGCGAGGTCATCCGCCGCAGCGTCGAACAGTACGTCTACCTGGTCGACCAGCACCCGAACGTGCTCAGGTTCCTCTTCCAGGGCCGGTTCCCCGAGCAGTCCGAGTCGACCATGCGGGCCCTCAACGAGGGCCGCGAGATCACGCTGGCGATGGCCGAGATGTTCAACAACGAGCTGCGTGAGATGGAGCTGGACCGCGCCGCGATTGAACTCGCCGCCTTCGCGACGTTCGGTTCGGCGGCCTCGGCCACGGACTGGTGGTTGGGCGCCAAGCCTGACAGCCCGCGCCGCATGCCGCCCGACGAGTTCGTCGCGCACCTGACCACGATCATGGTCGGCGCCATCGACGGCACGGCCGAGCTGCTCGGTATCAAGATCGATCCCGACCTGCCGATTCATAACGCGGCGCCCCGTCAGCACGCCGTCAGCTGAGGGCTTGAGTCCCTAACCCGGTACCTGCGGTACGGGGTATTTTGGTCGCAGGTGCTCTGCCGCACTCCCGCCCACTGACAAGGAAGACCGATCTACCATGACTGTCGCCGAATCCTCGACACAGCCCGAGACGGGTGCACCGCCGGTGCACACCCGGGCGCTGATCATCGGGACGGGCTTCTCCGGGCTGGGCATGGCCATCGCCCTGCAGAAGCAGGGCGTGGACTTCCTCATCCTGGAGAAGGCCGACGAGGTCGGCGGCACCTGGCGCGACAACAGTTACCCCGGCGCCGCCTGCGATGTGCCGTCGCACCTGTACTCGTTCTCCTTCGAGCCGAAGGCAACCTGGCGGCATGCGTTCGCATTCCAGCCCGAGATCCTCGACTACCTCAATGGTGTCGCCGACAAGTACGGGCTGCGCCGCTACATCACGTTCAACTCACACGTTGACCGCGCGCACTGGGATGACAGCGAGTACCGCTGGCACGTCTTCACCGAGACCGGGCAGGAGTACGTCGCCCAGTTCCTGATCTCCGGTGCCGGCGTCCTGCACATCCCATCGATCCCCCAGATCGAGGGCCTCGAGGAGTTTGAAGGGCCTTCGTTCCATACCGCGCAGTGGAACCACCATGCACACCTGCACGGCAAACGTGTTGCGGTAATCGGCACCGGGGCAAGCGCCATTCAGGTCGTGCCAGAACTGGTCAAGACGGTTGGCCAACTGCTGCTCTTCCAGCGCACACCGCCCTGGGTGGTGCCTCGGCCCAACCCGGCCATCCCGCCCCGGCTGCGACGGCTGTTCGCCTACCTGCCCGGACTGCGCGGGCTGGTTCGCGTGGGCATCTACGGTTTCCTGGAGGGCACCGCGTACGGGATGACCAGGCGCCCCGGCGTGCTGAAAGTTTATGAGGCACTGGGCAAATGGAATATCCGGCGCAACGTCGACGACAAGGAGCTGCGGCGCAAGCTGACTCCACACTACACCGCCGGTTGCAAACGAATCCTCTACTCGCCCAACTACTATCAGGCTGTCGCAGACCCGAAGACCGCGGTGATCACGACGGGTATCGCCCGAGTGACCCGGGACGGGATCGTCACCGTCGACGGCACCGAGCACAAGGTCGACGCCATCATCTTCGCCACTGGCTTTCACGTCACCGACTCCTACGCCTACGTCGACATCAAGGGCTCCCATGGCGAGGATCTGGTGGACCGGTGGAACCGCGAAGGCATGGCGGCGCTGCGCGGCACCACCGTCGCCGACATGCCCAACCTGTTCTTCCTGCTCGGACCGAACACCGGTCTGGGCCATACGTCGATGGTCTACATGGCCGAGTCCCAGATTCGCTACGTGGCCGACGCGATCGACGCTGTCGACAAGTCCGGGGCGCGGGCACTGGCCCCTACCCGCAGTGCGCAGGACGCCTTCAACGCCGAACTGCAGGACAAGCTGGGCGGCACGGTGTGGAATACCGGCGGATGTCGCAGTTGGTATCTCGACGAGCACGGCAGGAACCGCACGCTGTGGCCCGGGTTCACCTGGGAGTACCGGGCCGCCACCCGGTCGTTCAAACCGGCCGAGTACCAGTTCTCCGGTGTCGGCACCGGGTCGACCGCTGACCGGCCCGCGCTGGCGGTCGTGGACTGAGGCACCCGACACGCCGGGGCGGCGGCCGGCCGGTGTCGCTACCTGTAGGTTCGGGACGGCGCGGACACAACCCATTGTGTTGCGGTCGGTTGTCACACCCCAGGGGTAGTGTTTGAGTTCGGCCGAAGATGCGGCGACCATCGTCAGAGCGCCGTCGAAAACAACGTGGTGAAGTGGGGTTCTGGTGAGTGAGAAGATCAAGCTGGTCGACCGGGTTTCGGCGATCAACTGGAACCGGGTGCAAGACGAGAAGGACGCCGAGGTCTGGGATCGGCTGACCGGCAATTTCTGGTTGCCGGAGAAGGTGCCGGTGTCCAATGACATCCCGTCCTGGGGGACACTGACCGCCGGCGAGAAACAGCTGACCATGCGGGTTTTCACCGGCCTGACGCTGCTGGACACCATCCAGGGCACCGTCGGCGCCGTCAGCCTCATCCCCGACGCGTTGACGCCGCACGAAGAAGCCGTCTACACCAACATCGCGTTCATGGAGTCGGTGCACGCCAAGAGCTACAGCTCGATCTTCTCCACGCTGTGCTCGACGAGCGAGATCGACGACGCGTTCCGCTGGTCGGAGGAGAACAACAACCTGCAGCGCAAGGCCGAGATCGTGATGGAGTACTACCGTGGTGACGAGCCGCTGAAGCGCAAGGTGGCCTCGACGCTGCTGGAGAGCTTCCTGTTCTACTCCGGCTTCTACCTGCCGATGTACTGGTCCAGCCGCGCCAAGCTGACGAACACCGCCGACATGATCCGGCTGATCATCCGCGACGAGGCCGTGCACGGCTACTACATCGGCTACAAGTACCAGCGTGGGCTGGCGCTTGCCGACGACGTCAAGAAGGCCGAGTTGAAGGACTACACCTACGAGTTGCTCTTCGAGCTCTACGACAACGAGGTGGAGTACACCCAGGACCTCTACGACGAGGTGGGGCTTACCGAGGACGTCAAGAAGTTCCTGCGCTACAACGCGAACAAGGCGCTGATGAACCTGGGATACGAGGCGCTGTTCCCGCGCGACGAGACCGATGTCAACCCGGCGATCCTGTCGGCGCTGTCCCCCAATGCCGACGAGAACCACGACTTCTTCTCCGGTTCCGGGTCGTCCTACGTGATCGGCAAGGCCGTCGTCACCGAGGACGAGGACTGGGAATTCTAGTTCTCGCTGGTCAGAGGGTTAGTAGCGGTCAGATGCCGCTCTAGTCGGCGAACGGATCGGCGACACCTCGGGACAGGCCCAAGGGGTCTTTTGCCCACATTTTTATCTCCGCGCTGCCCACCGAGGGCAGGATGACCAAGGACGTGGCGGCACGTTTCGGCCAGGCGCTCTACGCGATCACCGAGGGCAAGGACCGGCACAAGTCACCCAGGACAGCATCCACGCCGAGAACGAGACGCGGGTGCTGTCGCTGATCACCGACGACTCCAACCAGCAGACCAAGCTGGTGATGGCACAGCTTGCTGACGAGACCGCCGTTGCCGTTGATCTGCAGCGGTGTCGAAGAGGAGTGCACCTCGTGGCCGTCTTCTCTCTCTCTCTCTCTCTCTCCTCAGTTCGCTGCCGATTCACCGTCGCCGGTCGCTCAGGCGGCGCCGAACCTCCTAGGGGGTGTCTCCTAGTTGGCCGCCGCGCGGCAGTCACGGC
>CAZDYH010000196.1:0-5465 GCA_964509355.1 uncultured Mycobacterium sp.
TCGATGGAGATCCGCATCCGGCGGGCCAGGATGTCCTCGAGATGCAGCGCGCCCTCGGCGGCCGCGGCATACCAGGCTTCCACCTTCAGGTAGACCGGTGCCTCGCCGATGGGGGCCAGCAGCTCGGGGCGGTCCTGCGCCATCGCGAGCACCTCACCGATCAGCGAGCCGTAGCGGTCCAGGAGGTGACGCACCCGATAGGGATGCAGCCCGTACATCGCTCCGACATGTTCGGTCTGGTTGATCAGCGCGAAGTAACCGTCGGCGCCCATCAGCGGGACCTTCTCGGTGATCGTCGGCGCCACCCGGGCCGGGATGTACTCACTGGCCGCGTCGATGGCGTCGGCGGCCATCACCCGGTACGTGGTGTACTTGCCGCCCGCGATGGCGACCAGCCCGGGGGCGGGCGCGGCGACCGCGTGCTCACGCGACAGCTTGGAGGTGTCGTCGCTTTCCCCGGCCAGCAGGGGCCGCAGGCCGGCGTAGACCCCGTCGATGTCGGCATGGTTCAGCGGTGTGGCCAGCACGGTGTTGACGTGGTCGAGGATGTAGTCGATATCGGCCTTGGTGGCGGCCGGATGCGCGAGGTCGAGTTTCCAGTCGGTGTCGGTGGTCCCGATGATCCAGTGTGTGCCCCAGGGGATCACGAACAGCACCGACTTCTCGGTGCGCAGTATGATCGCGACCTCGCTGACGATCCGGTCGCGCGGCACCACGACATGCACCCCCTTGGAAGCGCGCACCCGAAACCGCCCGCGCTGCTTGGACAGCGCCTGGATCTCGTCGGTCCACACCCCGGTGGCGTTCACCACGACATGGCCGCGCACCTCGGTCATCGCGCCGTTCTCGGAGTCGCGGACGCGCACACCGATCACCCGGTCGCCTTCGCGCAGCAGCGAGACCACCTGTGTCGAGGAACGCACCACCGCGCCGTAGTGAGCCGCGGTACGGGCGACCGTCATGGTGTGCCGGGCGTCGTCAACCACGGTGTCGTAGTAGCGGATACCACCGATCAGGGAACTGCGCTTGAGGCCCGGTGACAGCCGCAGCGCCCCGGCCCGGGTCAAATGCTTTTGCGGCGGAACGGATTTCGAGCCGCCAAGCTGGTCGTAGAGGAAGATGCCCGCGGCCACATACGGCCGCTCCCACCACCGCTTGGTCAGTGGGAACAGGAACGGCAACGGCTTGACCAGGTGCGGGGCCAGGGTGGTCAGCGACAGTTCACGTTCGTGCAGCGCCTCGCGCACCAGACCGAACTCGAGTTGCTCGAGGTAGCGCAGCCCGCCGTGGAACATCTTCGACGACCGGCTCGACGTGCCGGAGGCGAAGTCGCGAGCCTCGACGAGCGCCACCTTGAGGCCCCGGGTGGCGGCATCCAGGGCGCAACCGGCGCCGACCACCCCGCCGCCGATGACGACGACGTCGAACTGCTCGGTACCGAGGCGCTCCCAGGCCGACGCGCGCTGCTTGGGCCCGAGGAAGGTCTGCCCGTTGCCCGGCGCGGGGATCGGGTCGCTCACTGAAAGGACTCCTCTGGTTACTCGTCGGTCACATCCCGGCCCTATCAGGTTACGGCCGCCGCGGCTGGAGTACCCGGTCAGTCCAGGTCGTCATGCGCCATCAGCCGGCGCGCCGCCTCGGTGACCGACCCCGACAGCGACGGGTACACCGACAGGGTCTGCGCGAGATCGGCCACCGACAGCAGGTTCTGCACCGCCAGGGCGATCGGCAGGATCAGCTCGGACGCGATGGGTGCGACGACCACGCCGCCGATCACCACGCCGGTGGCCGGGCGGCAGAAGATCTTGACGAAACCGCGCCGCAGTCCGGACATCTTGGCCCGCGCGTTGGTGTTCAGCGGCAGCATCAACGTCCGGGCCGGCACCGACCCGTCGTCGATCGCGGATTGCGGCACACCGACGGCCGCGATTTCGGGCCGGGTGAACACCGCCGCGGCGACCGTGCGCAGCCGGATCGGAGTGACGCCCTCGCCCAGCGCGTGGTACATCGCGATCCGGCCCTGCATCGCCGCGACCGACGCCAGCGGCAGCAGACCGGTGCAGTCGCCGGCGGCGTAGATGCCGGCCACTGATGTGCGCGACACCCGGTCGACGGTCAGGTAGTTGCCGGGTGCCAGTTCGATGCCCACCCGGTCCAGGCCCAGGCCGTCGGTGTTGGGCACCGACCCCACGGTCATCAGCGCGTGGCTGCCCTCGACGGTGCGGCCGTCGGCCATCGTCACCAGCACGCCGTCGTCGGTGCGGGTGACCGATTCGGCACGGGCGTTCTTGACCAGCGTGACACCGCGTTCGGCGAAGACGTCCTCCAGCACCAGCGCGGCGTCGGAGTCCAGGTTCGGCAGGATCTGGTCGCGGCTGGCCACCACCGTGACTGTGACACCCATCTCGGTGTAAGCGTTGACGAACTCCGCGCCGGTGACGCCGGAGCCGACCACGATCAGGTGTTCGGGCAGCGTGTCCAGGTCGTAGAGCTGGCGCCAGTTCAGGATGCGCTCGCCGTCGGGCTGCGCCGACGGCAGAACGCGCGGGCTGGCGCCGGTGGCGATCAGCACCACATCGGCTTGCAGCACGCCGGTCTCGCCGTCGGGCGAGGTGACCTTGACTTGGTGATGGGCCATGCCGGGCACGTAGTCGACGAGTTCGCCTCGGCCGGCGATCAGCGTCACGCCTGCGCTGCGCAACTGCCCGGCAATGTCGGCGGACTGTGCGGCGGCCAGCCGCTTGACCCGGTCGTGGATCTGCGGCAGTGAGATCTTGGCATCCTCGACCTCGATGTCGAACCCGAGGTCGGGGGCTTTGCGTAGTTCGGTGCGCACCCCCGTGGACGCGATGAACGTCTTGGACGGCACGCAGTCCCAGAGCACGCAGGCCCCGCCGGCGCCGTCGCAGTCGACGACGGTGACTTCGGCGACATCGGGGCCGCGCACCGCGGCGACCAAGGCGGCCTCATAACCGGCGGGCCCGCCGCCGATGATCACAATGCGGGTTGCCACCGCCCTAACCTAGCCAACCTCTGGGTTGTCCGCCCGGTCATCGGGCGCCGTCTAAGCTTTTGCCGTGCCGATCTACGCCGCCTACGGGTCGAACATGCATCCGGACCAGATGCTGGAGCGGGCACCCCACTCCCCCATGGCGGGCACCGGCTGGCTGCACGGCTGGCGGCTGACCTTCGCCGGCGAGGACATCGGCTGGGAGGGCGCCCTGGCCACCGTCGTCGAGGACCCGCTGTCGAAGGTGTTCGTCGTGCTCTACGACATGACAGCCTCGGACGAGAAGAACCTGGACCGTTGGGAGGGTTCGGAGCTCGGTATCCACAAGAAGATCCGCTGCCGGGTCGACCGCGAATCCTCGGACACCACAACCGATCCCGTGCTGGCATGGTTGTACGTGCTCGATGCCTGGGAGGGCGGCCTGCCGTCGGCGCGGTACCTGGGCGTGATGGCCGACGCCGCCGAGATCGCCGGCGCGCCAACCGAGTATGTGCACGATCTGCGGACCCGCCCGGCCCGCAACATCGGCCCCGGCACCTAACTCTCTGCTCTCTCTGCCGCGAGCGTGCGTGTCGCGCCAACGACACGCCGTATTTGTTGGCAATCGGCGCACGCTCACGCGGCACCGGCCCGCTCCAGCTGTGCATTGATCCGACGGACCATGTCCCCTGGCCGTCGGCGCACATCATCGGCAAGGATCGGCACAACATTCCACCCGACCTGCTGCAGCGCCGCATAGCGCTCGCGGTCCCGACGCCAGGCCGCCAAACTGCTATGCCAGTCAACGCCCTCGTACTCTGCGGCCACCCGAAGGTCCGGCCAGGCGAAGTCGACCCGCCACCGACGGTAGTTGGCGTCGACGATCTCGTACTGGAGCACCGGCGCGGGCAGTCCGCCATCGAGCATGGCCAGCCGCGCTTCGCTCTCCATCGGGGATTCGGCGAGCCCATCGGCAAGCGGGATGAGCTCGCGGACAGCGACAATGCCGCGTCGACCCGACTGTCGCCGCGCGGCGCGCCACAACTCCTCCCGGGTGCAGCCGCCACGGCTCAGCGCGGCATCCAACGTGGCCAAAGCCCGTGGCCGTCGCAATGCGCGGGCGACTTCGACACAGGTCCAGGGGGGCGTCGTCACCGGTCGTCCGTCCACCAGGCACAACGGCGCACCGTTGCGGCGATGGATCACCAGACCCTCCGCCGGTCGCAGCTGATGGCCGTGCGGGTTGAGTACATGAATCTCGACGACGTCTTCGGTGTCGAAGCCGTGCAATGCCGCGGCGGTACCCAGACAGGCGGGGACGGTGACGCCGGCCGAAAGGTCGATGCCGCGCAGCCGAGTGAACAGGTCGGGCTCGGGTAGTGAATAGACACCGGGCCAAATCCGTTCGACGTCCCCGCGGTCGCGCCGCTGTTCCAGCCCGCGACGGGTCAGGTGCGCACGCAGTTGTTGGTGGGTCGCGACGCCGCCCTGCGCGAACAGGAGGCGGGCCCATGCCTCGTCCATGGCTTCTGATCGTCGAGCCACGAGCGGGTTACTGGCGACCATCCACTGCGGATCTGTGCATGAGCGTCAGGCTGTGCACAACCGCCAGGATGACGACCGTGCGCGGATTGCCAACATGTACGGCGTGTCGCTGGCGCGACACGCACGCTCGCGGCAAGGGGGGTAGCTCGCGGCAAGGGGGTCAGAAAGCTGCCGCCTGCTCGAGGATGTTGACCAGCACCCGCAGCCCGATCGCCAACGCCCGCTCGTCGAGATCGAAGGTCGGCTGATGCAGGTCCAGCTGAGGTCCACGGCCCGACCACACGCCCAGCCGAGCCATCGCGCCCGGCACTTCCTCGAGATACCAGGAGAAGTCTTCGCCACCGCCGGACTGGCGGGTGTCGGCGAGCACGTCGGGACCGACGGCCTCGATGGCGTGGGTGACGATGCGCGTCGAGATCTCCTCGTTGACCACCGGCGGCACCCCACGGCGATACTGCAACGAGTGCTCGATGCCCAGCGGGGAGAGCAGCGCGGACACCGTCTCGTCGACGATCTCCTCCAGCGTGAGCCAGGTTTCCCGGCTCGCGGTCCGGACGGTGCCGGCCAGCACCCCGGACTGCGGGATGGCGTTGGCCGCCACCCCGGCGTTCACCGCGCCCCACACCATGACGGTGCTGTTGCGCGGATCGATGCGGCGCGACAGTACACCGGGCAGCCCGGTGATCAGCGTGCCCAGACCATAGACCAGGTCGGCGGTCAGGTGCGGCCGCGAGGTATGCCCGCCCGGCGAATTCAAAGTGATCTCAATCGAATCCGCGGCCGACGTGATCGGCCCCGCGGTCACCGCGACCCTGCCAACCGCCAGCCGCGGGTCACAGTGCAGCGCGAAGATCCGCGACACGCCGGTCAGCACGCCGGCCGCGATCGCGTCGATCGCACCGCCGGGCATCAGCTCCTCGGCGGGCTGGAA
>CAZDYH010000197.1:0-2234 GCA_964509355.1 uncultured Mycobacterium sp.
TTCCCCAAGCACCGCACCGACCTGATCGGCTGTGCGGTCAGCGTGCAGCGGATGCTGGCCGGGCAGATCGAAACGACGCGAGTGCCCACCAACCCACTCGATGTGCTGGCTCAGCACACCGTGGCGGCGTGCGCGCTGGAGCCGCTGGACGCCGACCGCTGGTTCGACACGGTGCGGCGCAGCGCCCCGTTCGCGACGCTACCGCGCAGCGCCTTCGAAGCGACCCTGGACCTGCTCAGCGGGAAGTACCCGTCCACCGACTTCGCCGAGCTGCGACCGCGGCTGGTCTACGACCGCGACCACGGAATCCTGACGGCGCGCCCGGGCGCCCAGCGGCTGGCGGTCACCTCCGGCGGCGCCATCCCCGACCGCGGACTGTTCACGGTGTACCTGGCGGCCGGGGCCGATGGCGAAAAACCCTCCCGGGTAGGGGAACTAGACGAGGAGATGGTCTACGAGTCGCGTCCGGGCGATGTCATCTCACTGGGCGCGACGAGCTGGCGGATCACCGAGATCACCCACGACCGGGTACTGGTGGTTCCCGCGCCCGGGCAGCCGGCACGGTTACCGTTCTGGCGCGGCGACGGTGTGGGACGATCCGCCGAGCTGGGCGAAGCGGTCGGCGCGTTCACCGGCGAGCTCGCGGGCCTGCAGCGCGACGAATTCGACAGGCGTTGCGCGGCATTGGGTTTCGACGACTACGCAGCAGAGAACCTGTGGCGGCTGCTCGACGACCAGCGCAGCGCCACTCGGGTGGTGCCGACTGATGCCACGCTGCTGGTCGAGCGGTTCCGCGACGAACTCGGCGACTGGCGGGTGATCCTGCACTCGCCCTACGGGCTGCGCGTGCACGGCCCGCTCGCGCTGGCCGTGAGCCGACGGCTGCACGAGCGCTACGGCTTCGACGAGAAGCCGACGGCCTCCGACGACGGTATTGTGGTGCGGCTGCCCGACACCGAGGACGCCCCGCCCGGGGCGGAGCTGTTCGTGTTCGACCCCGACGAGATCGAACCCATCGTCACCGCCGAGGTGGGCGGCTCGGCATTGTTCGCGTCGAGGTTCCGCGAGTGCGCGGCCCGTGCACTGCTGCTGCCGCGGCGGCACCCCGGCAAGCGCTCGCCGCTGTGGCATCAGCGCCAGCGCGCGGCCCAGTTGCTCGACGTGGCCCGCAAGTATCCCGATTTCCCGATCGTGCTGGAGACCGTCCGCGAGTGCCTGCAGGACGTCTACGACGTGCCGACGCTGACCGGGCTGATGGCGCGTATCGCGCAGCGGCGGGTGCGGGTGATGGAAGTGGAGACCACCACCCCGTCACCGTTCGCCGCGTCGCTGCTGTTCGGCTACGTCGGCGCGTTCATGTACGAGGGCGACAGCCCGCTGGCAGAGCGTCGCGCCGCGGCGCTGTCGCTGGACAGCACGCTGCTCGCCGAACTGCTGGGCCGGGTGGAACTGCGCGAGCTGCTCGATGCCGAGGTGATCACCGCCACCGGACGCCAGCTGCAGCACCTCAGTGCCGACCGTGCCGCCCGCGACGCCGAGGCCGTTGCCGACCTGCTGCGGCTACTGGGCCCGCTCACCGAAGAGGAGGTCGCCGCCCGCGCCACCGCGGCTGACGTCGGCGGCTGGCTGGACGGCCTGCGCGCGGCGAAGCGGGCCCTGACGGTGTCCTATGCCGGTCAGACGTGGTGGGTGGCCGTCGAGGACGTCGGCCGGCTGCGCGACGGTGTCGGGGTGGCCGTCCCGGTCGGCGTACCGGCCAGCTTCACTGAAACGGTCGCCGACCCGCTCGGCGAGCTGCTCGGCCGCTACGCGCGCACCCGCGGTCCGTTCACCACCGCCGACGCCGCGGCGCGCTTCGGCCTGGGCCGCCGCGTCGCCGCCGACGTGCTGGGCCGGCTGGCCAGCGACGGCAAGCTGGTCCGCGGCGAGTTCGTGGTGGACAGCGGGGAGGGCGACCAGTGGTGTGACGCCGACGTGCTGAGGATTCTGCGACGACGCTCGCTGGCGGCGTTGCGCGCGCAGGTCGAGCCGGTCAGCACCGCCGCGTACGCACGATTCCTGCCGGCCTGGCAGCAGGTCGGCGCTGCGACGAGCTCGGGTGCCGACGGGCTCGCGGCGGTGATCGACCAACTTGCCGGCGTCCCGATACCCGCATCGGCGGTCGAGCCGCTGGTGCTGGCGCCGCGGGTGCGCGACTACCAACCGGCAATGCTTGACGAGCTGCTGGCCGCCGG
>CAZDYH010000197.1:2334-4217 GCA_964509355.1 uncultured Mycobacterium sp.
CTGCTCAACCGGTACGGCGTGCTGACCAAGGGCTCCGTCGCGGCCGAGGGGGTGCCGGGTGGTTTCGCGACGCTGTACAAGGTCTTGACGAGCTTCGAGGATGCCGGGCGGTGCCAGCGCGGCTACTTCGTCGAGTCGCTGGGTGGTGCGCAGTTCGCGGTGGCATCGACGGTCGACCGGCTGCGCAGCTACTTCGACGGTCCCCTTGGTCAGGACCCCGAGCGGCGCGACTACCAGGCGGTGGTGCTGGCCGCCGCCGACCCGGCCAACCCCTACGGCGCGGCGCTGCCCTGGCCCACCCGCGGCGCCGGGCAGATCGAAGCCGCGCACCGGCCCGGCCGCAAGGCCGGCGGGCTCGTCGCGCTCGTCGACGGCGAGCTGGCCTGGTTCCTGGAGCGCGGCGGCCGCTCGCTGCTCGCCTTCACCGACGACATCGAGGCCAACAATGCCGCCGCTGCCGCGCTGGCCGACCTGGTCAGCGCCGGACAGGTCGAGTCGATCCTGGTCGAGCGGGTCAACGGTGTGCCCGTGCTGGAGCCGCGTGGCTCGGAGTCGTCGGTGGTCGTCGCCGCGCTGTCCGCCGCCGGGTTCGCCCGCACGCCCCGTGGGCTGCGGCTGCGCTGACACGCAAAGTGATAGCCATACATTGAGTCATGAGTAAGGAAGGTACCGGGATGGACGTCGCAGCGAAGATCACGTCGAAGGGCCAGGTGACGGTGCCAAAAGTGGTTCGGGACGCGCTGGGGATACGCGAAGGCGACAGGATCATCTTCCGGCTCGTGGGCAACCGGGCGGTCGTGGCCCGCACGCCGGACTTCCTCGACCTGGCCGGGACAATCAAGGTGCCGGCGGCGAAGCGCAATGCATCGTGGGACGAGGTGCTCCGCCGCACCAGAACCGATCGGCACCGAGAGCGCCAGTGAGCGCCTTCGTCGACACGAACGTGCTGGTACGCCACCTGACCGGCGACCTACCGGAGCTGGCGGAGAGGGCCACCGCCTACCTCGGCCGTGAACGCCAGCTGCTGTTGACCGACCTGGTTGCCGCCGAAACGGTCTATGTACTCGAGTCGTATTACGAGGCGCCCCGACTCGAGGTCGCCCAGGCATTGCGCTCGCTGGTGGCGTTCGATTCCGTCGTGTGCATCGACCCTGCCCTGCTGCTCCGAGCCCTCGAGGTGTACGAGACCGATCGCCTCGACTTCGCCGAGGCGTACCTGGTCGCCTGCGCCGAGACGACTGGTGTCCGGCGGGTCGTATCGTTCGACCGCTCGATCGACCGTGTCGACACCGTCCAATGGATCGAACCACGCTGATCGGATAGAACATGCCCGAAGGCGACACCGTCTGGCACACCGCCGCCACGCTGCGCGAGGCACTGGCCGGTCGTACCCTGACCCGCTGCGATATCCGGGTTCCGCGCTACGCCACCGTCGATCTCAGTGGTCACGCGGTGGACGAGGTCGTCAGCCGCGGCAAGCACCTGTTCATCCGGGTCGGGTCGGCCAGCATCCATTCCCATCTGAAGATGGACGGCAGCTGGCGGGTGACGAGTCGCAGCCGGCCGATCCGAGCGGGACACCGGATCCGGATCATCCTGGAGGCCGGCGATACTGCGGCCGCCGGTATCGACCTCGGCGTGCTGGAGGTGCTCGACCGCGAGCGCGACGGCGACGTTGTCGCCCAACTGGGCCCGGACCTGCTCGGCCCTGACTGGTCGGCGCAGACCGCCGCCGCCAACCTGCTCGCCGATCCCGACCGCCCGCTGGCCGAGGCACTGCTGGACCAGCGGGTAATGGCCGGGGTCGGCAATGTGTACTGCAATGAGTTGTGCTTCGTCAGCGGCTATCTGCCCACCACACCCGTCAGCGCAGTGGCAGACCC
>CAZDYH010000197.1:4317-5412 GCA_964509355.1 uncultured Mycobacterium sp.
CGCCAGTAGCTGCAGCGGGCTGGAGAAGTCGTCGGCGGGCACGTCGAGCACGTCGGGATAGAGCGGGTCAGCCAGGATCGGCAGGCCCAGTGACGACATGTGCACCCGTAGCTGGTGGGTCTTGCCCGTCGTCGGTGTCAACCGGTAGAGGCCGGCGGGGTCGACCAGCTCGATCAGCGTCTCGGCATTCGGCTCGCCGGGCTCGGTGACCGCCTGCAGGAAACCGCGGCGCTTCACGATGCGGCTGCGCACGATGGCGGGCAGCCGCACTGCAGGATCGTGGGTCGCCCGCGCCAGGTAGGTCTTGCCCACCAGGCCGCGGGCGAACAGTGACTGATAACGCCCGCGCAGTTCGCGGCGGGTGGTGAACAGCAGCACCCCGGCGGTCAGCCGGTCCAGCCGGTGGGCGGGGCTGAGTTCGGGCAGCCCGAGCTCGCGGCGCAGCCGCACCAGCGCGGTCTGCGCGACGTGCCGACCGCGGGGCATGGTGGCCAGAAAGTGCGGCTTGTCGACCACCACGATGTCGTCATCGCGGTGCAGGATCGGGATGTCGAATGGCACCGGAACCTCGTCGGGCAGTTCCCGGTACAGGTACACGCTCGTGCCCGTGGGCAACACCGTCGTCTCGTCGACGACCGCGCCGTCGGCGTCAACCACTTCTCCGGCAAGCACTTTCGCGCGCGCCCGCTCGCCGAACCGGGCATCCAACTCGGCGACCACCGAGACCAAGTTCCCGGTCGCTCCGCTGCGCAATCGCACCCGCGCAGGACCGAGTCCGTCGCGGGGCGGCAGCGGTGCCTGCCTCACCGTCGCCTCAACTGAGCGGCACCGGCTCGAGGATCTCCGCGCGCGCCTCGGGTGCCGCCGCCCGCAGCGCGTCCGCCGATTCGTCGTCGGGCTGGGCCTGCGATAGCACCTCCGCCTCCACCCGCGCGATGTAGGTCGCGACCTCACGATCGACATCGTCCTCGCTCCAGCCCAGCACCGGCGCGACCACCTCGGCGACCTCGCGGGCGCAGTCCACGCCCCGGTGCGGGTATTCGATGGAGATCCGCATCCGGCGGGCCAGGATGTCCTCGAGATGCAGCGCGCCCT
>CAZDYH010000198.1:0-5368 GCA_964509355.1 uncultured Mycobacterium sp.
TTGCAGCCGCTGACACGTATACCCGGCCAGCAGGTAACCAGCAGGCCGTCAACTATGTAATCGCGCGCGCACTTTCGCAGCGCGGCGTTCCCTACACATACGGGGGCGGGAACGCCACAGGCCCCACCCGCGGCTCAGACTCGAGAGCTAGCACCGCCGGCTCTGACCCCGGCGCCCCCATTCCTGGATTCGACCCAGGTGCGGCCACCCCTGCAATCGACCCAGGTTCCAACATCGTCGGATTCGACGCTTCTGGCCTCGTGGTGTACGCCTTCGCCGGCGTCGGGATCAAGCTGCCGCGTTCCTCGGGCGAGCAATACAAGGTCGGCCGCAAGATCCCACCGGCGCTGGCGCTGCCCGGCGACTTGATCTTCTATGGCCCAGACGGCAGCCAGAGTGTCGCGTTGTTTGTGGGTAACGGGCAGATGGTGGAGGCCACCGATCCCGTTGTCACGGTTTCGCCGGTCCGCACCGTCGGTATGACTCCGTACCTGGCCCGGATCATCGAGTGATGTCGCGAGCGGCAATGCGTGCCGTGCCGAAGCGCGGCCTGCATGTCGACGGGGGTGCCTGCTTCGCCCGCATGGTCCACTGCCGTCGATGCAACGGTAAGGCCCTTCTGAACGCCACCTGCCCGGCTTCAACGTCGAAATGGGCGGTCGCCCGGTGTGGAGACGTCTAGACCAATCCCGCCACAAAGTTCGCTGCTTGAGTGGGGTACCCCGAGGACGGGTAGTTGGTGTGGGCGAACGGATTGCGGCCGTCAGAGCAGATCGGGTCCCCGTCGCTGCACAAGTCGATGGCCTTGCCGGCGAAGAGGGGACTTGCCGAAACTGGGTTCCCGAACTTCGTTGAGGGGTTTCCGAACACCGCGACTGCCGCCACGTTGTCGGCAACACTGTGGGGCAGTGGCGGCGCCGACCCGACCTCACCGACCTTGTTGCCGAGGGGGGGTATACCGGCCAGCATGGCGACCACCGCGGCGCCCTGGGAGTAACCGCCGAGCACGATCCGCGTCGACGGACATTGTTGCGCCATGGCCGCGATGTGAGCGGTCGCATCGGCTGCCCCGTCCGCGGCCGCCAGAAAGTCATAGCTCGCCGGATAGTTCACCGCGTACGTGCCCAGGCTGCGGCCGCCGAGTTTAGGCTGGAGCGTGGCCACAAGCGCCTGACCGACGCGCCCGATGCCGGGGGTTTCGCTGGTACCGCGAGCGAAGACGACCTGGACATCGGGACACGGCGCCGCCGCTGCCGACGGCAGGCCCGCTGGGGTCGACAGACCACAAGGGGCGATGAACAGAATCGCGGCGGTAAGTATCGCGGCGGCGACGCTGATTGAGCGACGGCCTGTCGTGGAGGTAAAGGGTCGCGCCATCGGAGAGACAGCCTCTATTGCGCTCATGCGGCTATCTTCACACACCGCCGACGGTCCGAAAACTTGTTGTTTGCCTTACGGCCGCTATCGGAGCCGACTGGTCGGCGATGGAGGAGTGGATTGATTCATCTGATGCAATACGCCGTACTTGACATAATGTGGCTTATCGGCACAAGAGTGATGCGAGTTGTATCAGATGCAAGAACTCCCACCACCGACAGAATGTCCCAGATGCCCTGCTCAGCGGCACGATTTCAGTCAGGCTGATACACGCACACGTGTCGGAGCCTTGCCACAACGGGCAGGCGGGTTCAATCACTAAACGGTTGATTCATCCGGTAGCTGATGATCCGGCCGCTGGAGCGCCCTGTTATCCCCGCCTCACGCCGCCAGCGAGCTGGGGTCAATTTGTCACAGTGACGAATTATGCTGCGGAGTGGGCTGGACTTTGAGGATGGTTCTTCACTGCGGCGACGGCGGCAGCGAAACGCTCGCGCTCATCCCCGCGCGGCGCAACGATCCGCAGCGCGTCCGGACGGACACCGTGCGCCGCGCCGAGCCTGCGGACGCCGATGCCGTGGCGCTGAAGCACCTCCGCGACCGCATTGGAACGCATGCAGAACGCATACTGGAAATGGACGTTGGTGTTGAGGCAGGGCTCAATGCCCGGGATGCCGGCCAGGATTTGACCCAGCCACGCATTGTCGGCGCGCATTTGTACGCGCGTGTGCGTGGACCAGTGGAAGTCTCGCACTGCCGCACACGCAACGCGGACGTCGACACCGGACAGGCCCCAGTTTTCCTGCTGCCCGAACAGGCGATGAAGCCGTTCAGGTTCGGCGCACCAGGCAATCCCCGCCCGTGTCGCTGCAATTCCGTAGAACTTCGACGTGGAGCGCAGCACAACCAAGTTCGGGACGTCGCAACCAATGACCGAATTCCCGATCGGGTCTGCCGTGAAATTGATATACGACTCGTCCACAACGAGCGTCGCGGTGGGGTGGGCCTCCGCTGCCGCGATCAGACCCTTCGGGTCGAGGTGCACACCGGTTGGATTATGCGGGTTGGAGATGATGACGAACTTGCTGGTTTCAAGCGCGGCGTGAACCTGCTCAACCGTGGGGAGCTGTTCACCGTCCAGGCTGAGCCCGCGGCCCGGAAACACCTTGAGGTAATCGGTATATGCGGGCAGCGGTACGTGGACGTCTGCGTGGTCGAGCTCACGTCCCATCGCCCAGATGAATTCGCTCGCGCCGCGGCCGGCGATCATCGCGCCGCCACGCACTCCGGTGGCCCAGCGGTAGAGATCAACGAGTTGCTCAGCCGCCTGGTAGGGGTGCAGCAGGATGTCGGCCGGCTCGATCGTGTGCAGGGCCGCGATGGCGGCGGGTGCGGGACCGTAGCGATTCACACAAGTGCTCAAGTCCATATCGACGCCACGGCTCGGGTCGCCGCCTTGGGCGCCGTAATCGGCTTGGGCCACTGCCGAACTCGTGACGATGGACTGTGGTAACCCTTCGTCAGTAATGCGGGCCGAACGACTGGACAGGCCCGAGGCCGTCGCAGCGGAGGTTTCGACGGCACGCCCGCGGTCCAGTGATGGCCCGCTCCCCTTCCCGTCGTTGTTCAACGCGGCGGCACGGGCCGATACTGCGGCTTGACGCATCGCGATCGCCCGATAAGGCAGCGAGTACTTGGCTGTTGCAGGAAAATATGGCATGTCGTCTCCCGTTGTAGCTGGATCGAAAACCCGATCCCGAACACAACGTAGGCGCACGGCCAAAGGTGCGGCTTGAGTAGTGGACTACCTGACTTCATGCGAAAAAGTCACACCGGCACGCTCCCCACCTCATTCCGGTCCGCTGCAAATACGGGGCCGATGCGCAATCGGTATGCGGATCAGGCCGTGTTCGTTGGCGAACCTCCAGAGTGCTCGGTGAGCTTTCCCTTACCCGTTACTCACGTGCGAGGCGAATACGGCGAAATCGAATATGCGGGTTTCCCAGTGTTTTCCGCCGGCTGGAGTTTGCGAACCGCGCTGGGAGAAAGTGGCATCGTGCGATGATCGGCGATATGGCGGCAACCACGCTCGGCGTTGTCGAATCGCCGGCGCTCGGCGCATCGACGATGGCGCAGGCGTTCCTGCGCACGATCGCGCGGCGGGGGAACGCCGTCGCGTTGCGGACGTCAGATGAGTCGACCGAGCTCCGCTACGACGAGCTCCCCGAGCTCCTGCGCGCGGTCGCAGCGGCGCTTGCCGCGCATGGCGTCGCGCGCGGCGACACCGTCGGGCTGATGCTCACGAACCGGCCCGAGTTCCACGTGATCGATGGCGCGGCGATGCTGATGGGCGCCACGCCGTTCAGCGTGTACAACACCGCACCGCCCGAGCAGCTCGCGTTCGTGATCGGCGACGCCGGCGCCCGCATCGTCGTCACCGAGCGGCAGTTCGCTTCGGTGATCACGGCGACCGCCGAGCATGGGCTCGAGCTCGACCACGTGATCGTGATTGACGACGATGCGTCGTGGTCGGCGTTCCTCGCGACGGGCGGCGACTTCGACATCGAGGCCGCCGCGGCCGCGGTCCAGCCCGACGACCTGCTCACGCTGATCTACACCTCTGGGACAACCGGACCGCCCAAGGGCGTCCAGATCACGCACGCGAACATGCTCGCTGAATTGCGCGGCCTGCACGCGGCGCTGCCGATGAAGATGGCGAAAATGGATGGGCGCGTTCTGAGCTTCCTGCCGCACGCGCACATCGCCGACCGGTGGATCTCGCACTACAGCGCGCTGATGACGTACGGCGCGACCGTCACCGACATCGCGGCGCTGTCCGACCTGATCCCGACGACGAAGCAGGTACACCCGACGTATTGGGGCGCCGTCCCGCGGATCTGGGAGAAGCTGATGTCGGCGCTTCAGACCGGCGCGTTCGGCCCGCTCGACGACCCGGCGCGCGTGCGCGAGGTGCTCGGCCTCGACAAGAGCGAACTGTTCACCACCGGCGCGGCGCCGACGACGGTCGAGGTGCTCAAGTTCTTCTCAGACCTCGGCATCGAGATCTGCGAGATCTGGGCTATGAGCGAGACCTCGTGCATCGCGACCGCGAACCGGCCGGGTGCCGCGCGCTTCGGCTCGGTCGGCCAGATCATCCCGGGTGTCGAGGTCAAGCTCGCCGAGGACGACGAGCTGCTCTGCCGCGGTGCCACCGTGATGGCCGGCTACCGGAACAGCCCGCAGAAGACGGCCGAGGCGATCGATGCCGACGGCTGGCTGCACACCGGCGACGTCGCGCGGATCGACGAGGACGGCTTCGTCTGGATCGTCGACCGCAAGAAGGAGCTAATCATCAACGCGGCCGGCAAGAACATGTCGCCGGCGAACATCGAGTCGAAGCTCAAGGCCGCCGGCCCGCTGATAGGCCAGGCCTGCGTGATCGGCGACCGGCGCCCGTACAACGTCGCGCTGCTCGTGCTCGACCCCGAGACCGGCGCGGGCCTGGACCCGGCGGACCCCGCGACGATCGCCGCGGTCCAGCGGGAGGTCGACATCGCCAACGCGCAGCTCTCGCGTGTCGAGCAGATCAAGCGCTTCACACTGCTCGCCGACGAATGGCTGCCCGGCGGCGTCGAGCTCACGCCGACGATGAAGCTCAAGCGCCGACCGATCTCCGACAAGTACGCGGCGACGATCGACGCGCTCTACGACTGATCCGACCGTCAGGACAGCTTGTGTGAGCCGGGCGCATGGTAGCGGCCGGCTGGCTTAGGATCGCCCATTATTAAGCGCATTGCAGCAATGTGGACAATGTCGGCTCCCAGGCTGCCATGCTGGTTCTCTCCGAGCCTATGGAAAGAGTGAACATGATGCGCCACCTCCGTTCGCTGACGCGATGCGGTGTCGTCAGCGTACTGGTCGGCGTCACGCTGCTCGCCGGTTGCGGCGGCACTGACGACACGAAGCGCGCAGAGCCGATCGCACGCGACAT
>CAZDYH010000199.1:0-2853 GCA_964509355.1 uncultured Mycobacterium sp.
TAGCCGATCATCGCTTCGGTCTGAGCGCCGAGCACGTCCAGGGGGTACGGCGCGACGTCGGCGTACGCCGCCGACTGCAGCGCCAGCAACCCCACCTGGGGGCCATTGCCGTGGGCGACGACGATCTCGTTGCCGGGGGTCACAGCGGCGATGCACTCCGCCGCGACCCGGATGTTGGTCCGCTGGTTCTCCGCGGTCATCGGCTGTCCGCGCTGCAGCAGCGCGTTGCCACCCAGGGCGATCACGATGCGCATGGTCGTAGTCCGCCGCTCAGCCGAGGGCGGCCACCAGGACCGCCTTGATCGTGTGCATCCGGTTCTCGGCCTGTTCGAACGCGATGTTCACCGGGCTCTCGAAAACGTCCTCGGTGACCTCGACGCCGTTGGCGAGCTGGGGGTACTGCGCGGCGATCTGAGCACCGACCTTGGTCTCGGAGTTGTGGAACGCCGGCAGGCAGTGCATGAACCTCACCCGCGGATTATCGGCGGCCGCAATCAGTTTGGAGTTGACCTGGAAGGGCAACAACTCGTCGACACGCTCCGCCCAGCTCTCGATCGGCTCTCCCATCGACACCCAGACGTCGGTGTGAATGAAGTCGACGCCCTTGACGGCCTTGACCGGGTCGTCGGTGATGGTGATGCGCGCACCGGACTGGGCGGCGAAGTCCTGGCACATCTTCACGTGGTCTTCGGTCGGCCACAGGTGCTTAGGGGCGCCGATCCGCACGTCCATACCCAGCTTTGCGCCCACCAGCAGCAGCGAGTTGGCCATGTTGTTGCGACCGTCGCCGACGTACGCGTAGGCGATCTCGTGCAACGGCTTGGCGCAGTGCTCGGTCATGGTGAGGACGTCGGCCAGCATCTGCGTCGGATGGAACTCGTTGGTGAGTCCGTTGAACACCGGCACCCCGGCGTACTCCGCCAACTCCTCGACGATCTCCTGGCCGGCGCCGCGGTACTCGATCGCGTCGTACATCCGGCCCAGCACCCGCGCGGTGTCCTTCATCGACTCCTTGTGCCCGATCTGTGACGACGTCGGGTCGATGTAGGTCACGTGCGCCCCCTCGTCGTAGGCGGCCACCTCGAACGCACAGCGCGTGCGCGTGGAGGTCTTCTCGAAGATGAGGGCGATGTTCTTGCCCGCCAGGCTGCGACGGCTGGCACCGGAGTACTTCGCCCGCTTCAGGTCGCGGGAGAGGTCGAGCAGGTAGAGCAGGTCACGTTCGCTGTGATGGACCAGGCTGAGCAGGTTACGGTTGCGGATGTTGAAGCCCATGGTTCTCGTTCTCCTAGTGAGCAGCAGCTTGAGTCAGTACGGGTTAGTCGTAGGCCGGATCGCGCAGGATCGGGCACGTCATGCATCGACCGCCGCCGCGGCCTCGACCGAGCTCGCTGGCGCTGATGGTGATGACCTCGATACCGGCCTTGCGCAAAGCGGTGTTGGTCAGCGTGTTGCGGTCGTAGCCGATGACCACACCCGGCTCCACTGCGACCACGTTGTTGGCGTCATCCCACTGCTCGCGCTGGGTGCCGTAGATGTCGCCGGCGGTTTCAACGACCTTGAACGTCACGCCGAGAGCGTCGCCGACAACCTCCACCAGGCCCTTGTCCTCGACACGGATGTCCAGACCGGCGGGTGACTTGTCGTCGGGGCGCAGGCTGATCGGCGTGACACCGTCGATCACCGGTGCGTAAGCGGTCAGGACGTCGCGGTCGCAGAAGGTGAAGACGGTGTCCAGGTGCATCGCAGCCCTGCTTCTGGGCAGACCCGCGATGATGACCCGTTCGGCAGCGCCCGCTTTGAACAGGCTCTGCGCGACCCGCACAATCGCTTGCCGTGACGACCGTTCCCCCATGCCGATCAACACGTTGCCTTTGCCGATCGGCATGACGTCGCCGCCCTCGAGGGTCACGGCACCGTAGTCGTGCGGCTCGCCCTCAGGGTCGCCCAGCCACACGTTGTAGTCCTCGCCGGCGAAGGCCGGATGGAACTTGTAGACCGCCGTGGTGAGCAGCGTTTCCTGGCGGCGGGCCGGCCAGTACATCGGGTTGAGCGTGACACCATTGAAGATCCACGACGAGTTGTCGCGCATGAACTGGGTGTTGGGCAGCGGCTTGATGACGAAACCGGTACGGCTCGTCGCGCCGAAGGCGGTGGTGAAGGGGCCGGCGATCTCCTTGGGCACCTCGTGGAACGGGATGCCGCCGATGAGCAGCTCGGCGAGATCGGCCGCGGCCATCTCGTCGAGCCAGGGCCGGACCTCTTTGGCCACGCCTGCACCGACCTGGTCGGGGGTGATCTTGCGATCCAGCAGCCATCCGCGCGCCTTCGGGTCTCCCACCACGTCGGCGAGCAGGTCCTGCAGGTCGAGCACCTCGGCTCCGCGGTCCTCCATCTTGGAAACGAAGTCGAAGTGGTCGCGGCGGGCCTGCTGCACCCAGAGGACGTCGTCGTAGAGCAGGTCTTCGGCGGTGTCCGGGGTCAGTCGCTGATGGGCCAGTCCGGGCGGGCACACCATCACCCGCCGGAGCTTGCCGATCTCCGACCACACGCCAACCCGGGTTTCGGTTGCATTCATGCGTTCCCCTTCCTTGCGGCCGTCGCAGCCTCCTGGAACATGTCGGGGCTCAACTCACCCGAAGATGCGACCGTACTCAGGTTGTCAGCAATTCGGGGCGGCTTTGAATATGTCGGTTTCATGAATAGCTCGTTATCAAAACAGCGACGGGTTTGCTCGAGAAGTGCTCGGCAGTTTCACATTCGATGACTTCTGGCGCGCTGCTCAGGCTCACGGCGGCGCAGCGTCTTCACCTCAGCGCGCGGGTGGGTAGATGAGGGAGGTCTGGATGGCGG
>CAZDYH010000199.1:2953-5359 GCA_964509355.1 uncultured Mycobacterium sp.
GCAGCGTCTTCACCTCAGCGCGCGGGTGGGTAGATGAGGGAGGTCTGGATGGCGGCATCGGCGACGCCGGCCTTGCTCATGATCTGGGCGTAGCTTCCGTCATCGATCAGCTTCTGCACGGCCCGTCGGACCGCGATCGCCAGATCGCCCGAACCCTTCGGAACCGCGATCCCATAGGGGAGCACCCCGTAAGTGGTACCCAGTTCCTGGAGTTTGGTGCCGTTCGCGGCCACAGCGGCGGTGACGACCGGCGAGTCGGCGAGGGTCGCGTCCACGCTGCCGTCGAGGAGCGCAGTCGTCGCATCGGTCTGCTTCTGGAAAGGTTCGATGACGATCCCGCTGCGGTTCGCCTTGGCGCACAGGATGGATCGGGTGGTGATGTCGTCAGCCTGGACGCTGCCCTTCAGCACCGCGACCCGGCGACCGCACGCGGCGTTCTGAGTCATCCCCGTCGGGTTCCCGGCGGCCACGGCCCACGCGGTCCCGGCCCTGGCGTAACTCACGAGATCCACCAAGGGCGTGCGCGCGGGCGTGATGGAGATCGACGCCAGGCCGAGCTCGTAGTCCCCCTTGCTCACGTCGCTGATCAGGCGGTTCATCGAGACGTTGACGAACTGCGGCTCCAGCCCCACGAGAGCACTGATCTGTGTCGCTAGATCCACTCCCCAGCCGGTGATGGTGCCTTCGGAGTCGGTGTACTCGTTCGGGGGGTACGAGGCGTCGACCGCGAAGACGAGCTTGCCGTCGTCCTTGACGCTGTCAGGCACCAACGACCAGAAGGGGGCGCTCGTGCCCGAACCGCTCGGTGTCGTCGGTGACGGTTCCCCCACGTTGGCCTTGCCGCATGCGGCCGCGCTCAGTGCAACTGCCAGGACGGCAGCCGCGATCAGAGAACGTCGGATTCGTCGCATGCTGACCATGCCTCCTTCGTGACCATCCACGCCGGCCACCTGGCCCACAAGTGAATCGAAGCGTACCCCCACTGACACGGCAGCAGGGCAGTAACATCTCACTTCGACTAGAGAGGGCGGCCATGTCAGAGACCACGAGTACCTCCACCCCACCTGCCAAGAGCACGGGATCGCTTGCGCTGCCCCAGGCCACTGCGCTGATCATGGGTTCGATCGTCGGGACCGGAATCTTCACCCTTCCCGGGTCGCTGGCTGCTTTCGGACCCATCGCGATCATCGCGTTCTGCGTGGTCTCGATCGGCGCTGTCGCGTTGGCTCTGATGTTCGGCTCACTGTCCAAGAGAACGCCCGCGGAAGGCGGCCCCTACGCATACGCGCGCGAGGCCTTCGGCGACTTCGCCGGCTTCACGAACGCATGGTCGTACTGGATCACGGCCTGGGCCGGGAATGCGGCGATTGTCGTCTCATGGGTGCTCTACGTCCAGGCCCTTTTCGGTTGGGACTCGAGCAACGTGGCGCTCTCGGTCGGCATCGCCCTGGTCGGCTTATGGGTTCCCGCGCTGATCAACATGGCCGGTGTGGGGTCGATGGGCTCGTTCCAGCTCGTCACCACGATCATCAAGTTCCTCCCGCTGATCTTCATCTCGACGGTCGGGTTGTTCTTCATCAACTTCGACAACTTCGGTGCCTTCAACATCAGCGGTGAGAATGCCTTCGCGGCGATCTCGACGGCTGGTGCGCTAGCCCTCTTCAGCTACCTCGGCGTGGAGACGGCCGCGGTCGCGGCGGGGAAGGTGAGGGACCCCGAGCGCAATGTGCCCAAGGCGACGATCTACGGGACGCTCGCCTGCACGGCGGTCTATCTGCTCAGCACTGTCGCCATCTTCGGCATCGTCGGACCGGCGGCACTGCAGGAGAGCAGCAACCCGGGCGCACCCTTCATCGATGCCTTCGACTCGATGTTCGGTGGCTCGTGGGCCGGTAAGGCGGTCGCCCTGGCGGCCGTCGTCTCGGGGATCGGTGCCCTCAACGGTTGGACGATGATCTGCGCAGAGATGCCCTACGCGGCGGCGCGGGAAGGGCTCTTTCCGGCGGTCTTCGCCAAGGTGACGAAGCGCAACGTCCCGTGGTTCGGGATCATCGGATCGACGGTGCTGGCCTCGCTGTTCACCTGGATCAGTTACCAGGGCGAGGGCGGCCTCGGCGTCTTCAACACCCTGGTCTTCCTGTCGGGGGTCACCGCCGCCATCCCCTATTTCTTCTCAGCGTTGGCCCAGCTCTACTGGCTGTACACCGAGGGCCGACGAGTGAAGGTCGGTCGCTTCGCGCGCGATGCCGGCGTGGCCATCGTGTCCCTGGCCTTCTCCGCCTGGTTCGTGTTCGGCTCTGGTTCCGACGCGACCTTCTGGGCGTTCCTGATGCTGCTGGCCGGTTGGGTGGTTTACCTCTACCTGAAGATCAAGACCGGCAAGTACCGCAACGCTGAGATCACGCT
>CAZDYH010000200.1:0-5299 GCA_964509355.1 uncultured Mycobacterium sp.
GGCACGGGCCGCCGGGTGAGGTTCACCACCGAACAGATCGCCACCGGCTTTCCGCTGGATGTACACAGCGACTCGCCGCACCCGTCGCCGTACAACCCGCCGATTACCTGACCTCTGGCGGTCAGCCCAGTATCGGGAAGCGGCGCTTGGCTGCCAGTTCGTCGAGCCCCTTCTGCATTACCCGGCGCACGTGCGCGTCGACCTCATCGACATCGGGATGCGCACCGAACTCCGCGGCGATGTCGATCGGCTCGTGCACCTGGGTGACGATCTTGGTGGGCAGCGGCATGTTGACCGGCACCACGATGCTCAGCCCGAACGGGAACCCGAACGTGATTGGCAGGATCCTGGACCGGAACAGCTTGTGCTCCAACCTGGTCAGCCCAAGGGCACGATCCAGCCGGAGGCCGCGAGACAGGTAGAACTGGGTCTCCTGACCGCCGATGGACACCACCGGCACGATCGGAACCCCGGCGTCGATGGCAGTCCGGACGTATCCGGTGCGACCACCGAAGTCGATGACGTTTCTGGACCGGGTCGGCCGGTAGACGTCGTAGTCACCGCCCGGGAAGACCACGACCAGGCCGCCGGCTCGCAACGCCTTCGCGGCGTTGTCGCGGGTGGCGCGGATGAAGCCGGTGCGCATCAACAGCGCGGCGGTCGGGCCGTGGAACAGGTTGTCGTGGGTGAGGGTGTAGATCGGCCGGTCGTAGCCGAACTTGTCGTAGAAGTCGGCGGCGAACACCTGTATATCCATGGGCACCAGGCCGCCGGAGTGGTTCGACACCACCAGCGCGCCGCCGGGCGGTACCAAGTCCAGGCCGCGCACTTCTGACCGGAAGTACAGCTTGACCATCGGCCGGATCAGGCCCACCAGGCGCTTGGTCAGGCCGGGGTCCCACTTCGCGATTTCCGCACCGTCGACGTCGGTTTCGCCCACGGATCTCCCCCGTTCGCGGGCCGCCTCAGCCCTGCCTGATGTTACCGAGCCGGCGACGGGGCTGGCCTGAGTCCGATGCCGGGCGCATGATCAGCACGGAACAAACTTTGGGAGGTGCGAGATGGCCGAGCGACGCCGGCTCGGAGTCCAGGACGCCCTGTGGCTGGAGATGGACCGCCCCAACAACCTCATGGTCGTCGACTCGGTGGTCTGGACCGCCGACCCGCTCGACTGGAGCCGGGTGCGCCAGGTCAGCGAGGAGCGGCTCAGCACCCGCTACCCGGTGTTCCGCAGCCGGGCGGTCAAGGACCGCGACGGCTCGTGGTGGTGGGAGGTCGACGACGACTTCGACTTCTCCGACCACGTCACGGTCGTCGACCTGAACGACCCCGACGACCCGCGTGAGCTGCAGGCGCTCGTGGCGAGCCACCGCACGGAGATGCTGGAACGTGACCGGCCCCTGTGGCAGGCCATCTGGGTGAACCGCTACCAGGGCGGCAGCGCGATGATCCTGCGGACGCACCACGCCATCGCCGACGGCATGCGCATGGTTCAGGTGTCGATGAGCCTGTTCGACGCGTCATCCGAGGGCGGTCCCATCCTCGGCCCTGGCACCGAGCAGCACGCGGCCCGCTCGCGCCCGCCGGGGCAGTCGGTGGCGGACCGGGTGCGGTCGGGAGCCGCCAGGGCGGCGGGTCAGGCGGCGGAGGCGGCGCAGGGCGCGGTGTCGTTCATCGGGGGGACGCTGAGCCACCCGTTCGGACGGGTGACAGACGTGGCGGGTGGCTTGGTCGAAACCGCCGGCGAGGCCGCCCACATGATCGGTCGCACCGCCGACCTCGGTCGACTGGCGCTGGAGAACCCGGTGGGGGCCGGCCACACGATCATCACGTCGGCGTTGGCGACGGTGTCCGACGTCGCCGGGTCCGTGCGCTCGACCGTGCAGGCGGCGGTGCCGGGCAGCGGCCCGCTGGTCGACGTGTTCTCCGCCGCGCCGGGTGACGTGGACACGGTCCGCAAGATGCTGCTCGGCACCCGGAACGACTCGACACTCTGGACGGGTACGGCCGGCCACGACAAGGGCGTGGCGTGGTCCGAGCCGATCTCACTGGCCAAGGTTAAGGCCGTGGCCAAGGCGAACGGGTGCACGGTCAACGACGTGCTCGTGACGAGCGCGGCCGGAGCGTTGCACGACTATCTCGCGGCCCACCACGCCCGCTGCTCGTCGGTGACCTTCATGGTCCCGGTGAACCTGAAGCCGCTCGACCTGTCGCTGCCCGAAGACCTCGGCAACGACTTCGCCCTGGTGCAGCTCGAGCTGCCGACGGATCAGCCTGATGCCCATCGGGTGCTGGCCGTGGCCAAGCGGCGGATGGACCGGATCAAGCACGGCCACGAGGCGGCCGTGGCGTTCCGCCTGCAGGAGGCCATCGCCGGGTTCAACCGCGGGTTGTACGAAGCGTCGGTGGACCTCTTCACCAACCGGACGCTCGGGACGCTCACCAACGTGCCCGGTCCGCCGATGCCGGTGTACCTGGCCGGCAGCAGGGTGGAGGGGATGGTCGGTTGGGCACCAGTGTCGGGCAACCAGCCGATGAGCTTCACGATCTACAGCTACAACGGCCAGGTGATCGTGGGCATCGCCTGCGACAAGACGCTCGTGCCCGACCACGAGATGATCGTCGACGGCTTCGCCGTCGCCTTCGACCGGCTGCTCGCGGCCACCCCTGGCGTCACCCGCTGAACGCCGTCAACGCAGGGGTTGTTAGACCGATGTGATCGGAGGTTGCGGCGATCTACCAGGCCCGGCCGAGACGATCAGCGTGTAGGCCTGCGCCAGGTGCAGCACCCCGGGGGTTGACTGGCTTTTTGGTGCAGCGTCTCTTATCGCCTTGAGCAGTGCTTCGGCGGCTTCGTCGGCCAGCTCTTTGAGGTCAGTCATGTTGCCTTCCTATCGCGCTCGTTGTCGTGGTAGTGCTCGACGGTACTGCTGGTCACTTGACAGCGGCGCTCACCGCTGCTTTTTCTTCAGCGACGCGCGGACTCTGTCAGAGTTCGACCGTTCGCGGCCTGGAGCAGACAGATGACGGTACTCGGGGCGGGATTGGACGAGGTTCGATCTTGGTTGGAGTCGATGAGGTAAGTGACCGCGTATGGGCTGCCGTCGATGGATCGGCCGGTGTACTGGGAGAATCCCGCGACACACTGTCGATCGGCGACGTCGGCGATGGCCGCATTAACCCCCAAGGCCGCGCGAAGATAAACCTCTGCCACATGCGCTGTCGCACAGTCGACGATTGTCACCGTCACGACGCTGGGATCGCTCGGCGGAAGGTCCGCCAGGCAATCACCGACTTCGAGGTCGATCCACTTCTCAGTCTGCGGGCCTTGCGTAGCGGGTGGAGCAGCGATGACCGTTGTGGTTGCAGCCGCTGTTGCGGCTGTCGTTGTCGATGTTCCACTGGTCGACGTCCTGCCTGAAGTGAGGCCGTCGGCGTCGCAGGCCGACAGCAGTGCGGCTGCGGTCAGCGAAGCGGTCATGCTCCACAACACCTGACGGCTTCGGATCAAGCTTCCCCCTAACCACTCGGTTCGCTGTCTCGCGGAATGCTGTCATATCGCTAGGCGAGTTCGATGCACTGGTGTGCTATGGCCTGGACCCAGCTCACCTGGCAGCCGTGCCAGCTCGAGGACTGGATTGACGCGGCATGTCCAAAGCATGCATAGAACGACAGTGCTGGTGTTAGCGTCAGAAACATCTGATGTTTGATCTTCTGGTGAGGAGCCGTAGTTGTCTGCGACAATCGTCGCCCGGCTCGCGCTGGCGACAGTCCTGCTTTACCCGATCGCCGGCGTCGTGGCCACTCCGGCGGCCGCCGAGTCATCGACAACGCCCTGTGCAAGCGAGGGGCAGATTGTCGACCCGGTGGCTCTGCTCTTGCAGCCACAGGACTCACCGACAACGATCGACCCGGTAGCCCTGCTTCTGCAGCCACAGGAGTCACCGACAGCGAGCTGTGCAAGCGATAAGCAGGACTGCATGTCGGCCAGTGTGCAAACAGGCATCTACGGGGAGACGTACGTGCCGCCGGACGCTGTCGCGACCTGCATGGACGCCTATCAGGCCTGCCTTAACAACCAGCCCGGGGAGGGATAGCGGTATCCGGGCATGTGGAACCCCTGGGGCGCCACCCCGACGGCATCGGGCCGATACCCCTATCCCCAGGCTTGATCTGGCCGATGACAAGGTGATCGGTTCCTACTTCTAACGCTGGGTTGCGGAACATGCTGTGTGGGCAAAGCCCTTTGTTCCGGGACAGCTCGCGCGCGGCGAAGGCGCTGGCAGGGTAGCGGCGGAGCGGGGCCGCTCTACCTGCGGGCCATGCGCTGCCTGAGGCGGGTCACCGCGTTGAATCCGGTGAGCGACAGTCTGTCCAGCGCCGAGTCGCGGCGAGGCAGCATCCCGACCTGACGTGCGAACTCGGCGCCGTCGTAGTAGACGGTGTTCGTGTCGACCTTGCCGTCCGCGTCCAGACGGATGACGTCGACGCCGCGGATATCGAGCCGCCGGCCGTTCGGCTCGATGCCCAGGAACGGGGCACCGGTCATCGTTCCCGTCGCGTGCCACTGGACCACCACCTGACGATCGCCGTCATCGACGGTGTTCTCGATCTCCAGGTGCCAATCCGGCACGGCGGCGAACAGGTCCTCGAACCATGCCGCCAGCGCCGTCGCTCCGCGCACCGTCTGTCCCGCGGCCAGGAAGTAATCGACCGAGTCGTCGGTCCAGAACGCGGACGGGTCGCTGAGATCGCGCTCGTTGAAGATGCGGTGAAAGACGGCGCGTGCGATGTCACTCGGGGTGTGCGTAACTGGGTTGGTGGTCGCCATGACGGCGACGCTACCCCGCGGGCGGGCCGCTCGTCCCCAGCTCCACGGCACGGCCTTGTGCTGCCCGATGCTGTACGAGAGGTGTGACGACGTTCTCCAACAACTCCATCGAACTCCCGTGCAGGTTCTCGCGTGTCTGCTCGATGATTTTCCTCGGGTGAGCGCATGGGTTGCGGCCCGACAATTCCCCCGCGCGAACGCACGCAATTTGGCCCGCGATTCCCCCCACGAGCGGAAGATCGAACCAGGGGAATCCGACACAAAGGGGTGATCATGTCTACGAGTCAGAATGTCGAGACATCCAAGAAGGGGTACGCCGCGTTCGCTGCGGGCGACGTCGAAACAGTCCTGAACACCTGGGACGACAACATCGAGTGGGTCGTGCCCGGTAACAGCACGATGAGCGGAACGTATCGCGGCAAGGCCGAGGTCATGGGATTGCTGGCGAAGGTGGCGGAGAAGTCCTTT
>CAZDYH010000201.1:0-5292 GCA_964509355.1 uncultured Mycobacterium sp.
GTCGCCCGCGGGATCTCGGTCGTGCTCACCAACACCAAGACCATCGACACCGTGCTGAACGCCATGGAGGGGTTCGTGAGCGGGCAGTCGAACGCCGTGTTCGTCGGTCTTCTGTCGGCGGCCTCGGTTCCGCTCGCCTTCCTCGTCGGCGCCGGTGCGGCCGGCAACTCGCTGGTCATGCCCATCCTCGCCCCGCTGGGGGACTTCGCCGGCGTCGACCGGTCGCTGGTGGTCAGCACCTACAACGCCATCGGCGGATGGCTCAACCTGGTCCTGCCGCTCAACGCGATCCTGGTGGCCGGGCTGGCGCTCGGGAAGGTCGGCTTCGACGCCTACGTGAAGTTCATCCTTCCACTGATGGGCATCCTGCTTCTCATCATCCTCGCCGTCCTCATGGTCGGCGTGGCGCTCTGATAACCCACGAACCCCGAGAGGAAGAGCCCGCTATGACCAACCCCCAGGAGTTCTCCCCGATCCCGTCGCTCGCCGCGTCTGCGATGGTGACCCCGGCTGCGGACGCGCCCGACGCCACCGTGATCGGTGTGCCCGTCGGCGCCAGCGGTGAGCTCCCGCCCGAGGCCGGGTCCGACCGGGCGACGCTGGCGCTCGCAGGCTTCGACGCGACGGTCGGCTCCACGTTGGTTCTGGCCCCAGCGGCAGGTCAGGTCGTGGTGCTGGTCGGGATCGGCGACGCCGCCGCGCTCAGCGCCGCGCTCTGGCGCGATGCCGCTGCAGCTTTCGCGACGGCGGCGCGTGGACAGGGTTCGTTGGCCCTGCGGCTGCCCGAGGGTACCCGGGTGCCGTTGACGGACGCGACCGCGGCCGTCGTGGAGGGCGTCTTGTTGGCCCGGTACCGCTACGAGCCCTTGCACCACAACGACGCGATCGGCCGAGGGCCCGGCTCCACAGCGGTCGACCAGCTTGTCGTTGTCGGCGGGGATGACGCCGGGGTGGCCCGTGGCACGGCGATGGCCCGTGCCACCATGTTGGCCCGCGACCTGGCGAACACGCCACATAGCCACCTGACCGCCAGCACCTTCGCCGAACTGTGCGTCGACCTCGGTGAACGGTTCGGATTCGGCGTCGAGGTGTTTGATGAGGATGCGATCGCGCAGCTGCGCCTCGGTGGGCTCATGGCGGTGAACCGCGGCAGCTCCGAACCGCCACGCATGGTGCAGCTGTCCTACCGGCCACAGGGGTCGGCGACCGGACGGCTCGGCATGGTGGGCAAAGGGATCATGTACGACTCCGGTGGCATCTCGATCAAGCCCTCCGGCCGCGTGCACGCTCAGATGAAGAACGACATGACGGGCGCAGCAAACATCGTCGCTGCCTTCACCACCCTCGCCGCCTTGGGCTGCACCACCGAGGTCACCGGATGGCTGATGTGCACCGACAACATGCCCTCGGGCACCGCAATCGGGTTGGGCGATGTGTACACTGCGCGCAACGGCACCACCGTCGAGGTGCTCGACACCGACGCCGAGGGCCGCCTAGTCATGGCCGACGCGCTGGTCTTGGCCGACGAGTCTGACTGTGATGCTGTGGTCGACATCGCGACCCTGACCGGATCGGCCGTGCGGGCGCTTGGCCCCGACATGGCCGCCGTGCTCGGCACCGACCAGGGAGTCGTCGAGCAGGTCAAGGCAGCGGCCACAGCGACCGACGAGCCGGTCTGGCAGATGCCGCTGTGGCAGCCGTACCGGCGCAAGTTCGACCGTTCCAGCGTCGCGGACCAGCCCAACGTCGCAGCGGACGACACCCCCGATGTGATCGCCTCGTCGCTGTTCCTGTCGCACTTCGTCGGGAACACGCCCTGGGCGCACATCGACATCTGCGGCCCCGCCCAGAACGAAGAAGGTCGGACCTGGCACCCATTGGGCTGCAGCGGTTTCGGTGCACGCCTGCTCGCGCAGCTCGCCGTGGACTTCGAACCGACGCGCTGAACCACCCGCCTCCGCTCCAAAGGGGTTACCCGCACCGCCTATTGGAAGGTCGCCGACGTGGCTGGAAGCACGATCACCTTCTTGATCCTCGCCGGCGCGGTCGTCCTGTTCGCGTCCAACCGGGTGCCGGTCTCGATCGTCGCCTTCGCCGTCGCGTTGTCGTTGTGGGCCACCGGCATCCTCTCCCTCGACCAGGCCCTCGCCGGGTTCGGCGACCCGACCGTGCTGTTCATCGCCGCCATGTTCGTCGTGGCCGAGGCGCTCGACGCGACCGGGGTCACCGCATGGGTCGGCCAACAGCTCCTCGAGCGGGCCGGGACGCAACGCTCCAGGGTGTTGGCGATCGTGATGGTGGTGTGCGCACTGATCACGGCGTTGATCACCCCGAACGCCTCGGTGGCCGCGCTCATCCCGGTGGTGGTGATCATCGCCATCCGTGTGCGCCAGCCCACCTCGCAATTCCTGATGCCGTTGGCGTTCGGCGCCCACGCCGGCGCGCTCCTCGCGCTCACCGGCAGTCCCGTCAACGTCCTGATCTCGGAAGCAGGGTCCGATGCCGGTGTGGGGGGCTTCGGGTTCTTCGGGTTCGCGCTCGCCGGTGTCCCCCTGCTGATCGGCACGGTCGCCATCGCGGTGCTACTGGGACCGAAGGTCCTCCCGCATCGCAACGCCAAGGTCATGCCCCCCGACTTCAGCATCCTCGCCGCCACACTGGTCCGCGACTACGAGCTCGACGCCGGCGCGGACATCTACAGCAGGGAGAAGGGAGTGGCTGAGGTCGTCATCCCGCCCCGATCAGGCCTGATCGGCCAGACCGCCTTCCCCGGGATGGTCACCGAATCCGGTGACCTGGTGATGATCGCCATCAAGCGCGCTGGCGAGCAGCTCGGACCCGGAGAAGTCACACTCACCGCCGGCGACTCGATCCTGGTGCGAGGAACCTGGGAGGCGTTGTCAACCCACCTCGATGGCGACGAGGTGCTCACGGTCGACGAGCCCGACGCCGTCCGCCGCCAGGTCGTCTCACTCGGGATCGGCGCCATGGAGGCGCTCGGTGTCCTCGCCGGCATGGTCATCCTCCTGGCGGCCGGCGCCGCCCCACCCGCGGTCGCCGCCCTGCTCGCCGCCGGAGCGCTCATCGTGCTGCGGGTCATCAGCATCGACCGCGCCTACCGGGCCATCTCGTGGACCACCGTCATCCTCGTCGCCGGCATGATCCCGTTGTCCACCGCGATGCAGTCCACCGGAGCTGCCCAGCAGCTCGCCGACGGGCTGATCCGTATCGTCGGCGACGCCGGCCCCTACGCGTTGCTGCTCGGGCTCTTCGTCCTGGTCGCGGTGCTCGGCCAGCTCATCTCCAACACCGCGACCGCGCTCATCGTCATCCCCATCGCCGTGACCTCCGCGGCCGAGCTCGGCGTGTCTGCCCAGCCGGTGCTGATGGCCGTCAATGTCGCCGCGACCGCAGCGCTGCTCACCCCGATCGCGACCCCGGCCAACCTGATGGTCATGGAGCCCGGCGGGTACCGGTTCGGTGACTACTGGAAGCTCGGGCTCCCCCTCATGGGCTGGTACGCCATCATCGCCGTCGCCGTTGTCCCGCTCATATGGCCGTTCTAGCCACCCATGGAGGTACCCCGTTGTCTCGATTCGCCCGGCGCCCCCGCCGACACGACCAGCGAAAGTGACCCTTCATGACCGACGCGGTAGCGGAACAACGAGTACTCAGGCTCTCTGTGCTGCTGAGCGCCCTGCTCGGCGCGTTCGCCGTGCTCCTGGGTCTGCTCTCGGGCTCGACCGCGATCGTGTTCGACGGCTTGTTCTCGGTGATCGACGTCGCGATGGGGGTGCTGGGACTTTGGATCGCGCGGCTGGTCACGCGCGAGGAGAACCGCACGTTCCAGTATGGCTACTGGCACATCGAGCCGATGAGCCTGGCGATCTACGGCGGTATGCTGATGGTCCTGTGCGTGTGGGCCTTCTTCGACGCCGTCGGCACCTTCATGTCAGGGGGTACCGAGGTCGAGCTTGGCTGGGCGATCGGCTACTCGCTCGTGATGGCGGCGGCGTGCTTCTGGATGTACTTCTACGAGAAGCGCACCAACCGCGCCGCGAACTCGGAGTTCATTCACCTCGATGCCCAGGGTTGGCTCATGTCGGCGCTGGCCACGGCGGCGACGGCGGTCGCGTTCATCTTCGCGTTGTGGCTTACGTCGACCCCCTACGCTCATCTGGCGCCCTACGTAGACCCGGCGATACTGGGGATCTTGAGCCTGGCGATGGTCGGGATTCCCGTGCGGACGGTACGCAAGGCACTGACCGAGATCCTGCTGATGACCCCGGGCGAGTTGGACGCCCAGGTCCACCAAGTCATGGACGAGATCGTGGCCCGGCACGGCTTCGTCGGCTACACCAGCTACGCCGCAAAGGTCGGTCGCGGGCAGTTCATCGAGATACACATCGTCGTGGACCCCGAGCGACAGCTGGGGACCGTGGCCGACCTGGACGCCATCCGTGACGCAGTCGCCGACGCGCTCGGGGCGCACGGCACCGACACCTGGCTGACGGTCGACTTCACCGGCTCAGAGGACTGGATCTGACACGGTGAGCGGCTAGTCTCTGATCCACCAGAAGTGTCCCAGATTGCCTCACCCACCCCGGGGGGAGTCTGTGGCACCTAGTATCTGAATTCGCGGGGCCTAACAGGCGCATCCAGCAGAACGCCGCAAGGTAGACTGCGGAAGTGAGGCGCTCGGCGTCTGCTGATGCGCAACACGTTAGGACGAACTGAACCGCACGGCAGAGGAGAGCAGATGCCAATTGTAGGCTTGGACAGCGTGATTGCAGTGGTGCCGGTGACGAACCAGGTCACAGCCGTCACTTGGTACAAAGCACTTCTGGGGCGTGACGCAGATGTCGTTCCAACGGAAGACGTTGCAGAGTGGGAGCTGGCCCCAGGAGCTTGGCTTCAAGTGACCACCGAGCCGGAGCGGGCGGGCAACACAACGGTAGTACTTGTTGTGAGCGACATTGACGCGCAGCGCGCGGCCTGCTCAGAAGCCAACGTGGCACTTGGCGCACTGACTGAGTACCCAGGTATCGTCAAGACGGTCGATGCGGTCGATCCGGATGGGAACAAGGTGACTTTCGTACAGGATCTGTCCGGCTAGTCTCGCGGATTGGGTAGATGTGAACGACAGGTCGTCCTAACAGGCGCATCCAGCAGACGGCCAGAAGGTTGACTCGATAAGTGAGGTGTGTCGGCCGCAGCTGATGCGCAACACGTTGGGCGGAGCGACTGGAATCGGAGGACGGGTGAGTCTGCAGGTCGAGTCCGGACCCGACC
>CAZDYH010000202.1:0-2303 GCA_964509355.1 uncultured Mycobacterium sp.
CGGCCCACGATCGCGGCGCTGCTGATCAAGGACTCCGTCAATGCCGCCACCGACGCCATGGGATTCGCCGAGGCGCTGCGGCGCGGCTTCCACATCCATCAGCTCGGGCATGCGCATTGGGCGGCGCACAACGAGAACGGATACCCGGTCGCCCTGCCGCCGGAAGTCGAGGACTGGCGTACCGCGAAACCGACGCAGCTGGCGCGCCGCGATAAGCCCTAGGTGGCTGGTGTCGCCGGCACCCGACCCGCATGGTTCGATAGCTAGAACCTGTTGCAGTCTTGGCATAAGGAGTTGGGGTGCAGCTCTCCTTCGCGGACCGGACGTACCTGGTCACCGGTGGTGGCAGCGGAATCGGCAAGGGCCTGGCCGCCGCGCTGGCCGGGGCCGGGGCCAATGTGATGATCGTCGGCCGCAACGCCGACAAGTTGGCCGCCGCGGCCGAGCAGATCGAGGCGGGCGATGGAGCCGGCTCGGTCCGCTACGAGCCCGCCGACGTGACGGACGAGGACGAGATGACCAGGGCGGTCGACGCTGCCGCAGCATGGAACGGCCGGTTGCACGGGGTGGTGCATTGCGCAGGCGGTACCGAGACCATCGGGCCGATCACCCAGATCGACTCGGAGGCCTGGCGGCGCACCGTCGACCTCAACGTCAACGGCACGATGTATGTGCTCAAGCACGCTTGCCGCGAGTTGGTGCGCGGCGGCGGCGGGTCGTTCGTCGGGATCTCGTCGATCGCGGCGAGCAACACCCACCGCTGGTTCGGCGCCTACGGGGTGACCAAGTCCGCGATCGACCACATGATGATGCTGGCCGCCGACGAACTCGGCGCGTCCTGGGTCCGGGTCAACAGCATCCGCCCTGGACTCACCCGCACCGAACTTGTTGCGCCCGTTATGGGTTCGCCGGAACTCAGTGAGGACTACCGGATCTGCACACCGCTGCCGCGGGTCGGCGAGGTCGAAGACGTGGCCAATCTGGCGCTGTTCCTGCTCAGCGATGCCGCCAGCTGGATCACCGGTCAGGTCATCAACGTCGACGGCGGGCAGATGCTGCGGCGCGGCCCCGACTTCTCCGCGATGCTCGAACCGGTCTTCGGCGCGGACGGCCTACGCGGAGTGGTGTGACCCGCAGTTCCTCGGCGGTGGCGGGAGTGAATCCCCTTTTCGCGTGCGCTGCCCAGAGGCTGCGGGGTTTTGCGATTCGGCCATGAGGCACCCCCGCCTGGGAGGAAACTCGATTCGTGCGGGTATGCCCGCCTGCTCTGAAGGGGAACCCGTACCGAACAATCATTTCAGGCACTCAATTGGAGCTTAGGCAGGACCGTCGGGTCGACTCCAAACCGCAGAGGAGGCGGGTTCGCCAGTGTTTTCGGCAATTCTGATCGAAAAGGGCGAGGCAGGTCAGACGGTTGCGCTCACGAGCCTGGACGAGGCGGAGCTCCCGGACGGCGATGTCAGCATCGACGTGGAGTACTCCACGCTGAATTACAAGGATGGCCTCGCCATCACCGGCAAGTCGCCCGTGGTACGCAAATTCCCGATGGTGCCCGGCATCGATCTTGCCGGTGTTGTCACCGAAAGCACGCACGCGGACTGGAAGAAAGGCGACCGTGTCGTGCTCAATGGCTGGGGCGTGGGCGAAGTCCATTGGGGCGGCCTTGCCCAGCGGGCGCGCCTCAACGGGGACTGGCTCGTGCCGCTGCCCGCCAATTTCACCACCCGGCAGGCGATGGCGATCGGCACGGCGGGCTATACGGCGAGCCTCTGCGTGGATGCCCTGTGGGACCAGGGCGTGCGTCCGGATCAGGGCGAAATCCTCGTGACGGGGGCGACGGGCGGCGTCGGCAGCGTCGCGATCGCGCTTCTGGCGAAGGCCGGCTTCACGGTGGCCGCCGCCACCGGGAAGGCCTCGGAGGCCGACTATCTCCGGGGGCTCGGCGCCACGACGGTGCTGGACCGCGCCGAGCTGGCCGATGCCGGCAAGCCGCTGCAGAAGGAGCGCTGGGCGGGGGTTGTCGACTCCGTCGGCAGCCACACGCTGGTGAACGCGTGCGCGCAGACGCGCTACGGCGGCACGGTCGCCGCATGCGGCCTGGCCCAGGGCATGGACTTTCCGGCCTCGGTCGCACCGTTTATTCTCCGCGGTGTCTCCCTGCTCGGCATCGACAGCGTGATGGCGCCCAGCAGACCACGCATGGCCGCCTGGGCTCGCCTGTCGCGCGATCTGGACGTGCGCGCGCTCGATGCGATCGCGCAGGAGATCGCCTTGGGAGAGGCGATCGACGCGGCGGGGCGGCT
>CAZDYH010000202.1:2403-5277 GCA_964509355.1 uncultured Mycobacterium sp.
CAGCAGCAGCTGATCGAACGTGGTCTGCCGCGGGTCGCCCGCCGCGGTCCCGGCTTTGACGGTGATGGGCCACTTGCCGAGGTTTACACCGCTCGTGCGCACCGCCTCTTGGATCCGTCGGGCGAGGTCGTCTGCGCTGGGCTTGCCCCCGATGCCCGCGACGAGGAACTCGTCACCTCCCCAGCGCGCGACGAGGTCGCCCAGGCGCACCGTCCCCTGGATCGCCTTGGCGACCGCCCGCAGGACGTCATCGCCGTAGTGGACGCCGTACTGAGCGTTCGCCGTCGCCAGACCCGCGACGCCGAAGTACATGAGGCAGACGTGCTCGCCGGTTCGCTCGGCCGTCCCGGCCACCGTCGGCATGATGGTGAGCAGCCCGCGCGGCGTCAGCGTCCCGGTCAGCACGTCGGTGGTGACGAGGGCCTCGGATCGGGCCTTCTCGTCGCTCAGCGCGGTGATCGCGGTGAGGCGCAGCCGCAGCAGGGTCGCGCTGACCAGGAGTGCGGCGATGCCCGCGGTGATGAGCCGGATATCCTCGTTGCCCTCGATGAGCTGGCTCGCCGTGATCAATGCGGTGAGCATGAGTGCCGCGCCGGCAATGCTCGGGCGCCAGGACAGGGTGATCGGAGCGAACGCGGTCATGACGATGAACGCGTAGGCGATCGGGAACAGGCTTTGAGTGTAGGGCGCCTGGGCCATCATGAGACCGACGAGCAGCACGCACGCCATGGCCCAGGTCCACATCACCGTCACGGCCCGGAAGTGGCGTCGGCCGAGAACCTGGGCGCAGACCAGGAACAGTACGCCGACAAACAACTCGACAACGTGGATCGTGATGGCGGTAGAGCGGAAGGCGATGAGGGCAGTGGTGGCGACAAGGATGACGAGTGCGCCCACGAGACCGAAGGCCTGGGGGATGTCGCGGCGGGCGATGCCGCGGCGCATGTTCTCGTAGGGATCCGGGCTGTCCGGGAGCTCGGGCCTGGGGATGTCGTCCGCGGCGGTGTCCTTGTCTGGGTCCATGCCGAGCTTGCGCATCCATCCGCGCACCCGGCCGGGGTGGAACTGCTGGGGCATGGGCACGAGTTTGGAGAGGGTGAGGCCCACGTAGATGATCGTGTTGAAGGCCACCATGGTGGCCAAGAGGATGAACCAGTTCGAGGTGAGGACGCTCTCGGGCAGGACGAGGCCAGTGCCGGGGTGCGTCATGATCCGAGCGGAGCTGTCGGGCGCTGGACGTGCCCCCACGTCGCACGGCGGGCCAGGGTGATGTCGAACAGGCACTTGCAGAACACGATCTGCAGGAAGACGTCGTATGCGAGCTCGGGGAACAGGAGCGCGGCGAGACCTCTGGCCTTCCAGCCGCCGCTCCACGCGGTGAGGACCCGCTCGATGAGGAAGACCAGCCCGATGATGAGCCAGAACGGAAACCAGATCCAGGCGTCGACGGCCAGGAAGGTGATGAGCATCAGCACGAGTGCGTGGTTGAGGGCGAACGTTCCGTAGCCGATGCCCACCTGCTGGCCCCAGTAACGGATGGTCGCCCGGGTGATGCCGTAGGCACTGAGGTTCTCCAGGGCGCCGCGCTGCCAGCGCTGGCGCTGGATCCAGAGGTTCTTCCACGCCGGCATGATCTCCGTGGTCACCATGCACTCGATGGGCGAAGTCATGGTCGCGCCCAGCGACTTGAGGGCAAGGGTGAGCTCGTTGTCCTCGGTCAGTGCCGCCGTGTCATAGACCTTGCCGGTCTCGCCGGGGATGAAGACGCCGCGGGCAGCAGCGACATCGAGCAGTGCGTCGGCGCGGAACATCGTGGCGGTGCCGGTGAGGACGAAGACGCGGCCGTGGCGCGCGCGGATCTGGAGCGAGTAGCGCGCGTACTCGTTGCGCTGGAACTGCCCGATGAGACCGTGCCCGTCCTCGCCGTAGAAGATACCGCCCACCGCGGTCAGCTCCGGGTCCGCCTCGAGACGCGCTGCGCCGACCTGGATGAACCGCGGGGCGAGGCTGGTGTCAGCGTCCATGACGAGGATGACGTCGCTGGCATCGGACTCCGGCAGGATCTTCGCGAGCGCCTGATTGAGCGCGCCGCCCTTCTTGTGCACGTTGTTGACGCTCTCGAAGGCCTCGAAGCCCATCTCCCGGGCGATCTCGACGGTGCGATCGGTGCAGTTGTCCGCGACGACGATGACGCGGTCCGGTGGTCGGGCCTGGGCGAGAAGTGCGTTCAACGTGACGGGGAGGGAGAACTCCTCGTTGTGCGCGGGCACCAGCGCCGTGACGCGGACCTTGCCGTCGGTGGCTGCCCGGCTGACATCGGCCCGGTAGGAGGTCAGGAGGCGGCGTCGCGGGCTGATCGACATCAGGGCGGCGATCGTCTCGAAGACGATTGCGGTCGCGGCGATGATGATGATGCCGAATACCGCGACGAGGATGAGCTTCGTCGGAGGAAACTCCATCGAGACGAGGGTCGTGTACGGCCCGATGGTGACCTCGTCGGGGGGCTCGGGACGCTGCGATCCCGCGAAGATGTTCCCGACGGCGGCGGCGAAGGCTCCGATAGTCACGACCACGGCGACGACCCCGGCGACGACAAGTCGCCCGTACATCACGGTGGGATCCTCGGTGCGGACCGGCACCGAGGGCACCTCGACGAAGTGATGGGCGCTAGGCAGTACCCGTTCGGGGTCCTCGGTCAACGATCCTCCCTCGCCCCGTCCGGTCGGGCCGTCAGCGCCCGCTGGAGAGACATTCTGCCCGCCTGGCGATCGAGTTCACGGTAGGCAGGCTTCAGCCAGGGGAGAGTCGGTGGCCGGGCGTGCGTTCGAGGAACCGACATCGGCAATTTCGCGCTGTCAGGATTGAACTGACGAC
>CAZDYH010000203.1:0-5241 GCA_964509355.1 uncultured Mycobacterium sp.
GGCGAAGTAGACAAGGCCGCGAAGCGGTGCGGTGGCAATCCTGCCTGGAACCTGCCGACCGTCTTCGGCCCGATCGCCATGACCTACAACCTCGCGGGTGTGGACGGAATCGTGCTGGACGGTCCCACGCTGGGCAAGATCTTCAACGGCGCGGTCACAACCTGGGACGCCCCGGAGATCAAGGCACTGAATGAAGGTGCGTCGCTTCCGGCCGACAAGATCAACGTCATCTTCCGCAGCGACGAGTCGGGCACCACGGACAATTTCCAGAAGTATCTGGACGCCGCCTCGAACGGCGCCTGGGGCAAGGGCGCCGGCAAGACCTTCGCCGGCGGTGTCGGCGAAGGCGCCAAGGGCAACGAGGGCACGTCCGCGGCGATCAAGAGCACAGCCGGTTCCATCACCTACAACGAATGGTCGTATGCGAAGAGCCAGGGGCTTTCCGTCGCCAAGATCATCACCTCGGCCGGCCCGGAACCGGTTGAGCTGACCGCGGAGTCGGCCGGCAAGTCGATCGACGCCGTCAAGATCAAGGGTGAGGGGAACGACCTGGTGCTGGACACCAACTCGTTCTATATGCCGACCGAGGCCGGCACCTATCCCATCATGCTGGGGACCTACCAGCTCGTCTGCTCGAAGTACCCGCAGTCCGATGTGGCCCAGGCCCTCAGGGCGTTCCTGACCGTGGCTATCACCGACGGCCAAAAAGGTCTCGAGGACAACGGGTACATTCCGATCCCCGACGCGTTCAAGGGCCGCCTGGAAACCGCCATTAACGCGATCTCTTGATTGAGGTGTATTAGGAGATGACGGTGAAACCCGAACCGACCGCTGTGGGCTCGTCGAGGTCGGCGAGTCCACAGCAGATCGGGAATACTTCGGGGATGCCAACCAAACCGGCTAAAGGCTCGTCGCTGAAGGACGGGAGCGGCCGCTGGGGTGACAGCATCTTCGGGTCGATAGCCATCGCCGCGGGTGCGATGATCATCGCGGTCATCGCCCTGATGGCGCTGTTCCTGATCGTCCGGGCGGTGCCGTCAATTCAGGCCAACAAGGCGAACTTCTTCACCAGTTCTGAGTTCATCACCACCGACGAGAGCAATCTGCGGTTCGGCATCGCTGACCTCTTCCGGGTCACCGTGCTGAGCTCGATCTTCGCGCTGGTGGTGGCCGTGCCGATCGCGATCGGCATCGCCACATTCCTGACTAACTACGCGCCGCGCCGGTTCGCCAAGCCGTTCGGCATGCTGGTCGATCTGCTTGCCGCGGTGCCATCCATTGTGTTCGGCCTCTGGGGGATCTTCGTGCTGGCGCCCTGGCTGGAACCGGTGTCGAGGTTCCTCAACGACAGGTTGGGCTGGTTCTTCCTGTTCGCGGACGGCAACGTGTCGCTGGCCGGTGGCGGCACCATCTTCACCGCGGGAATCGTGCTCGCTGTGATGATCCTGCCGATCATCACATCGGTGTCGAGGGAAGTCTTCAGCCTGACTCCACCAGGTCATGTCGAGGCTGCGCAGGCCCTGGGAGCCACGAAATGGGAAGTGGTCCGGATGACCGTCTATCCCTACGGCCGAAGCGGGATGATCGCGGGGTCGATGCTCGGACTGGGCCGGGCCCTCGGCGAGACCGTCGCCGTCCTGATCATCCTGCGGTCGGCCGCGAAGGCCGGAAACTGGTCCCTGTTCGACGGCGGCTACACCTTCGCCTCCAAGATCGCCTCGGCCGCATCGGAATTCAGCGCAAAACTGCCGACGGGTGCCTACATCGCCGCCGGTTTCGTGTTGTTCGCCCTGACGTTTGTGGTCAATGCGCTCGCTCGACTGGCAGCGGGAGGAAGGGTTAGCGGAGGATGACGCAGGCAGCACTCGATGGGGCGGTCAAAGGGCCGACCTTTCACCCGATCAGCACCAGCCGCAAGGTCAAGAATAGCGTCGCCGCAATTCTGTTCTCTGCATCGTTCCTGATCGCAATGTTGCCGCTGGTGTGGCTGTTGTACACCGTGCTGTCGCGGGGCTTCCGGGCTATCATCACCTCGGGGTGGTGGACCAAGTCGCTGACCGGTGTGTTACCCGAGCAGTTCGCCGGCGGCGTCTACCACGCGATCTACGGGACGATCGTCCAGGCCGCGATCGCCGCGCTGCTGGCGGTTCCGTTGGGCATTATGGCGGCCATCTACCTGGTGGAGTACGGGCGCGGGCGGTTTGCCCAGGTGACGACGTTCATGGTGGACATCCTGGCCGGCGTTCCGTCGATCGTGGCCGCGTTGTTCATCTTCGCGTTGTGGATCGCGACGATGGGCTTCCCGCAGAGCGCGTTCGCGGTGTCACTGGCACTGGTGCTGTTGATGCTGCCGGTCGTGGTCCGCAATACCGAGGAAATGCTGAAACTCGTTCCGGACGAACTGCGCGAGGCCTCATACGCGCTGGGGGTTCCGAAATGGAAGACCATCGCGCGGATCGTCGTGCCCACGGCGCTTCCCGGCATTATCAGCGGCATCTTGCTGGCGCTGGCCAGGGTGATGGGCGAGACGGCACCCGTCCTGGTGCTGGTCGGCTACGCCAGGTCGATCAACTTCAATGTGTTCGACGGAAACATGGCGTCGCTGCCACTGCTCATCTACACCGAGCTGATCAATCCAGAGGCCGCCGGGCGTTCGAGAGTGTGGGGCGCCGCGCTGACACTCATCTTGATTGTTGCGGTGTTGTACGTCGCGGCCGCGTTCGTGAACCGGTACCTGACGCGAAATCGGGCTTGAGACTCAAGGAGAGAACATGGCCAAGCGGCTAGACCTCAAAGACGTCAACATCTATTACGGCTCGTTTCAAGCCGTCGCGGACGTGGAATTATCGGTGTCGCCTCGCAGCGTCACGGCATTCATCGGCCCGTCGGGCTGCGGCAAGTCCACCGTGCTGCGCGCCCTGAACCGGATGCACGAGGTACTCCCCGGCGGCCGCGTAACGGGTTCGGTGCTGCTCGACGGCGAGGACATCTACAGTGCCGGTATCGATCCGGTGAGTGTGCGCAAGACCATCGGCATGGTGTTCCAGCGCCCGAACCCGTTCCCCACCATGTCGATCAAGGACAACGTGGTGGCCGGCCTGAAGCTGCAGGGAATGCGCAGCCGCACGCAGCTCGACGAGGTTGCCGAGCGTTCACTCAAGGGCTCCAACCTGTGGAACGAGGTCAAGGACCGGCTGGATAAGCCCGGCGGCGGCCTGTCCGGTGGTCAGCAGCAGCGGTTGTGCATCGCCCGGGCGATCGCCGTGCAACCCGACGTGCTGTTGATGGACGAGCCGTGCTCGGCGCTGGACCCGATCTCGACGCTCGCGATCGAGGACCTCATCGCCGAGCTCAAGCAGGATTACACCATCGTCATCGTCACGCACAACATGCAGCAGGCAGCGCGGGTCAGCGACCAGACGGGGTTCTTCAACTTGGAGGCCACCGGCAAGCCGGGCCGACTGGTCGAGATCGACTCCACCGAGAAGATTTTCTCCAACCCGAGCCAGAAGGCCACCGAGGACTACATCTCCGGTCGCTTCGGCTGACGGTGTTCGGCTGGAGAAAGATGGTCCGCAGGATTCCGACCCGCGGCAGCCTGGTTCTGGCCGAGACCGACCCGGCTGTCGCTGCACCGCTGATCGAAGCCGCCGCGCACATCGGCATCGACATCACCTGGTGTCGCGATGGTGCCCAGGCTTTGCTGGCCGTCGGTGCCGAGCCGCCGGTAGTCCTGGTCATCGCCGCTCACACCGACACCGTCGACGCGCCGCGCATCTCCGCGACAGTGCGTGGCCGTTCTGATCTGCCGATCCTCATCGGCGCGGCACAAGGCGAGGAGGACCTCGCCCGGCAGGCACTCGCGGCCGGAGCGTCCGCCGTCATCGCGCGGCCCTACGACATCAACGAGATCACCCCGTTCGCAATCGGCACCAACGGCCAATTCGCCCAGGAGCCCGCGGTATTCACCGCCGGGCCCATCCACGTCGACCGGCGCGGCTATGAAACCCGTGTGCATGGGCGCGACGTGCAACTGACCCAGCGTGAACTCGAACTGCTCGTCTTTCTCATCGAACAGCGCGGCAGAGTCGCCAGCCCGGAGGAAATCAGCCAGGCGGTGTGGGGGCATTCCGCAGACACCAATACCGTTGCGGTACACGTGAAGCGGCTGCGCCAGAAGCTCGGTGAAGATCCTGTGTATGGCGAATTCATCCGTACCGTTCGCGGTGCGGGCTACCGGCTTGCGCCCTCAGTCTGTGCGTGAGAGAGCACGCAGCTTTCAATCAGCGGCCGCATACGCCGTATCGACTCTGAACACCGAAAAACCCAACCGCTCGTAGGTGTGCACGGCGGCGGTGTTGTCCGATTCCACATAGAGCATCACGGTGGGCTCGGTCTTGGATGCCGTTCGCCCAAGGCGTTTCGCCAGCGCTGCCACACCCACCATCGTCAGCGTGCGACCCAGGCCCCGACCCTGCGCGGCGGGGTCGACACCGACGATGTAGACCTCGCCAAGTCCCGGCTCGTCGGTGTGCACCTTGGTCCAGTGGAAACCTAGCAGGACACCGGTATCGACATCGAAGGCCAGGAACAGGCCGTCCGGATCGAACCACGGCTCACCCCGACGCTCGGCGATATCGGCCTCGGTCCAGCCGCTCTGCTCCGGGTGCCAGGAAAAGGCAGCGTTGTTGACCCGCAGCAGCTCGGCGTCGTCGGCCGGGCCGGAATAGGTGCGGATCCGCACCCCGTCCGGGATCACCGGCTCCGGTGTACCGCGCAGTGAGCGCCGCATCTGAATCAGCTCACGCACCGCGGTCAGTCCCAGCGCCGACGCCATCGCCTGGGCCGGCTCCAGCGTGCCGTGCGCCCAGAAACGTTTCTGCGCAACGGTTCTGGTCAACGCCCGGCGCGCCATCGCGCCGCCGATACCGCGCCGCCGGGCCCGCGGGTGCACCACCAGCTCGGCTATCGCGTCTTGGCCGGCATGCGACGGATCCAGGTTGAGATAGCCGACGACCCTTTCGTTGTCAGCGTCGGTGGCCAGCAGGTGCTCGGTGCCCCCAGCCCGCCGGATTTCGCGCAGCACCCGCTCGCCGACCGGCGCCACACCGTCGAATTCGGTTGCCGCTGAGACGAGTTCGAGTACCTGCGCTTGCTCCGAGGCCGACAGCGCGGCCCGCCAGTCGAGCAGCGTCACTGACTGCGCGACGGGAGCGATGAGCCGCTTGCGCGAAGAGCATC
>CAZDYH010000204.1:0-5226 GCA_964509355.1 uncultured Mycobacterium sp.
ATCGTGATGCCCTTTTCTTTTTCCAGGTCACCGGAGTCCATGATGCGTTCGGTGGCGTCGTCACCGCGGTGCGTGAGCGCGCCGGACTGCCGCAGCATCGCGTCGACCAGTGTCGTCTTGCCGTGGTCGACGTGGGCGACGATGGCGACGTTGCGGAAATCCGGCCTCTTCACGCCGGTGATTGTCGCAGCGCGGGGTGTCAATAGCGAACCGCCGACGCTGTCCGGGCCGACCTCGGTGCCGTTGCGCGGCATAGCGGAACAAAAGTCGTCCATTCCGCAACTAGTTGACGCGCCGGTATGTGAACATGCGCTCGAGCCGACGGCGGCGTCGGCGGAATGGAGCGTTCCCGGATGCGTGTCGTAGCCCGATCGGTGGTTGTCGGTTTCCTGGCGGTGCTCAGCGCGGTGATCCTCGGCCTTACGTCGACGATGACGGCGGCCGTGACATTGGTCGCGGCGAGCTCGGTGGCGCTGGTCATGGGCGGCACCGGCCGACCGGACCCGGAACAGACGTACCTGGACAACGTCTCGCAGTACTACATCTACCCGAACACGTTCTGCACAGCCGCTGCGTCGTGTACCACCCAGAAGGTCATCACCCCTGAGGAGTTCTGGCCGATACCCGGTTGGGGCGGGCTCAACGCGATCACGTTCAACCAGTCGACCTATGAAGGTCTCGGCATCCTCGACACCACCCTGCAGAGCCAACTGACGCAACATCCTGACCAGGAGGTGGTCATCTTCGGCTACTCCCAGAGCGCCCGCATCACCACGCTGGAAATGCGCAAGCTTGCCGACCCCGCCTACACGGGCATTGTCCCGAAACCCGACCAACTGGAAGTCGTCCTGATCGGCAATATCAACCGCCCCAACGGCGGGATTCTGGCGCGGTTCCCCGGCTTGTACATCCCGATCCTGGAGGTGTCGTTCGACGGCGCCACGCCGACCGACACCGGATACAAGATGACCGACATCGCGCTCCAGTACGACGGTCTGGCCGATTTCCCGCTGTATCCCATCAACCTGCTGGCCGACTTGAACGCCGTCGCCGGCTTCTGGTACATCCACGGCACGTATCCGGATCCCACGCGCGGCGTCACCGTACCCCCCTACGGGTTCGACACGGTGGCGGCTTACGAAGCCGCGCTGGCTAACCCCGACAACCGGCAGTCCTACGGCCCCAACAACACCTACATCACCATTCCGGTGGAGAATCTGCCGATTCTGCAGCCGCTGCGCGACCTGGGAGCGTCAACCAACACCACCGCGATAACCGAGCCGATCGCCGACCTGATTCAGCCCACGTGGACGGTGCTCATCGAAACCGGTTACGACCGAAACATTCCCTACGGCCAAGCGACCCACGCCCGGCTGATCCCGATCATCAACCCGATCACGCTGACCACCGACCTGGTGAAAGCGGGCGTGAAAGGTGTTCAGGACGCGGTCGCGGACATCACCGGAGGGACGTCACCGGCCCCGGCCGCGCCCCTTGGCACACTCAATGTGTCAAAGCTCGCTGCCGAGAACACCATTGACGCACCGAACCCGGACAAGCCCGCCGCCGAGCCCAAGGTGACGCTGACAACCCCGTGGAAGCAGCTGAAGGAGCTCAACAATGCTGCCGACAAGCCGTCACAGAAGACGGCTATCCAGGCAAAGCCCCAGCGGCCGAAACCGTTGAGAGATATCGGGCGGGAATTGCAGCGGGTCGCAGACACGATCACGAATGCGATCCAGCGGCCGTCAGGCACACCCGCCAAGGGACCTGGCGACACCGCTCACAACGGAGACGCTGCCGCGTAAGAGCGGACGCGGCTCGCCGCACGGTCCAAGACCGGGGTTGACCGGCTCCTCCGCGCTAAGGCGCCAGAGCAGCGGCCAGGTCCGGCAGCCAGGCCCGGTCGGCGGGCACCCAGGCCACGTCGGCGAGCTCGTCGACCGTCACCCAGCGCAGTGCGTGGTGATCGTTGGGCTGCACGGTGCCGCTGGTCCGTGTGACCAGGTAGGCACGCAATAGCGTCGTCTCGCTCAGCGCGATGTCACCCCCCAGCCGCTCGCCGACCTGAACGTCGACACCCAGTTCCTCGCGCAGTTCGCGGACCAGCGCGTCGGCGTCGCTCTCGCCCGGCGCGACCTTGCCGCCGGGCAGTTCCCAGAGCCCGGCCAACTCAGGCGGCCGGGCGCGCTGCGCCACCAGCAGCGCACCATCACAGACGAGGGCCCCGGCAACGACGATCTGGGTCGGCATGGCGAGTGACGGTATACGGTCGGGAGATGGCTGTGTTAACGGACGAACAAGTGGATGCTGCCGCGAAGGACCTCAACGGCTGGGAGCGCGCCGACGGTGCCCTGCGGCGCTCGATCAAGTTTCCCGCATTTCTGGACGGGATCGACGCGGTGCGCCGGGTCGCGGAGCACGCCGAAGCCAAGGACCACCATCCGGACATCGATATCCGTTGGCGGACAGTGACTTTCGCACTGGTGACGCATTCCGAAGGCGGCATCACGGATAAGGATGTGCAGATGGCGCGGGAGATCGACGGGATTCTCGGCCGGTAACGGCGATCCACGCCAGCGTCACCAGCGTCACCACGATGTAGATCAACCCCGCCCAGGCCAGATACCAGGGCCGGCTGATCTGCCAGATGGTCGGCTGCGCGAAGCTCAGCAGCCAGGGCACCCCGACCAGTGTCAACGCCAGCCAGCCCCAGCCCAGCACCCGGGCACCCGGCAGATGGCGCCACGGACCGTGGATCAGCCAGATCATCAACGGCACCAACCACACCCAGTGATGGGTCCACGAGATCGGCGAGAGCAGCAGCCCGAACAGCTGAACCACCACGATCGAGCCCAGCCGGTCCCGTCCTTCCCGGCCGGTGCCCACGGCCCGCCAGGCCAGGACCGCGAGCACCGCGGTGCCGGCGATGGCGGCCAGCACCAGTGGCCCGTAACCGGCGTCGTGCCCGAGGATCCGGGAGATGCCGCCGCGCCAGGACTGGTTGAACGAGGTGCCGATCGGCCCGACCCGGCCGGCGTCGCCGAGCAGATCGGTGAAGTAGTAGCGGGCCTGGTCGCCAATGACCACCCACGACACCGCGACGGTGGCGAGGAAGACGACCACCGCGAACACGACCGCGCCCCAGCGCCGGACCCCGACGAAATACAGCCCACTGACCGCCGGCGTCAGCTTCACCCCGGCTGCCAGTCCGACCAGCAGACCCGACAACCACCACCGGCTGCTGTACACCGCGCCCAAGACCGCCAGCACCAGCAGTACGTTGATCTGCCCGTAGTCGAAGGTGCTGCGCAGCGGCTCGATCCAGATGGCGACCGCCGTCCACAGCATCGCGGTGCGGTGCCCGCTGCCGGCCGCCACGCCCAGCAGTCGCTGACTGACCCGCACCACGCCGTAGAGCGCGGCGATGATCCCCAGCTGCCAGGCGAAGGCCACCAGCCCGAACGGCAACAGGTGCAGCGGGTAGAAGACGAGCGCGGCGAACGGCGGATAGGTGAACGGCAGCGGGAAGTCCGGGGTCTGGTCGGCGTAGACGTAGTCGTAGAGCGTGCCCGGATGGTTCAGCGCGGCGGCACCGCCGATGTAGACGTGCAGGTCGACGAAGTTGGCGCCGTTGGGAACCAGGTAGGTCCACGCCAGCCTGGCAACGATGCTGGCCGCCAACAGCAGCGGAGCCAGGGCCGTCAACCGGCGTGTGGTCGCTGCCGAAGCGGTGGTGGGCGTGACGTCTACCCGCTCGACTCTAGTGATCTCCCACATCGAGCGTGACGCCAGAGTCACGCGGGCCGCCGACTGTGACACCTGTGTCACGTTCGCGTACCGACCTCCGTAACGGTTCCATAACCGCCCCACGTGTCACTTGAGTAACTTCAGTAACACACTACGTTCGGCGTCAGACCTGCCTTCAAGGATTGGGGAACCATGTCACGGACCAGGAAGCTGTTCGCCGCCACGGCCGTCGCGGTCGGCTCGTCGACTGCCGTGTTGTTGAGCGGTGTCGCCACCGCCGACCCGGTTTCTCCGCCGCTGCCCATCCAACAGCTGCCGGGCCTGCCGGCCGTGCAGCAGTTGGGTCCGGTGATTCAGCAGGCCGCCGCCAACCCCGAGAGTGCCGCGTCGATGTTGATGGCCGCGGCGGCCGCGTTCACGGGGAACGCCGCTGCCCCGGATAACTCCAAACAGGTGGCCACTACGGTGAGCCGGTTCGTGCAGGATCCCGTCGCCCCGGCCCCGAACCCGGGTGCCTTCATCCCGCAGACTCAGGTGAGCAACCTGCCCGCGACGCTGCCCGGCACCGGCATCCCGCTGCCCAACGGTGTCTCACTGCCCGGCGACCTCACCCAGCTGCTGCCCGCCGGACTGAACGTGCCGGGACTGATCGGCGCACCGGCCAGCGGCCCCGCTCATGTGCCCGCGGCCGGCGCCACTCCGGGCGCCGAAGCGCACCTGCCGCAGGGCCTGGATCCCGCCAACGCCGTCGGCCCCGCCCCAGAGGCCGAACCGCTGGAGGCCGCACCGCCAGCCGCGCCCGCAGCAGCACCCGTCGCGGCACCCGCGCCCGCCCCGGCCCCGGCACCCGGTGGCGCTCCGGCAGCCGGCGCGACCCCGGCCTTCGGGCCCGATGCCCCGCCGGTCCAGGACTTCATGTACCCGTCGATCGGCACCGGATGCCTGGCGGACGGCGGGAACTCCATCGCGACCGCGATCTCGGTGGCCGGGCCGGCCAAGATCCCCACTCCCGGCCCCGGTCCGGCTCAGACGGCCTACGTGTTCACCGCCGTCGGTACGCCGGGACCGGCCGAGGTGCAGAAGCTGCCGCTCAACGTCACCTGGGTCAACCTGAGCACCGGTAAGTCGGGCAGCGTCACGCTCAAGACCAACCCGCAGATCAACCCGAACGGTCCGACGACGCTGACGGCGATCGCCGACACCGGTTCGGGCAGCATCATGTCGACGATCTTCGGCCAGGTCACGACCACCGAGAAGCAGTGCCAGTTCATGCCCACCATCGGCTCGACGGTGGTGCCCTGACCCCGGTCAACTAGCCGCGGGGGTCTCCAACTACCCGCGAGCGTGCGTGTCGCGCCGGCGACACGCCGCTCTTTCTGGCATTTTGCGCACGTTGGCTGGCAGTGGAGGCTCAGGCCTTAGCGGCCTTCGCTGCTGCTTTCATCTGCTTCTTGTAGGCACGCACCCGCTCGAGTG
>CAZDYH010000205.1:0-5218 GCA_964509355.1 uncultured Mycobacterium sp.
CCGCTGGAGTTCGACCTGCTGGTGGCGCTGGCACGCAAACCGCGGCAGGTGTTTACTCGAGATGTGCTGCTCGAACAGGTGTGGGGATACCGTCACCCCGCGGACACCCGTTTGGTGAACGTGCATGTCCAGCGTTTGCGGGCCAAGGTCGAAAAAGACCCGGAGAACCCGACCGTCGTGCTGACCGTTCGAGGAGTGGGATACAAGGCCGGACCGCCGTGATCTGGGGCTCGAGGCGGCGCATTCATCGGCGTTCTGCACCACTGCTGCGCGGTATGAGTGCGTTGAGTCGAGCTACGGCGCTGGCATGGCGCCGCTCGCTGCAGTTGCGAGTGGTGGTGCTGACGATCGGACTGTCGCTGGCCGTGATCCTGGCGCTCGGCTTCGTGCTCACCAGCCAGATCACCAACCGGGTGCTCGAGGTCAAGGTACGGGCCGCCACCGAGGAGATCGAACGCGCGCGCAACACCGTGAGCGGCGTCGTGGGCGGCGAGGAGACCCGGTCGCTGGACAGCAGTCTGCAACTGGCGCGCAACACACTGACTTCCAAGACCGACCCCACCTCGGGTACGGGGCTGGCCGGCGCCTTCGACGCGGTGCTGGTGGTCCCCGGCGACGGCCCGCGCGCGGCCACCGCGGCCGGCCCCGTCGACCAGATCCCGGACGCGCTGCGCGATTTCGTCAAGGCCGGCCAGGTCAGCTACCAGTACGCGACCGTGCGCACCGAGGGATTCTCGGGTCCCGCGCTGATCATCGGCACGCCGACGTCGTCGCGGGTGCCCAACCTGGAGCTGTACCTGATCTTCCCGCTGAACAGCGAGGAAAGCACCATCTCGCTGGTGCGCGGCACCATGGCCACCGGCGGTGTGGTGCTGCTGGTGCTGCTGGCCGGCATCGCACTGCTGGTCTCTCGCCAGGTGGTGCTGCCGGTGCGGTCGGCGTCGCGGATCGCCGAACAGTTCGCCGAGGGACATCTGTCCGAACGGATGCCGGTGCGCGGCGAGGACGATATGGCCCGGCTGGCGGTTTCGTTCAACGACATGGCGGAGAGCCTGCAGCGGCAGATCACCCAGCTCGAGGAGTTCGGCAACCTGCAGCGCCGCTTCACCTCCGATGTCAGCCACGAGCTGCGGACCCCGCTGACGACGGTGCGGATGGCCGCTGACCTGATCTACGACCACAGCGAGGATCTCGATCCGGCGCTGCGACGGTCCACCGAACTGATGGTCAGCGAGCTGGACCGGTTCGAGACGCTGCTCAACGACCTGCTGGAGATCTCCCGGCACGACGCCGGTGTGGCAGAGCTCTCCGTCGAGGCCATTGACCTGCGTTCAACGGTCAACAGCGCGCTGGGCAATGTGGGTCATCTGGCCGACGACGCCGGTATCGAGCTGCTCGTCGAGATGCCCGACGAGGCGGTGATCGCCGAGGTCGACGCGCGTCGCGTGGAGCGGATCCTGCGTAATCTCATCGCCAACGCCATCGACCACAGCGAGCACAAGCCGGTGCGGATCCGGATGGCCGCCGACGAGGACACCGTCGCGGTCACCGTGCGCGACTACGGTGTCGGGCTGCGGCCCGGTGAGGAGAAGCTGGTGTTCACCCGGTTCTGGCGCTCGGATCCGTCCCGGGTGCGCCAGTCGGGTGGTACGGGACTGGGATTGGCGATCAGCATCGAGGACGCCCGGCTGCACCAGGGCCGGCTGGAGGCCTGGGGCGCGCCCGGCGAGGGCGCCTGCTTCCGGCTGACATTGCCTCTGGTTCGCGGGCACAAGGTCACCACCAGCCCGCTGCCGATGAAACCGATCGCGTCAGAGCGGCGTGAGCTGCGACAGCGCGAACCCGCGGGGGAGAGCGTGTGAGGCGTCATCTACTGGCCGTGCTGCTGTTTTGCCTGGCGGCGTCGCTCGCCGGCTGTGCCGGGGTACCGAACTCGTCCGAGCCGCGGGCGATCGGCACCGTCGACCGGCCGGCGCCACAGAACCTGCCCAAGCCGACCCCGGACATGGGTCCGGACCTGCTGCTGCGCGAATTCCTCAAGGCCACCGCGGATCCGGCTAACCGTCACCTGGCCGCACGTCAGTTCCTCACCGACTCGGCGTCGAGCTCCTGGGACGACGCGGGCAGCGCGCTGCTGATCGACAAGGTCGTGTTCGTCGAAACCCGCAGCGCCGAACGGGTTTCGATCAACATGCGGGCCGACATCCTGGGCTCACTGACCGATATCGGCGTCTTCCAGACCGGCGAGGGCGCCTTGCCCGATCCGGGTCCGATCGAGCTGGTCAAGACTTCCGGCGGCTGGCGGATCGACCGCCTGCCCAACGGGGTGTTCCTGGACTGGAAGCAGTTCCAGTCCACCTACAAGCGCAACACCCTGTACTTCGCGGATCCCACCGGCAAGACCGTGGTACCCGATCCCCGGTACGTCGCGGTGTCCGATCCCGATCAGCTGGCCACCGAACTCGTCTCCAAGCTGATCGCCGGCCCGCGCCCGGAGATGGCCAACACGGTACGCAACCTGTTGGGGCCACCGCTCAACCTGCGCGGGCCCGTGACGAGGGCCGATGGCGGCAAGACCGGCATCGGGCGCGGCTACGGTGGCGCCCGGGTGGAACTGGAGAACCTGTCGACCACCGACCCGCGCAGTCGGCAACTGCTTGCCGCGCAGTTGATTTGGACTCTGGACCGGGCCGATATCAAGGGTCCCTACGTGATCACCGTCGACGGCGCCGCGCTCGACGACAGGTTCGCCGACGGGTGGGCAACCTCCGACGTGGCCGCCACCGATCCGGGGGCGGCCGAGGGCGCCGCTGCGGGCTTGCACGCCCTGGTGGGCGGGTCGCTGGTGGCACTGGACGGGCAGCAGTCCACCAGGGTGGCGGGATCGTTCGGGCAGATTCCTGACCAGAAGGCCGCAGCGCTGTCGCGCACCGGGCAGGAGGTGGCGTCGGTCGTGACGTTGCGCACCGGCGCTCCCGACACGGCGGCATCGCTGTGGGTGGGTGCCAACGGTGGTGATGCGGTGCAGGCCACCGACGGGCGCAGCCTGTCGCGGCCCACCTGGTCACTCGACGATGCGGTCTGGGTCGTGGTGGACGGCAACAACGTCCTACGTGTCATCCGGGAGGCAGCATCTGGGCAGCCCGCGCGTATCCCGGTGGACTCGACCGCGGTGTCCACCCGGTTCCCCGGGGCCATCGCCGAGCTGCAGTTGTCCCGCGACGGTACCCGTGCCGCGATGGTCATCGAGGGGCAGGTGATCCTGGCCGGGGTGGAGCAGACGCCCGGCGGGGAGTTTGCGCTGACCTACCCCCGCCGGCTCGGCTTCGGGCTCGGGTCGTCGGTGGTGTCGCTGTCCTGGCGCACCGGCGACGACATCGTGGTGAGCCGCACCGATCCGCAGCACCCCGTGTCGTATGTGAACCTGGACGGGGTCAATTCCGATGGGCCGAGCCGCAACTTGCAGCTGCCGCTGTCGGCGATCGCGGCCAACCCGTCGACGGTGTACGTCGCCGATCAGCGCGGCGTGCTGCAGCTGTCGGGCTCCAAGGCCGAAGACAACCAGAGTTGGTCGGAGGTGCGGCCGCTGATGGTGGCCGGGGCGGTGCCGGTACTGCCGGGCTGAACCGTCGCGGTGGGCTTGTCAGTCCCGCACGCGACACTGCGGGTGTGCTCGACCTGGTTCTGCCGCTGGAGTGCGGCGGCTGCGGCGCCCCGTCTACACGCTGGTGTGGCACCTGTGCCGCGGAACTGCAAGTCAGGCCCGATGAACCCCATCTGGTGATCCCGCGCGTCGACCCGGAGGTCCCCGTCTTCGCGCTCGGCGGCTACGCCGGCGCCCGTCGTCAAGCGATCGTCGCGATGAAGGAACGCGGCCGCGCCGACCTCGCCGCACCGCTGTCACAGGCGCTGGCGATCGGGATCCACCGGCTGCTGAGCTGGGGCATGGTCGAGGTGCCGCTGACCATCGTCCCCGCACCCACCCGCGGTTCGGCGGCCCGTCGCCGCGGTGGGGATCCCGTCACGCGAATGGCAACGGCAGCCGTCGCCGGCCACCCTGGTCTCGAGGTCGTCCGGGCCCTGCGGATGAAGGCCACCGTCCGCGACTCGGTCGGCCTGACCAGCGCGGCACGCGAACGCAACGTCGCAGGTCGCGTGCTGCTGCGACCGGCACGGCTGCCCTCGGGCCACGACGTCCTGGTCGTCGACGACATCGTCACCACCGGCGCGACCGCCCGCGAATCGGTGCGCGTCCTGCAAACTGCTGGTGCGCGAGTGACCGGTGTGCTGACCATCGCCCACGCGTGAGTGCCGGGCCATTGTTTCCCGCATCAGAGGGACATGAAGAACTCGCAACAGGTCTGCGAAACTAGTGGCACGCCGGGGTGAACACCGACTACCGTCGGGGCCAACCACCCGTGAACGCCGATAACGGTAGGAGGTGAGTCTTCGACACCTGGTTGCCGGCGGACGTGCGCGGTAGACCCGCCAAACCCGTCGGCGCTGTTCCGTGACAAGCCGGGCACGCCTGAGCGCGTGCGACTCCGTAGAGAAACGAGTTGTCAAGCATGTCAAGCGAATCCGTGGATTCAGGTCGGGTCCTGGCCGATGCCGACGAGCAGGGCGAACCGACACCGACCGCCGAGGTCGTCGTCAAGGGCCGCAACGTCGAGATTCCCGATCACTACCGTATCTACGTCTCGGAGAAACTCGCCCGCCTGGAGCGGTTCGACCGCACCATCTACCTGTTCGACGTCGAGCTCAACCACGAACGTAACCGCCGCCAACGCAAGGTCTGTCAGCGCGTCGAGATCACCGCGCGCGGCCGGGGCCCGGTCGTCCGCGGCGAGGCGTGCGCCGACAGCTTCTATGCCGCACTCGAGTCCGCGGTCCACAAACTGGAGAGCCGGCTGCGCCGCGGCAAGGACCGCCGCAAAGTCCACTACGGCGACAAGACCCCGGTCTCACTGGCCGAGGCCACCGCGGTCACCCCGCCCGTTGAGGCGGCGTTCAGCACCACGGAGGCGGTCCCGCACGACCATGACGGCGGGGCCGGCGACCGTGTGCCCGGCCAGATCGTGCGCACCAAGGAACATCCGGCCAACCCGATGACCGTCGACGACGCGCTCTACGAGATGGAGCTGGTGGGTCACGACTTCTTCCTGTTCTACGACAAGGCCACCGAACGCCCGTCGGTCGTCTACCGTCGGCACGCCTA
>CAZDYH010000206.1:0-5196 GCA_964509355.1 uncultured Mycobacterium sp.
GTTAATAGGGCACTAGCACCTCAAGCTAGCGCGTCTGCCATTCCGCCACTCGGACCTCTCCAGGGCAGCTAAGGCTATCGGATCGGCCTGCCCGGACCCAAACCCGACGAGTGAGTTGAGTGGTAGGAAAGGTGACTGTGACAGTTCCCGGCGACGAGGTGGTCGATCTCGTCAGCACGTTGATCCGGTTCGACACCTCCAATACCGGAGAACTCGACACCACCAAGGGCGAGGCGGAGTGTGCGCGGTGGGTGGCCGGGCAGCTCGAAGAGGTCGGATACGAGACCGAGTACGTCGAATCCGGCGCTCCGGGGCGGGGCAATGTCTTCGCCCGGCTGGCCGGCGCGGACAGGACCCGCGGTGCGCTGCTGGTGCACGGGCATCTCGACGTGGTGCCCGCCGAGGCCGCCGACTGGAGCGTGCACCCGTTCTCCGGCGCGGTCGAGGACGGCTATGTCTGGGGCCGCGGCGCGATCGACATGAAGGACATGGTCGGCATGATGATCGCCGTCGCCCGGCACTTCAAACGCGCCGGTACGGTGCCGCCCCGCGACCTGGTGTTCGCGTTCGTCGCCGACGAGGAGGCCGGCGGCAAGTACGGGGCCCATTGGCTGGTCGACCACCGTCCAGACCTGTTCGACGGCGTCACCGAAGCGATTGGCGAAGTCGGCGGCTTCTCGCTGACCGTGCCGCGCCGCGACGGCGGGGAACGTCGGCTCTACCTCATCGAGACCGCCGAGAAGGGCCTGCTGTGGATGCGGCTGACCGCGCGGGGCCGCGCCGGACACGGGTCGATGGTCCACGACGAGAATGCGGTCACCGCCATCGCCGAGGCGGTCGCGCGGCTGGGCCGCCACCAGTTCCCGCTGGTGATGACCGAGCCTGTGGCGCAGTTCCTGGCCGCCGTCGGCGACGAAACGGGGTACACCTTCGACGTGGACTCACCCGATCTGGACGGCGCGATCGGCAAGCTGGGACCGATCGCCCGCATCGTCGGGGCCACCCTGCGCGACACCGCCAACCCGACCATGCTCAAGGCCGGGTACAAGGCCAACGTCATCCCGGCGACGGCCGAGGCGGTGGTGGACTGCCGGGTGCTGCCCGGCCGGCAGGCCGCGTTCGAGGCGGAAGTCGACGAACTGATCGGTCCGGACGTGACCCGCGAATGGGTCACCGAGCTGCCGTCGTACCAGACGAGCTTCGACGGCGACCTGGTGGACGCCATGAATGCCGCGCTGCTGGCAGCCGATCCCGAGGCCCGGACCGTCCCGTACATGCTGTCCGGGGGTACCGACGCGAAAGCTTTCGCGCGCTTGGGTATTCGCTGCTTCGGGTTCATCCCGTTGCGGCTGCCGCCGGATCTGGACTTCGCGGCGCTGTTCCACGGTGTCGACGAACGGGTGCCCGTCGATGCACTGAAGTTCGGCACCGGAGTGCTGGAACATTTTCTGACGCACTGCTGATCACAACGAGAGGACGATATGAGCACAGCCCCCGATCCCTACGCCGCACTACCGAAGCTACCCACGTTCACCCTGACCTCCGAGTCCGTCACCAACGGCCGGCCGTTGTCCAAGGCCCAGGTCAGCGGCATCATGGGTGCCGGGGGTGAGGATGTCTCCCCGCAGCTGAGCTGGTCGGGATTCCCGGAGGAGACCCGCAGTTTCGCCGTCACCGTCTACGACCCCGACGCCCCGACGGCGTCCGGGTTCTGGCACTGGGCCGTCGCCAACCTGCCGGCGACCGTTACCGATCTGCCCGCCGGAGTCGGCGACGGCAGTGTATTACCAGGCAATGCAATTACTTTGGTGAACGACGCGGGTATGCGCCGCTATATCGGCGCGGCCCCGCCCGCGGGCCACGGCCCACACCGCTACTACATCGCCGTGCATGCGGTGAAGGTGGAGAAGCTCGAGCTCAGCAAGGATGCCAGCCCGGCCTATCTGGGATTCAACCTGTTCATGAATGCCATTGCGCGCGCGGTCATCTACGGCACCTACGAGCAGAAGTAGCCCGCCTCGTCGCGAGCGTGCGTGTCGTGCCGGCGACACGCCGCTCGTGCCGGCATTCTGCGCACGCTCGCGCGGAAGTGGTAGGCGCGCCGGCCCGCTTACCGCTTGGGCGCCGCCGAACCCACGGCGTCGGCCAGCGAGCTGAACCCGCCGTCGTGCAGGCGGCGGGCGATGCCGTCGTGAATGTGCTTGGCCCACAGGCCACCCTGGTAGATGAAGCCGGTGTAGCCCTGTAACAGGGAGGCACCGGCGGTGATGCGGTCCCACGCGTCGTCCGCGGTCTCGATGCCGCCGACGCTGATGAGCACCAGCCGGTCGCCGACCCGGTGGTAGAGGCGGCGCAGCACCTCGGCGGACCGGCGTGCCACCGGCGGACCAGATATTCCGCCCTGGCCAAGCGCCTCGACACCCGGGGTGGACAGGCCCGCGCGGGACACTGTGGTGTTGGTGGCCACGATGCCGGCCAGACCCAGTTCGACGGCCAGGTCGGCAATGTCGTCGACATCGGAATCGGACAGATCCGGTGCGATCTTCACCAGCACCGGCGTCGAGGTCTCGGCCAGGACAGCGGCCAGGATGGGGCGCAGCGAGTCTTTCGCCTGCAGATCGCGCAGTCCCGGTGTGTTGGGGGAGCTGACGTTGACCACCAGATACGCCGCCAGCGGCCCGAGCAGCCGGGCGCTGGCGCGGTAGTCGTCAACGGCGCGCGCTGGTGGGGTCAGCTTGGTCTTACCGATGTTGACCCCGATGGGTATATCGGGGCGGTGCTGGGCCAGCCGTAGCGCCAGCTCACCCGCGCCATGATTGTTGAACCCCATCCGGTTCAGCACGGCCCGATCCTGGGGCAGCCGGAACATGCGGGGCGCCGGATTGCCCGGCTGCGCATGGGCGGTCACCGTTCCTATTTCGGCGTAGCCGAATCCCAGTGCGCCCCATGTATTGAGCCCGAGGCCGTCCTTGTCGAACCCGGCAGCCAGGCCGAACGGGCCGGGGAACCGGACTCCGAAGACCGTGCTGGCCAGCACCGGATCACGCGGCGCCAGCAGTCGACGGAGCCGGCTGCGCACCGGCGCCGGTGCGGTGATACCGCGCAGCGCGGCGAACACCAGCGTGTGGATGCGTTCCGGCGGCACCAGGAACAGCACGCGCCGCAGTGCGCCGTACATTCCGTGCTGCTCTTCGCGCAACCGGTCCATCGCTACAGCTGCGGCTGATCGGCTGGCCGTGCATCATCGGCGCGGGACTTCTTGCGGCGCAACAGCACCCGCCTGGTTCCGTCGGTGTAGAGCCGCACCCTGGTCAGCTCCCAGCCGCGGTACTCGGCTTCGATGGACAACCGGGTCGACGCGTTGATCCGGGTCACCTCGGGCGGCAGTCGCAACGGCACCCATTCGTATTCGTCGCTGAGGTCGACGTCCCATCCCGGTGGCATCCGGCCCCGGTGCGACGCGGTCACCGTGGACCAACCGCATGCTCGATGACCTGCACACCGGCGCCGGAACCCGACACCACGTACAGCGTGCCGGAAGCATCGTCGAATGCGAGTGTGTTCGGTTGCTGCACGGTTGGGTAACGCACCTTCTCGACGGGTATTCCGGTGGCCAGATCGTAACCAACCACGATATTGGCCGCGGTCTGCGACACCCACGCCAGCCCGCGGGAGCCGGCCAGGCCGTAGGGAGCCTGCCGCACCGGGTAGGCCTGGCGCAAGATCAGCGGGTCGACACCGAACACCAGCAGTTCGTCGCCACGGGTGTCGGCGACCAGGACGCGCCCGAGCGGGTCGGCGGCCAGGGTAGTCGCCCCTTGGCCGGCGCGCAGCGCGTACTTGGCGCGGCCCTGGGCGTCCAACGTGGTCACCGAGGTCTGTCCGCGGTCCAGGATGACAGCGGTATTCCCTTGGGTAACAATCGAATCAACGCGGGCAAAGATCTTTGTCCGCTCGGCGACGGCGGTGTCGGAGGCCATGGTGTACACCGCGCCGTCGGAACTTCCCAGCACCAACTTACCGTCGGCCCGGCGGGCGATCGCGGTGAAATCAGTGTCCTGCTCGCCGTTGACATCGACCCGCGCGGTCGTACCACCGACCAGGTCGACGACGAAGTAGCCGCCGCGCCCGGACAGATAGGCCGCACCGCGGCCGTCACCGGTCAGCGCCGTCGCGGGTCCGGGCAGGACGACGGTGCGCGGCGGCACCCGCGGCCCGCCGAGCAGGGTGAGAGTGGTGTTCGGCTGATCCGGACTCAACACCACCAGCGACGATGTCCGCGCATCGAACACCGCGGCCTGCGGGCGGCCGCCCAGGGGGCGGACTACCCCGGCCGGGACCGCTGATGCCGGGGGAGAGACCGCCGCCGACGCCGGTTCGATCGTCGGCGGCGGCGCGTCGGCCATTCTCGACGAACACCCCGTGCCCACTGACAGCACCAGTAACAGCCCGGCGATTGCGCGGTGAGCTGCGTGTTTGGCTTTCTGCGGCAAGGGGTGGCTCTCTGACGTGCGACGGGAAGTGGGTCGAACCGCAAGTGTAGGCAACCTTGCCGGGTCGAATTGGCTCACCCGGCCCGGCCACCCGGCGGTATGTTGCAGTCATGACCCCCGCCGCAGACGCGGAATCTGCCGGCCGGGAGTTCGCCATCGAGGACATCTCCACCGGGGTCTTCGCCAGCGGGTTCGGCGAGGTCGGCGACGGCCGGAGTTTCTCCTTCCACGTAGAGCACCACATGCTGGTCGTCGAGGTGTATCGCCCGCGGCTGGCCGGGCCGGTCCCACAGGCCGAGGACGTGGTCGCGATGGGCACCCGCACACTCGTCGACATCGACCTCACCGACGAGCGCAGCCTCGCCGCGGCCGTGCGGGACACCGTTGCCGCGGCCCGGCCGGTGCCGCGGCCACCGCATTAGCTCCTAGGGCCGGGCGCCACGGTACGGTCGTCGGCGTGGATGTGGCGGCGATGTCGTGGTTGCAGGTGGTTGTCCTGTCGGTGGTGCAGGGCCTGACCGAGTTCCTGCCGGTGTCCTCGTCCGGCCACCTGGCGATCGTGTCCCGGTTGTTCTTCGCCGACGACGCCGGAGCATCGTTCACCGCGGTCTCGCAGCTCGGCACCGAGATGGCGGTGCTGGTCTACTTCGCCCGCGATATCGGCCGCATCCTGAAAGCCTGGTTCAACGGCCTGTTCGTCGCC
>CAZDYH010000207.1:0-5134 GCA_964509355.1 uncultured Mycobacterium sp.
GCACACATACCATTACCCATAACGCCGTCTGTGGCATGCAGCCGGGAGTCAGCAAGGAAGCCTTTACGCTAGCGTTTCTAGGGCCACCGCCAATTCCTGTCGTGCGCTACCCGCTGCGCCGCGGCTAAGCATCCGCCGCCGGCAGTGTGAGCGTGAAAGTGGCTCCGCCACCGGGTGTCTCGGACACGCGAATGTCTCCGCGGTGCGCGTGCGCGATCTCGCGGACCAGGGCGAGGCCGATGCCGTAGCGCTGCCGACCCGCGGTCGTGGTGTAGTTCTCGCCGTGTGAGAACCGGGTGAACAGCGTTCCCATCGCGGCCGGGTCGACGCCCACCCCATCGTCCTGCACATCGACGGCGACGGCTGCGGCCTTCCTGCCCACTCTGATGGTGATCGTCCCGCCGGCATGCTCGTGGGCCAGGGCGTTGTCGACCAGCGAGGTGATCGCGCGGCGCAATGCCGGTGCCGAACCGAGCACCACGCAATCCGTTCCGGCGCCACCGGCATCCGGTTCGACCTGAAGCGCCACCCCGGCAGACTCGGCAAGTTCCGACATGCTCTGCCGGACGTCCTCCGCGATCTGGGTCATCGCCACGCGATCGCGTGCTGCGGCCCCGGTGGTCATCGACGCCGACGCGAGAAGATCCTCGATGACATCACCGAGAGCCCGGGTGTCGGAGATCAGCGCGTCCACTTGCTCTTTGGCCTCGGCGGTGTCGCCGCCGTCGAAGCGGCGGGCCAGTAGCTGCGCCCGCGTGTGCAGCACCGTCAACGGTGCGCGAAGTTCATGTGAGGCGTCGGCGACGAACCGGCGTTGCAGCGCCAACGCCTGCGCCAGCGGGCGGATCGAGCGACGGCTGAGCAAGATGACCACCGCGATCGAGGCACCCATGCCGGCGAGTTCGGCGATGCCCAGTGACAACAGCAGCCGACTGCGACCCGCTTCGTAGGGCTGCAGGTCGAGGAGTGCAACCACCCTGCCGTGGCTGTTGTCTGTCACGAGGGCGCGATAGTCCAGGCCATCAATTTCGACTTCGGAGAATCCGGCCGGGCCGTTGAGCAGCTCGGTGGTCACTGCTGCGTGCTGGTCGACTGACACGTTTCCCGCCCGATCGCGCAGGGCCAGAATCATCCCCGGCGGCGGATCGTTGACGTCGTCGGCTGTGGATGCCACCGAGACGAGCTGCGAGGTGATCTGCTGGTCCTGTACGTGCACGTCGACAGCGAAGACCACCGCGCCGACCACGAGCAGCACCGCGGCCAGCGCCAGCGACGCCTGCATCGCAGCGATCCGGCCGGCCCGTTGAACAACGGTGAGGTCACTTGCGGGCGGCCGGGGCGTCATTCGAGCCCGAGACGGTAGCCGGTTCCGTGAACGGTGCGCACGATGTTCTTGCCGAGCTTGCGGCGCAGGTAGTGCACGTAGGTGTCAACCGCACCGGCTGTGTCGACGCCGTCGAACACGGTGCTGAGCAGTTGACCGCGGGTGAAGACCTGCCGTGGAGCGCTCATCAGGACGGCGAGCAGCGCGGCCTCGCGCTCGGACAGCTCTACCTCGTCACCGCCCACGGCGCTGCCGCTGACCGTGCGGGTCACCCGATCCAGGCATAGCCCGCCCACCCGCAGCGTCGAACCCCCGTCGGGTCGTCGCAGCAGCGCCCGCACCCGGGCCAGCAACTCGGGCACCTCGAACGGCTTGACCAGATAGTCCTGGGCCCCGGCGTCGAGGCCTTCGACCCGGTCGTCGACGGACCCCCGCGCGGTCAGGATAAGTGCCGGGGTGGTGATACCGCGTGATCGCAGCAGCGCGACGAGTTCGGAGCCGTCCATCACCGGCAGGCCCCGGTCGACGATCGCCGCGTCGTAGTTGCCCGTGAGACCGCGGTGCAGGCCCTGCTGTCCGTCGTGGGCAACGTCGACCAGGTAGCCCTCATCGGTGAACAGGTCGGTCAGCATCGCGCTCAGCAGATGGTCGTCCTCGACGATCAGCAATGTCGGTGCTGGGTGTCGGTCGGCCACCCAACGAGCCTGCCACGTCGGTTCTTCGAAGGCTGTAAGAAACGACTGTCACCATCTGATCCATGGACTCACCTCAAGTTGGATTTCGCCGGGCCGCTGTAGCTTCGTGGGCACTGGTCGGCGTCGGTATCGCCGGCGTCCTCGGCGGATCCGTTCTTGCGTATGCGGACACCATCGAGAAGCAGTCGGCCCAGGCGAGCGCCGGTCCCGCCGAGGCGGCCCCGGCCGCCCCCGTGATAGCCGGGACGGCCGTCACCACGACCACGTCAATGGCACCCAGCTACAGCCCGTCGTATCACTCGAGAACTCGCGGTTCGTGACCAGCGCCGCCGTCGAATCCAAGGATGCCGACGCCGCGACTGCGGACAGTCAGTGGGAGCGGTGGAGCACGACCATGCATGTCGTCGTGACCGATCCCGCTTCGCTGCGGCTCGCGCGGGAGGAGGTCGATGCCGAACTCGACGCTGTCGAGGTCGCGGCGTCACGCTTTCGGCCTGACTCCGAGGTCAATGCGCTCGCGAGGTCGTCCGGCCGGCCCACGGTGGTCAGCGAGTCGCTGGCGGAGATGATTGCGGCAGCCCTGGCGGCAGCCCGCTTCACCGATGGTGACGTCGATCCCACGGTCGGCGCCGCCATCGTCGCCCTCGGCTATGACCGTGACTTCGCCGAACTCGATCCGGCCCGACCACGGGCCGCTGCCATCACGGTCCCGGCGACATGGTCGATGATCATGCTGGACGGCCACGTGGTCACCGTCCCCGAGGGGGTTCTGCTCGACCTCGGAGCGACGGCCAAGGCCATCGCCGCGGACCGTTGCGCTGCGCGAGTTCAGCGCGCGACCGGGAGCGGGGTGCTGATCAATCTGGGCGGCGATATCGCCACCGCGGGGCCTGCGCCCGCGGGCGGCTGGCAGATTCTGGTCCAGGACAGCGACGACGATCCGGCATGTGCGGTCGCGATGCCGTCCGGGGCGGCACTGGCCACGTCGAGCACGGTTCGCCGGCGATGGCGGCGTGGTGGCGACCTGGTGCACCATATTCTCGACCCGCGGACGGGACTGTCGGCTGATCCGGTGTGGCGCAGCGTCACCGTCGCCGCGGACACCTGCGTCGATGCCAACACGCTGAGCACGGCCGCCGTCATCCGCGGCTGGGGTGCATTGGGTTGGATTGGCGCCCTTGGCTTTCCCGCGCGTTTCGTGGACAGCGACCGGATGGTCCACACCGTCGGGCGATGGCCGGCCCAGGTCGACGGCGAGGCGCGGTGATGGATCAGGCTATGTGGGCACTGGGCCGCGGCACCGGAATCACGGCGCTGGTTTTCCTCACGCTTTCGGTGGCGCTGGGCATTGCGACGCGATCGGGTCGTCCGATGTTGTTGTTGCCGAGGTTCGCCGTCGCCGACGTCCACCGTTTCGTCGCGCTGTTCGGCACCGTGCTGGTGGCCTTGCACATGGCGACGCTGTTCGCCGACCCCTACGCCCAGTTACGGCTCGTCGACTTCGTGGTGCCATTCCTCGGCGCCTACAAGCCGCTTTGGCTCGGGTTGGGCACGCTCGCGTTCGACGTCCTTGCTGCGGTGATCATCACCAGCCTTCTCCGCCACCGCCTCGGTGTGCGGGTCTTCCGCGTGGTGCATTGGGCGACCTATGCGTTGTGGCCGTTGGCCTTGGTGCATGCACTCGGGAACGGTACCGACCATGCCGAGGGCTGGTTCCTGCTGTTGGCGGCGCTCTGCGCGCTCACAGTGGCCGCTGCACTCGGGTGGCGGCTGCGCGCCGACTACACCGAGTACGCCGCCGTACGAATACCCGGCCGGCGGTGATGATGGCGACGCACGTTTCCCCGGACGCACCGACGGCGCATCGGTTGTTCGCGGCCGGCGGTCCGGGTCTCGACGAACATCGGTGCCGGTTCGGCGGGCTGCCCGTCGGTTCGGACACACTGGTGCCGGTGCTCGACGAGGCCGGACTGACCGGGCGAGGGGGCGCCGGCTTTCCGACCGGCCGCAAGATCGCGGCGGTATCCGGGCGCAAACCGGTCGTCATCGGCAATGGTGCCGAAGGCGAACCTCTGAGCCGCAAGGACGCGGTGCTGCTCGCCTGCGCGCCGCACCTGGTTCTGGACGGTCTGAGCTTGGCCGCCGATGCGGTCGGTGCGCATCAGGTGTTCCTCTATGTCCCGTCGCATGCCATGCAATCAGTGAAGAACGCGCTGGCGGAGCGCCGGGCGGCGGGCTGGGATCGATATCGGGTCAGCGTCGTCGAAGCCCCCGATACGTACGTCTCGGGGGAGGAGTCAGCAGTGGTCCGCCGGATCGAGGGCGGCCCGGCGCTACCCCGTGACCGCACCGTCATCATCCCGGTAGCCGGGGTGCGGGGCAGGCCGACGCTGGTGAACAACGTCGAGACGCTCGCTCACATCGCACTGATCGCCCGGTATGGGCCGCGCTGGTTTCGCTCGATCGGCGACCCCGACGAGCCCGGCACCAGGCTCGTCACCCTGTCTGGCGCATTGAACAAGCGCGGCGTCGTCGAGGTACCGACCGGAACCCCGCTGCCCGATCTGATCGGACGCCACGGTGGTACCGACCCGCGCAGTCTGCGCGCGGTTCTCGTCGGCGGGTACCACGGCAGTTGGATCCCGGCGGTCGCCCTCGACGGCATGCGGCTCTCGCAGGCATCGATGGCGCAAGCCGGGGCGAGCCCCGGCGCCGGTGTGATCCACACGCTGCCGGTCGACGAGTGCGGTCTGGCCCGCACCGCCGGCATCGCCGCCTACCTCGCTGAGCAAAGCGCCGGTCAGTGCGGTCCGTGCCTCAACGGTCTGCCGCGGCTGGCCGACCTGCTCGACGAGCTGGCCTACGGCCGGGCGGGTGACGATCTGCTCGGCGAGATACGGCGGATGCTCGGACTCGTCGACGGTCGCGGTTCGTGTCGCCACCCGGACGGAACCGCCCGCATGGTCCGCAGCGCGCTCGACACGTTCGCCGCCGATGTGGCACTGCACCAGCGAGGCCACTGCGAGGCTGTCCTGATCCCGGGGCCGGCGTATTCCGATGCTCGACGAGATGCGAGCCGGACATGAAAAAGGCATCCGAACCACAACTGCGTCTG
>CAZDYH010000208.1:0-5122 GCA_964509355.1 uncultured Mycobacterium sp.
CGACCCCGCGCTGATATCGAACCTGCGCTGAAATCGACCCTGCGTTGGGATCGCGATTCGGGGCGAATTCGCGATCTGTGCGCAGACTCGACGGGGGTCAGTCCTCCAGCACGGTGAGCAGTCGCCGTGCCGCGGCCACCCGCCGGGCGGGATCGCCGGTCATCGTGTCCAGTGCGCACTCCGGGTCAGCCGGGGCGCCTCGGTGCCCGCAGCCGCGCGGACAGTCCTCGACGGTGTGCGCGAGGTCGGAGAACGATGCCACGACGTCATCGGGGCGGATGTGCGCCAGGCCGAACGAGCGGATACCGGGTGTGTCGATCACCCAGCCGCCGCCCGGCAGCGCCAGCGCCACCGACTGGGTTGAGGTATGCCGGCCCTTGCCGACGCCGGAGACCGCGCCGATGGGCCGATGAGCTTGCGGCACCAACCGATTCACCAGCGTCGACTTGCCGACACCGGAGTGGCCAAGCAGCACGGTGACGCGGCCGTTCAGTAGTGCTTCGAGTCCGTCGAGGGGCTCCTCACGGCCGGCGGTGATGACGGTGAGGTCGAGGTCGGCGAACTGCGCGGCGAACGGTGCCGCCGGTGCCAGGTCGGTCTTGGTCAGACACAGGATCGGGTGCAGGCCGCCGGTGTAGGCGGCGATCAGTGCCCGGTCGACCAGGCCGGTGCGCGGGGGAGGATCGGCCAGCGCCACCACCATCATCATCTGGTCGGCGTTGGCCACCACCACGCGCTCGGTCGGGTCGGTGTCATCGGCGGTGCGGCGCAGCACCGTGCGGCGCGCCCCCCGTCGGACGATCCGCGCCAGGCTATCGGTGCGACCGGAGGTGTCGCCGACGATGTCCACCCGGTCGCCGACGACGATCGGGGTGCGGCCCAGTTCCCGGGCCCGCATCGCGGTCACCAGGCGATCCGGGTCGCCGTCGAGCACGCAACCCCACCGGCCGCGGTCCACGGTGACCACCATGGCCGCTTGGGCGTCGGCGTGTTCGGGACGGGTCTTAGTGCGCGGACGCGATCCACGGCCGGCCCGCACATGCACGTCGGACTCGTCGTACTCCCGAGTGCTCAACGTTCGCCGTCGCTCAGCATGCTGGTCCACAGCCGCGGGAAGTCCGGCAGCGTCTTGGCGGTGGTGGCGATGTCTTCCACCGCAACTCCCGGGGTGCGCAGTCCGATGATGGCCCCGGCCGTCGCCATCCGATGATCGGCGTAGGAGTGCCACACGCCGTCGTGCAACGGCGTCGCGGTGATCACCAGACCGTCGGCGGTCTCGGTGCAGTCGCCGCCGAGGGCGTTGATCTCGGTACGGAGTGCGGCCAGCCGATCCGTCTCGTGGCCCCGCAGGTGCGCGATCCCGGTGAGTCGCGATACCGACCCTGGCGCGGCCAGCGCCGCCAGCGCGGCCACCGATGGGGCGAGCTCGCCGACATCGTGGAGGTCGATGTCGAAACCACCGTAGCTGGATGCACCCCGGATCTGTAGCTCTGAATCCGATTGGTGCACAGTCGTTCCCAACAACCGGAGTATCCCGATGATGGTGTCATCCGGTTGCACACTGACCGTGGGCCAATCGGTGATCCGCACGACACCGCCGGTGACCACCGCCGCCGATAAGAACGGCACCGCATTAGACAGGTCGGGTTCGACCGCCCAACTTCTGGCGGCGATCGGCCCGGGCGCCACCGCCCAGCGATTGGCTGTCGAGTCATCGACGGCGACCCCGGCCTGGCGCAGCATCGTCACCGTCATGTCGATGTGCGGCGCCGACGGCACCGAGGCCCCCGTGTGCAGCACTTCAAGACCGGAGTCGAACGCCGCACCGCACAGCAGCAGACCGGAGACGAACTGCGAGGAGGCCGAGGCGTCGATGCGCACCGGACCGCCGGCCACCGCGCCGCGGCCGCGCACCCAGAACGGCAAACCGTCACCGTCGATCGCCACACCCAGTCCGCGCAGCGCATCCAACAGTGGCGCGATGGGTCGCGCGCGGGCCTGCTCGTCGCCATCGAAGAGCACGCCCGCGTTGCTCAGCGCTGCCAGCGGTGGCACGAACCGCAACACGGTGCCCGCCAGACCGCAATCGATCCGGGTATCCGCGGGAGGGTTCAGCGACCCGCTGACCGTGAGCTCAGGCCCATCGCCGGTGATGTCGATACCCAGTTCGCGTAGCGCCCCGATCATCAGATCGGTGTCGCGGCTGCGCAGTGCGCCGCTGATCGTCGACGGGCCCTGACCCCCGGTGGCAGCGAGTGCGGCCAGTATCAGGGTTCGGTTGGTCTGTGATTTCGACCCCGGCACCGTCACCGTGGCATGCACCGGCGCCGTGGCATGGGGAGCCGGCCAGTGGTTCACAGGTCCATCCTGCCCTGCCGGGGCCCGGGGGGATGATGGAGTCATGTGCGGACGATTCGTGGCCACAACGGATCCCGCGCGCCTGGCTGCGCGACTCCACGCCGTCGATGAGACCGGGCAGCGTCTGGCAGGACCGAACTACAACGTCGCCCCGACGACAACCATCGCCGCCGTCGTCGCCCCGGCGACGACCACGGCTAGCGTGCTCGCCCGCCACGAGGACGACGGGACCGAGCGCCGGATCCTTCCGGTGCGCTGGGGCCTGTTGCCGCCCTGGGTCAAAGCCGACGCAGGTGGCAGGCCACTGGCTAAGTCGTTGCTGATCAATGCCCGCGCCGAGACCCTGACTACCTCGCCGGCGTTTCGTGCGGCGGCCCGAAGTCAGCGGTGCCTGGTGCCGATGGACGGATATTACGAGTGGATGCCCAGCGGAGAACCCGGCGCGAAGACGCCGTTCTACATGTATCGGCGCGACGGCTCCCCGATTCTGGTGGCGGGCCTGTGGTCGTCCTGGCGACCCGACGAGGCGAGTGCGCCGACGTTGACGTGCTCGATCGTCACCACCGACGCGGTGGGTGACCTCGCCGAGATACACAACCGGATGCCGCTGATGCTCGACGAGAACGACTGGGATCGTTGGCTTAACCCCGACGAGCCCGCGCCCGAAGATCTGCTATCCGCGGCGCCGGACATCGGCGGCATCGACATGCGGCAGGTGTCGAGGTTGGTCAACAACGTCAGAAACAACGGACCGGAATTGGTAGAACCGGTCGATTCCAGCAACCAACCAATTGGCCTGTTCTAGCTCGCAGCCACGGGCTAGCATCCGCAGGAAGGCAACTTTCGGGAGGAACCGTCGATGACCGCAGTGCAACCTCAGGCCGACAGCATCACCGTGCACAACCCCGCCACCGGGCTTGTTACCGGCACGGTGCCCATTGACGACGCCGAGACCGTCGCCGCCAAGGCCCGAGAACTGCGCCTGTTCCAGCCCGAGTGGGAGGCCATCGGCCCCAAAGGTCGCAAGAAGTGGATGCTCAAGTGGCAGGAGTGGATCCTCGACAACGCCGACCACATCACCAGTGTGTTGATGTCGGAGACCGGTAAGTCCCGGGTGGATGCCAACCTCGAGCCCGTCGCCGTCGCCGACATGATCAACTACTGGGCCGGTCACGCCGAGGAGTACTTGGCCGACAAGCACGTCTCGGCGCACAGCCCGCTGTGGAAGGTCAAGAAGTTCACCGTCGCCTACCGGCCTATCCCACTGGTCGGTGTGATCACCCCGTGGAACTTCCCGTTCGCGATGCCCGGCCTAGACGTGCCGCCGGCGCTGGCCGCAGGCTGCGCGGTGCTGCTCAAGCCCTCCGAGGTGACCCCGCTGTCGGCGGTGGAGTTCGTCCGCGGCTGGAATGAGGTCGGCGCCCCACCGGTGATGGCGCTGACCACCGGTTACGGTGCCACCGGTGCGGCGATGCCCGCGGTGTGCGACATGATTCAGTTCACCGGTTCCACCGCCACCGGCAAGAAGGTGGCGGCGGCCTGCGCTGAGCGGCTGATCCCGTGCAGCCTGGAACTCGGCGGCAAGGACCCGGCCATCGTGCTGGCCGACGCCGATCTGGACCGGGCCGCCAACGGCATCACCTGGGGGGCGTTCTTCAACTCCGGCCAGGTCTGTGTATCCATCGAGCGGGTCTACGTCGAGGCGCCGGTGTACGACGAGTTCGTGTCGAAACTGGCCGCCAACGTCCGCAAGCTGCAGCAGGGCAGCGAGTCCGACGCCGGCTTCACCTACGACCTGGGCGCGATGGCCACCGACGCCCAGGTCGGCATCGTCCAGCGCCACGTCGACGAGGCCGTCGCGGCCGGCGCCAAGGTGCTCACCGGCGGCAAGCCCACCGGGAAGGGCACCTTCTACCCGCCGACCGTCCTGACCGACGTCACCCACGACATGTCCTGCATCGCCGAGGAGACCTTCGGCCCGACGCTGCCGGTGATCAAGGTGGCCAACGAGGAGGAGGCCATCCGGATGGCCAACGATTCGGTCTTCGGGTTGTCCGCGACGGTCTGGACGGGTAACACCGCGCGTGGTGAGCGGGTGGCGCGCCGGCTGGAATGCGGCGCGGTCAACGTCAACGACGCCCTGATCAACGTGTTCAGCTTCGGTCTGCCGATGGGCGGCTGGAAGGAATCCGGTGTGGGCGCCCGGGCCGGCGGCGCGTACGGCATCCTCAAGTTCTGCCGTCAGCAGGGGATCTCCTCGCCGCGGCTGCCCACCCAGAAGTCGGAGATGCTGTGGTACTCGGCGTCGAAGAAGCAGGCGCAGTTCGCGGCGGCCGCGATGCGGGCCTTCGGGGCGCACGGCTGGCGCCGGCTGGGCATCAAGCGCTAACTAGGGGTGGCGGTAGCCCGGTGGGTTGGCGCCGTCGACCCAGAAGTCGACGCCGAGGTCCGAGCCCGGGATGCAGTCGTAGACCGACAGGTCGGTGACGCCGGACTCCAGCAGCACGTCCTCGCACAGCAGTGTGTGTCCGGTGTACTCGCGTGCCGGTTGGCTCAGGATTACGTAGGCGGAATCGGAGTACACCTCCGGCTTACGCGAGCGTTTCATGGACTCATCGCCGCCGAGCAGGTTCTGCACGGCCGCGGTGGCGACCATGGTGCGCGGCCACAGGGTGTTCGAGGCGATGCCTGCATCACGCATCTCTTCGGCGATCCCTAAGGCGCACAATGTCATCCCGTACTTGGCCATCATGTAGGGCGTCGG
>CAZDYH010000209.1:0-5072 GCA_964509355.1 uncultured Mycobacterium sp.
TACCGCCGTCGGCGACGATCTGCTTGGCAACCGCCTCCCCGGCGTCATCGCTGATGTCGGCGACCACCACCGAAGCGCCCGCACGGGCGAGGGCCTGGGCGTAGGCCTGGCCGATACCCTGGGCGGCACCGGTGACGATCGCCACCTTTCCGTCGAACTGTCCCATACCCATTCCCTTCGAAGCGGATCGCTAATTGACTGCTGTCGCAACGAGACTACATTGGACACATGTCCGGATTTGCTAGTCGAACCATAACCGCCGAAGCCGCCGCGGTGCAAGGGCAGGCCACTGACCACGCTGTACGCAGCCCAATAGCACTATCCAGCAGCAATTTTCGCGGCGCCACTTGCCCCGCATCGGTGGTATCCGATAACTTGGACATGTGTCCAGTGATACCGTGGTAGCCATCACACCCGATTCCGGGGAGGCGCCGCGCAACCGCCGGCAGGAGGAGACCTTCCGCAAGGTGCTCAGCGCGGGCATGGAGATGCTGCGCGAGTCGTCGTACGCCGATCTGACGGTCCGCGCGGTGGCCGCGCGCGCAAAGGTGGCCCCAGCGACCGCCTACACCTACTTCTCGTCGAAGAACCACCTGATCGCCGAGGTCTATCTCGACCTCGTCCGCCGGGTGCCCTACTTCACCGACGTCAACGAAAGCCGGCTCACCCGGGTCCAGCAGGCGCTGCGCCACCTCGCCCTCGTTGTCGCCGACGAACCCGAGGTGGCCGCCGCCTGCACGACCGCGCTGTTGAGCAATGACGCCGCGGTCCGCAGGGTTCGCGACCGCATCGGCATGGAGATCCACCGCCGCATCAAGTCGGCGCTCGGCCCTGATGCCGACCCGCGCACCCTCTCCGCGCTGGAGATGACCTACTTCGGTGCCCTGGTGCACGCCGGCAGCGGTGCTTTCACCTACCGCCAGATCGCCGACCGGCTGACCTATGTGGTCGGCCTGATTCTGCGAGGCGGCCAATGACCGTCCATCTTGGGGACCGACCGGTTGAGCTGGTCCTCGATCCCTACGACTATGACTTCCACGAGGATCCCTACCCCTACTACCGGCGCCTGCGCGACGAAGCTCCGCTGTACCGCAACGACGAGCTGAACTTCTGGGCGCTGTCGCGGCATCAGGATGTGCTGGCGGGCTTCCGCAACAGTGCCGCGCTGTCCAACGCGTTGGGCGTCTCGCTGGATCCGATCTCGCGCAGCCCGGAGGCCCACCGGGTGATGTCATTCCTGGCGATGGACGACCCCGGGCATCTGCGGCTGCGCACGCTGGTGTCCAAGGGTTTCACCCCGAGACGAATACGGGAGCTGGAACCGCGGGTGCTGGAACTCGCCCGTCGCCACCTCGACACCGCCCTGCAGGCCGACTCTTCTGGGAGCTTTGACTTCATCGCAGAATTCGCCGGCAAGCTGCCGATGGACGTCATCTCCGAACTGATGGGTGTGCCCGAACCCGACCGGGCCCGCATCCGCGAGCTGGCCGACGGCGTGATGCACCGGGAGGACGGCGTGGCCGATGTGCCGCAGTCGGCCATCATGGCCTCGGCTGACCTGATGACCTACTACATCGATCTGGTCAAACAGTGCCGCAAGAACCCGGGCGACAATCTCACGTCGGCGCTGCTGAAGGCCGAGATCGACGGCGACCGCCTCACCGACGAAGAGGTCCTGGCCTTCCTGTTCCTGATGGTGATCGCCGGCAACGAGACCACGACCAAGCTGCTGGCCAACGCCGCCTACTGGGGCGCCCGCAACCCCGACCAGCTCGCCGGTGTGTACGCGGACCACTCCCGCATTCCGCTGTGGGTCGAAGAGACGCTGCGCTACGACACTTCCAGCCAGATTCTGGCCCGCACCGTGGCGCAGGACTTGACCCTTTACGGCACCACCGTTCCGGCCGGTGACGTGATGCTGCTGCTGCCCGGGTCGGCCAACCGGGACGAGCGGGTGTTCTCCGACGCCGACGATTTCCGCATCGGCCGCGAGATCGGCTCCAAGCTGGTCAGTTTCGGCAGCGGCGCGCACTTCTGCCTCGGGGCCCACCTGGCCAGGATGGAGGCACGGGTCGCGCTGCACGAGTTTTTCGAGCGGATCCGCGGCTATCAGGTGGACGAGGCCAATGCCGTTCGGGTCCACTCCAGCAACGTCCGCGGCTTCGCCTACCTTCCGATCACCGTGGAGGCGCTCTGATGCCCCGTTTCGAACCGCACCCGGCCCGCCGCCCGGCCATCGTGGCCGGCGCCTCCTCCGGGATCGGGGCCGCCGCGGCCACCGAACTCGCGGCTCGCGGCTTCCCGGTGGCGCTTGGCGCCCGTCGCGTCGACAGGCTCACCGAACTCGTCGACAAAGTCCGGGCCGAGGGTGGCGAGGCTGTCGCCTTCCCGCTGGACGTCACCGAACCCAAGTCGGTGAAAGCGTTTGTCGCACAGGCGATCAACGCCCTCGGCGAGATCGAGTTGCTGGTGTCGGGCGCGGGTGACATGGCCCCGGGGCGCATTCACGAGATCAGCACCGACGCATTCCTGGCTCAGATACAGATCCACCTGATCGGCGCCAACCGGCTGGCGGCGGCGGTACTGCCGGATATGGTGGCCCGGCAGCGCGGCGACGTCATCTTCATCGGCTCCGACACCGGGTTGGTGCAGCGGCCGCATATGGGTGCCTACGGCGCGGCCAAGGCCGGCCTGATCGCGATGGTCAAGAACCTGCAGATGGAACTGGAGGGCACCGGCGTCCGGGCCTCGATCATTCATCCGGGCCCGACCAAGACCGAGATGGGTTGGAAGTTGTCGGCCGAGCAGGTCGGACCGATGCTCGAGGATTGGGCGAAATGGGGGCAGGCTCGGCACAGCTATTTCATGCGGCCCGCCGACATCGCGCGGGCCGTTGCGTTCGTCGCAGAGACGCCCCGCGGTTCCCACATCGTGAATATGGAGATCCAGCCGGAGGCGCCGCTGAAAGACGCGCCTGTCGAACGCCAGCAACTCAAACTTGGTGAAGAGGGGATGCCGTGATGACGGTGATTTCGAAGGAGATTCCGCGGGTTTCGGGGGGTGAGGCGGAGTACGGGCACCTCGAAGAGATGCGCACCGATCCGATCGCGCTGATGAAGCGGGTTCGTGAAGAGTGCGGTGACGTAGGCGTTTTCGACCTGGCCGGCCGGCCTGTCGTGTTGTTGTCCGGCGCGGAGGCCAACGAGTTCTTCTTCCGTTCGTCCGATGAGGATCTCGACCAGGCCGAGGCCTACCCGTTCATGACACCGGTCTTCGGTAAGGGCGTGGTGTTCGATGCCAGCCCGGAGCGCCGCAAGGAGATGCTGCATAACGCAGCGCTGCGCGGCGAGCAGATGAAGGGCCACGCCGCCACCATCGAGGACGAAGTGCGGCGAATGATCGCAGCCTGGGACGACAGCGGGGAGATCGACCTGCTGGACTTCTTCGCCGAACTGACGATCTACACCTCGTCGGCGTGCCTCATCGGCACGAAGTTCCGTGCGGAACTCGACTCGCGCTTCGCCCACCTCTACCACGACCTGGAACGCGGCACCGACCCGTTGGCCTATGTCGACCCCTATCTGGACATCGAGAGTTTTCGGCGCCGCGACGAGGCCCGAAAGGGCCTGGTGTCATTGGTCGAATCCATCATGGCGGGCCGTCAGGCCAACCCGCCGGCCGACAAGAGCCAGCGCGACATGCTCGACGTGCTGGTCTCGGTGAAGGACGAGGAAGGCCGGCCCCGGTTCTCCGCTGACGAGATCACCGGCATGTTCATCTCGATGATGTTCGCCGGGCACCACACCAGCTCCGGAACCGCGTCGTGGACGCTGATCGAGCTGCTGCGCCACCCCGACATCTACGCAAACGCGGTCGCCGAACTCGATGAGCTGTACTCCGACGGCCAGTCGGTCAGTTTCCATGCGCTGCAAAAGATTCCGCTGCTGGAGAACGCACTCAAGGAGACGCTGCGGCTGCATCCGCCGCTGATCATCCTGATGCGGGTGGCCAAGGGCGAGTTCGAAGTTGGCGGCTATCCGATCCACGAGGGCGATCTGGTGGCGGCATCGCCCGCGGTGTCCAACCGGATCGCCGAGGACTTCCCCGATCCGGACAGCTTCGTGCCGGAACGCTACGAGCAGCCGCGCCAGGAAGACATCGTCAACCGGTGGACGTGGATTCCGTTCGGCGCCGGCCGGCATCGCTGCGTCGGTGCGGCTTTCGCCACCATGCAGATCAAGGCGATTTTCTCAGTCTTGTTGCGCGAGTACGAGTTCGAGATGGCGCAGCCCTCGGAGAGCTACCAAAACGACCACACCAAGATGGTCGTGCAGCTGGCTCAACCAGCCCGGGTGCGCTACCGGCGACGGAGTTGATGGGAGCTGAGATGGGATACGTCGTCGAAGTCGACCTCGACCTGTGCCAGGGCCACGCGATGTGTGAACTCGAGGCACCGGATTACTTCGCCGTGCCCAAGCGCGGGACCGTCGAGATCCTCGATACCCAGCCGCCGGACGAGGCCAGACCCGAGATCAAACGGGCCGTCGAGATGTGCCCCACCCGGGCACTGTCCATCCGAGAAACAGGAGAGTAACCGTGGCCGGATTCCCGCGCGAAGAGCTCGAGGACGTCATGCAGAGATGGCTGGACGCCAACCGGGCGTCCGAGAAGGCCGGCGACTGGACCCGGTTGGCGGAGTTCTACACCGATGACGCCACCTACGGCTGGAACATCGGCCCCAAAGAGGACGTGATGTGCGTCGGCATCGACGAGATCCGCGATATCGCGCTGGGCCAGGAGATGGAGGGACTGGCGGGCTGGCGGTACCCATACCAACGGGTGATCATCGATGACCGGATCGGCGAGATCGTCGGATTCTGGAAACAGGTCGCCACCGACGCTGAAGGTACCGAGCAGGAGGTCTACGGCATCGGCGGCAGCTGGTTCCGTTACGCCGGGAACGGCAAGTTCTCCTGGCAGCGTGACTTCTTCGACTTCGGCCACGTCTCAGCGCTATACATGGACCTGATCAAGGCGGGCAAGCTGTCCGAGGGCATGCAGAAGCGCATCGA
>CAZDYH010000210.1:0-1626 GCA_964509355.1 uncultured Mycobacterium sp.
TCGTCGCGCACGAACGTGCGGACCCAGTCGAGCTTCTTCTCGAACTCCGGCTCGGTGGAGAAGTCCCATGCCATAGTTGCGTGCTCCTGTCTGTCAGGGAATGCCGCCGTCGGCCCGCAGAATCGAGCCGGTGGTGAAGCTGGCTGCGTCGGACGCCAAAAACAGTGCTGCGCCGATGATTTCGGTGGGCTGGCCGCCACGCCGTAGCGCGTGGTGGGACACCAGCCCCTCGACGGCCGCCAAATCCCAGGCCTTACTGATATCGGTGTAGAACGGCCCCGCCATCAGAGTGTTGACCCGCACTGCAGGCCCGTAGGCATGCGCGAGTGCCTCGGTCATCGCATTGAGTCCGGCCTTGGCCGCCGCGTAGGGCACGGCGTGCGGCTGCGGCCGGATGGACAGCGTGGAGCTGATATTGATGATGGATCCGCGACCGGCCTCGGCCATCCGCTCCCCCACCAGGGCCGACAGCCGGAACGGGCCCTTGAGGTTGACGTTGAGCACTGTGTCGAAGAGTTTCTCGGTGACCGACGTGAGCGAGTCGTAGGTCGGCGACATGCCCGCGTTGTTGATCAGGGTGTCGACCTTGCCGAACCGGTCATAGGCCGCCTCGACGAGACCGTCGAGTTGATCCCAGCGCCCGACGTGGACCTGGTAGGGCAGTGCGGCCCGGCCCGTCGCCGCGGCGATCTCTTCGGCTGTCACTACGCACGACTCGAGGTTGCGGCTGGCAATAATGACGTCGGCGCCGCACCGGGCGGCGGCGAGGGCCATCTCACGGCCAAGTCCACGGCTGCCGCCGGTAACCAGCACCACCCGGTCGGTGAGGTCGAATAACTCGTCCGCATAACCCATTCCGTTCCCCACTCTCAGCGCGCCTGCGTGCGCACAGGCCATATGGTGTCACAGGCAGCCAGAAGAAGAAGCGTACGAAAGGTTCGGGAAACAACCATGCAATTGCTCTTGGTCCGGCACGCGTTGCCACTCCGCAGCGAGCACGGCGAGGGCTCCGATCCCGAGTTGGCCGAAGCCGGTCTGGAGCAGGCGCGGCGCCTTCCCGACGCGTTGGCAAGGTTTCCCATCGAGCGGTTGGTCAGCAGCCCGCAGCGTCGTGCGGTACAGACCGCCCAGCCGGTCGCGGCGGCACGCAACATCAGCCTCGACATCGACGAACGACTGGCAGAGTACGACCGCGGCCTGGCGGCCTACGTGCCCATCGAGCAGGTGCGGGCCGAGAACCCGCAGGAATGGGCCCGGCTGGCGGCCGGTCTTCTGCCCAGCAGCGTCGACGAGGGCGCATTCCGGGCGCGGGTCGGCGCCGCCGTCGACGATATTGTCGCCGCGGCCGATCCGGAGCACACCGTGGCAATCTTCAGCCACGGCGGCGTGATCAACGTGCTGCTGCACGAGATTCTGGGAACGGCGCGGCTGCTGTCGTTCCCGGTCGACTACGTCTCGGTGACCCGGCTGCTCTATCCCCGATCCGGCCCGCCCACCGTGGTGTCGATCAACGGCACCGAGCACGTATGGGACCTGCTCCCACGCAATCAGCGCTGACCGCTATACATAGCGGATGACTTCACTCGACGGGCTCGACCTGACGGCGCTGGACCGCCATCTGCATGC
>CAZDYH010000210.1:1726-2935 GCA_964509355.1 uncultured Mycobacterium sp.
CAGATGGTGGAGTACGTCCCGGGCCGGGTGGTGCGCAGCCGCGCCGAACTGGAGGCACTGGGTGGTCCGGCGGAGATCGCCGGATGTGTCGACAGCCTGATCCGGGTGCTGGTCGACCTACACGACGTCGACCCGGACGCGGTCGAACTCGGCGACTTCGGCAAGCCCACCGGTTATCTGGAGCGTCAGGTCCGCCGCTGGGGTTCGCAGTGGCAGCACGTCCGGCTGCCCGACGACCCACGTGACGCCGATGTGAAGCGCCTGCACGGCGCGCTGGCGGAGTCGGTTCCCGAACAGAGCCGCGTGTCGGTCGTGCACGGCGACTATCGCATCGACAACACCATCCTGGATGCTGAGGATCCGAAAATCGTTCGGGCCGTGCTCGATTGGGAGATGTCGACGCTCGGCGACCCGCTGGCGGACACGGCGCTGATGTGCGTCCACCGCGACCCGGCACTAGACCTGATCATCAACGAGGAGACGGCGTGGACAGCACCGTCGATGCCCACGGCCGACGAACTCGCGCAACGGTATTCGGTGGTCTCCGGTCATCCGCTGGCGCACTGGGAGTTCTACCTGGCGCTGGGCTACTTCAAGCTGGCGATCATTGCCGCCGGCATTGATTTCCGGAGGCGCATGGCCGCCGACATCGAACCGGGGAGGCGGATGGCCGCCGACATCGAACCGGGAAGGCGCATGGCCGCCGACAGCGGTGCGACCGACACCGACGACCGGGCTGGAGAGGCCGTCGCGGTGCTGATCGCCCGCGGTCTGGCCGTGCTGCGGTAGCTGGCGGTGACGGTCGGCTCGGCGGAGCCGCGCGTCGGCGGTCCTCAGCCTTCACGGACGTCGGCGACCGGATCGTCGCCAAAGTCGGGCCGGGCCAGATACGCCAGCACCTTGGCGGCGGCCTCCTCAGGCGTGTCGAGCTCGCCCTCCTCCTTCAGCTTCACGAACTCCTCGCGGTTCGGGAAGAGCTCCGGATCGGCGTCGCGCATCAGCGCCATCATGCGCGTCTCGAACCGCCCCGGGGCGAGCGAGACGATGCGCGCGCCGCTCATCTCGGCCGCCTCCTCGAGCGCCACGGCGCGTGCCAGCTGATCGAGACCCGCCTTCGCGGCGCCGTACGTCGCGCTGCCCGCCAGCGGGCGCCGGCCCACGCCAGATGAGATCAGCAGTACCTTGCGCGGCACCGGCCACGACCGGGTG
>CAZDYH010000210.1:3035-5052 GCA_964509355.1 uncultured Mycobacterium sp.
CGGGTCTTAGCGAGGTTGCGGCTGTGGGAGGATCCCCAGCTGTAACAGTTGGGCCAAGCGGTCCGGGACGCCCCAATGCTCAACGATCTTGCCGGACTCGAAGCGGCAGATATCGATCACGTCGATTGCGATCTCGGCACCGCTGGGAGGCATCCCCATGAACTCGCCGCGATGGGTGCCGCGGGCGGTGCTGCGAGCCCAAACCTTGTCTTCGTCGGCAATCACATCTTCAATCGTGACCGTTATGTCCGGGAAAGATGTGCGCAGTCCCCGGATGGATTCTTTGAATCCCTGCAATGTGGGAGGGAGCTGAAACTGGTGCTCCTGGTAGTCGGAGGCAAAGAGTTCGTCCAACGCCCCAAGGTTGCCCTTGTTAAAGCCCTCTTCGATCATGCGCCGGAAGATCTGAACGTTCTGTTCGCTTGACATCACATCTCCGTTTCCTTAATGCCGAGCATGTCCAGAGTCGCGTGGAATTCGGGTGGCGATCCGCGGTGGATTGTAGCCCGGATTGATGGGATTGTCGGCGTGTAGACGCACGACAGTGCCTGTCCGTCAAGGGATTCTTGGTCTCTTACGGACGCGCTGAGTGCCGATACACCGGACTCATCGGACCGGGGTTCAGGAGTCGGTGGCGCCGTTGATCGCCCGAGGGCTCAGCGCCCTGCGGGCACGCTAGCGACCTGCCCGCGGGCGCGCTGACGATGCGACTGGCATCATCGGCGTCATGAAGCGTGAAGTCGGTGCGGAGCTCGATGTTGACATCACCGCACCGACGACATTGGAGTTCCAGATCGCTGTTGCGCCCCATCCCGGTGCCGAAGTGTCTGAGTTCCTTACGTTCACGCTGGATGGCAAACGCGTTCAGCCACTCGAGATCAGCGGCCTGCACGGCAACCGTATCCACAAGTTCGACGCGGGCGAGGCCAACCTGCAGGTGCATTACGAAGCCACCATTGTCGGCCAGACGGATCCCGCCCCGATCACCGAGTATGACCTGTCGGCCTACCTGCGGCCCAGCCGGTACGCCGAGGCGGACAAGTTCTTCGGTTTCGCGGCAACAGAATTCGGTAGATATGCCGATTCGGCGACGCTGCTGTCGAAGGTGTCGTCGTGGGTGGGAACTCGACTCGACTATGTGCCGGGATCCAGCGATCCCATCGACGGGGCCGTTGACACCCTGCTGGCCGGCCGCGGAGTCTGCCGCGACTACGCCCACCTGGTCGTGGCGGTGCTACGTGCGGTCAATGTCCCCGCGCGCCTGGTGGCGGTTTACGCCCCGGGCTGCGATCCGATGGACTTCCATGCGGTCGCTGAGGCGTTCGTAGAGGGACAGTGGCGGGTGGTCGACGCGACGTATCTGGCGCCGCGGCAGACGCTGGTCCGTATCAGCACCGGACGCGACGCCGCCGACACGGCGTTTCTGGATAACCACAAAGGCCAGATCACCCTGAACAAGTCCGAGGTGACGGCCGTCGTCGAGGGCGACCTGCCGATCGACCCGATCGACGAGTTGGTGTCGATCCGCTAGCGACCGGCCTTCAGGTTCTTCTTCACCGCGCGGCGCAACTGGTAGATCCGCGCGGTGCCGACCAGGACGGTGATCAGGGCCCCACAAACCGCTGCCACCAGAATCTGCACTCCCAGCGGCAAGCTCCAGTGCCAGCCGAGGAACGTCATGCTCACGGAATCGGTGTTCTGGGTGATGAACACCAGCAGCACGATGAGCACCAGTAGGCCCAAAATCAGCGAAGACCACAGTGCGGCTGCGCGGGTGACCGTCGGTGCGGGCGGTGCCGGCGTGCTGTCGATCTGGGACGGAACTGCCGGTGGAACCGATTGTGACGGTCCAGCCGGCGTCACGCTCGGATCGGGCGATGCGTACGGATCGCTGCTCATAGGGTCATCTTTGCCCTTTCCTGCGCAGAATCAAACAACCGCGCCCAACGACACTTTCACGCTGAGGCGATAGGGTCGGCGGAGTCAGTGCTTACCGGGTCACGCCGAAGGGACGTCG
>CAZDYH010000211.1:0-5000 GCA_964509355.1 uncultured Mycobacterium sp.
CGCGCCAATAAGCGTTGATGAGGGCAAGCTCGTCATCGCAGAGGGTGGAAACTGTCTGTGCGCTCATCTTTTCATTGTCGTCGCGCCAGGTGAACAGCAGGTGAGGAACGCCCGCACCCAACCGTTACCCTGACGGTCGTGCTGGGTGTGGAGTGGCCGCAGGACGCCGACCAGGTATGCAAGACAGTGCTGACGGGAGGCGATGAGGCCATGGTCGACGGCGGGCGGTTGCTGGCGCCCCTGCGGGTGCTCGACCTGTCCGATGGTGACGCCGATGCGGTCACCCGTCTGCTGGCCGATCTCGGCGCCGATGTGCTGAAGGTGGAACCCCCGGGCGGAAGCTTGGCCCGCACCGACCTGCCCAGCCTCAGCGGAAGCAGCATTCCCTTCGCGCTGCACAACGCGAACAAGCGGAGCGCCGTGCTCGATCCTGCCGATGACCGCGACCGGCGCCGGCTGATCGAGCTGGCCGGTGCGGCCGATATCGTGGTGGACAGTGGCAACCCCGGCCAGGCGGCCGCGTTCGGGACGTCGTGCGCCGCGCTCGCCGAGCAGTTCGGCCATCTTGTCGCGCTGTCGGTCACCGACTTCGGCACATCGGGTCCACGGTCGTCTTGGCGCGCCACCGACCCGGTCTTCTACGCGATGTCCACCGCACTGTCGCGGTCCGGTCCCACCACCGGGACACCCGTGTTGCCGCCGGACGGCATCGCGTCGGCGACCGCGGCGGTCCAGGCCGGGTGGGCGGTGCTGGTCGCTTACTACAACCGGCTGCGATGCGGCACAGGCGATTACATCGACTTCTCGCGGTTCGAAGCCGTCGTGACGGCACTCGACCCGGCCTTCGGCGCACAGGGACAGGCCGCTGCGGGGCGCCGTGGCTCCGGGAGGTGGCGAGGCCGCCCGAAGAACCAGGACCCGTACCCGATCTTCGCCTGCAAGGACGGCTATGTCCGCATCTGCGTGCTGTCGCCGCGCCAGTGGCACGGACTGCGCGCATGGCTCGGGGAGCCCGAACGGTTTCAGGACCCCAAGTTCGACAACATCGGCGAGCGCTTCGCGGCGTTCGGCGAGATCGGCGCGCTGATCAGGGCGCAGTTCGCCGAACAGACCATGCATCAGTTGGTGTCCGCCGGACAGGCCAACGGGGTGCCGATCGCCGCGGTGCTGACCCCGTCGGATGTGTTGACCTCGGACCACTTCAACGCCGTGGGCGCCATGGCCTACGCCGAACTGGTACCCGGAACCCGGACGGACGTACCGGTCGGCTACTTCGTCGTCGACGGGCAACACGCCGGGTTCCGCACCCCTGCGCCCGCTCCCGGACATGACGAGCCCCGATGGCAGGCCCCGCCCGGCACCGCGACGACGGCCACGGCCAGGGTCGGCGCGCGGCCGTTCGACGGGCTGCGGATCGTCGATCTGGGCGTCATCGTGGCCGGGGGAGAGCTGAGCCGGCTCTTCGGCGACCTGGGCGCCGAGGTCATCAAGGTCGAGAGCGCGGCCTATCCGGACGGCCTGCGTCAGAAGCGTGCGGGGCAGGCCATGAGTGAAACCTTCGCCTGGACGCACCGTAACAACCTCGGCCTCGGCCTGGAACTGCGCACCGCTGCCGGTGCGGACATCTTCGGTCGGCTGGTCGCCGGCGCCGATGCGGTGTTCGCGAACTTCAAACCCGGAACGCTTGCCTCGCTGGGCTTTTCGTATCAACAACTGCACGAACTCAACCCGCGCATCGTGCTCGCCGAGAGCAGCGCGTTCGGCGACTCCGGCCCCTGGAGTGCGCGGATGGGTTACGGCCCCCTGGTTCGCGCCACCACCGGCATGACCCGGCTGTGGACATCTGACGACGCGGCATCCGATTCTTCGCGACACGCGTTCTACGACGCGACGACGATCTTCCCCGACCATGTGGTCGCCCGGATCACTGCGATCGGCGCTCTGGCGGCATTGATCCACCGCGACCGAAACGGTGCCGGCGCCCGGATACACGTCTCTCAGGCCGAGGCCGTCGTCAACCAACTCGCCACCGTGTATGTCACCCAGGCAGCCCGGGAGATCGGGGCCGGCGAAGTCCGCGACGCCTCGAGCGTGCACGCCGTCTACCCCTGTGCCGGCGATGACGAATGGTGTGTCATCTCCATCCGTTCCGACGGCGACTGGCGTTCCGCCGCAGCTGTTCTCGACCGTCGCGAGCTGGCCGACGACCCGCGCTTTGCGACCGGCGAAGCGCGGATGCAGAATCGACGAGCGCTCGTGACAGAGTTGTCGGCATGGACCCTGACCCGCCCCCCGCTGCAGGTCGCCGAGGCACTGCAGTCGGCCGGGGTACCGGCCGGGCCGATGAACAGGGCCATCGACGTCCGTGAAGACCCGCAGCTGGTGGAGCGAAAACTGTTCAGCGACATGGTTCACCCGTTGGTCGATCTGCCGCTGCCGGCCGAGACCGGACCCGCGCCATTCCGGCACATACCGCCGGCACCGCAGCGGCCCGCCCCATTGCCCGGCGAAGACACCCGGGAGATCTGCCAGAAGGTCCTCGGGTTGGACACCGAAGAAACCGAACGCCTGATCGCCGGCGGCGTGCTGTTCACATGCAGCAGCCGGTCCCAGCAACTCCGGACAGAAAGGAAGTCCACAGATGACATCCCAGCCCGCGCAAGTGTTCGTCGGCGGCCAGTTCCGGGCCGCCGACAAGGTGGTGCCGGTGGTCGAGGCGGCCACCGGTGAGCCACTCGGCGACGGCGCCAGCGCCACCGAATCCGATATCGATGACGCGGTGTCCGCGGCCCGCTCGGCGCTGCACGGCTGGCGCTCGAGCCCCCCGGACTATCGCGCCGAGGTGCTGACCGCATTCGCGGCGGCACTGCGGTCCCGCGCCGATTCCACCAACGAACTCGTCACCCGGGAGAACGGGATGCCGATCTCTTTGTCCCGCGGCGTCAACGGCGCATTCCCGGCCGCGCTCCTGCGGTACTACGCCAAGCTGATCACCGAAACCCCGGTCGAGGAGGTCCGGCCCAGCGCCATCGGACACACGATCGTGCGTCGCGAGGCGGTCGGTGTGGTCGGCGCCGTCATCCCGTGGAACTACCCGCAGGCATTGGCCGCGATGAAGATCGCGCCCGCGCTGGCGGCGGGCTGCACCTTGGTTCTGAAGGCCGCACCGGAAACCGCCTTGGATGCACTGGTTTTCGCCGACGCCGCGGTAGAGGCCGGTATGCCGACCGGTGTGCTGAACGTGGTACCCGGGGGCGTGGCGGCCGGTGCGCACCTCGTTGCGCACCCCGGCGTCGACAAAGTCGCCTTCACCGGGTCGACCGCTGCGGGACGCGCCATCGGCGAGATCTGCGGCCGGCTGATGCGCCCGGTCACGCTGGAACTGGGCGGGAAATCCGCGGCAATCATCCTTGATGACGCCGACCTCGATGCCACGATGCGCGGCCTGCGGGCGGCGTCATTCGTCAACAACGGTCAGACGTGCCATCTCAGCTCGCGCATTCTGGCTCCACGGTCGCGATACGACGAGATCGTCGATGCCCTTGCCACGCTGGCGGAGAGTTTGACCGTCGGCGATCCGCTGGACGCGTCGACCGAGATCGGCCCGTTGGTCAGCGCGCGCCAGCGCGAGCGGGTGCTGAACTACATCGACGTCGGCAAGAACAGCGGCGCGAGACTGGTTGCCGGCGGGTCGATTCCGAAGGACCAGCCCCGCGGCTGGTTCGTGTCACCGACGGTCTTCGCCGACGTCGACAACACCGATCGCCTCGCCCAGGAGGAGATTTTCGGTCCGGTGCTGACGGTCATCGGGTACGACACCGATGCGGAGGCCGTCGCGATCGCCAACGACAGTGAGTTCGGCCTGGCCGGCACGGTCTGGTCGAACGACACCGAGCGCGCCACCGATGTGGCACGCGCGGTCGACACCGGGTCGATCGGCGTCAACGACTATCAGCTCGACATGCGCGCACCGTTCGGTGGTGTCAAGGCCAGCGGCCTGGGCCGCGAGTTGGGGCCGGAGGGACTTGACGCGTACCGCACGCTGAAGTCGATCTACCGGGTCGGCCCGGCGAGCTGATTCTCCGTTGTCATGCAGGTGCACTCCCTGGGATACCGAACCGACCTCGCTCTCCTCGAGCTCGCGGGTTCTGAGATCGAGGACCGTGGCGATCACCTCGTCATCCGCACGCCGGCGAACCCTCGTTTCTACTGGGGCAACTTCATGCTCCTCGAGCAGCCACCGGAACCCGAGGCAATCGACGAGTTACTGACACGCTTCGATGCAACCTTTCCGCACTCACGCCACCGCGCACTGGGATTCAGCGGAACAGCAGACCTCAGCACCGAGCTGGCACCGCTGGTGTCGGCCGGCCTCAAGCTCGATGTCGCCACAGTCATGACGGCGCAGTCCGTACACGAACCACCACATCCGAACCCGGACCCCACCTATCGCCAGCTTGTCTCCGACCATGACTGGGCACAACGCATCGAACTGGCCGTCGCGTGCAACGACGACGAGCATCCACCCGCTGAGCATCTCGACTTCGTCACCCGTAGAGCTGCCAGCGAAAGGGCCCGAGCCGAGGCCGGACACGGTGCCTGGTGGGGCGCCTTCCTCGAGGACAGGATGGTTTCGGGGATGGGTCTGTTCAGCGCCAGTCCTGGCTTAGCCCGGTTTCAGAACGTCGAAACCCACCCCGACTTCCGCGGGCGTGGCCTGGCCGGCACGCTGGTTCACCAGGTCAGCCGCTACGGCTTCGACGAACTTGGGGCACAGACGCTCGTGATGGTCGCGGATCCCGACTATCTGGCCATTCGCATCTATCGTTCCGTCGGATTCATGGATGTAGAACGCGAGAACGGTGTGGAACAGTGGGATCGCACCGCGCACCAGCCCAGATAGGCGTCGCCAGCACGGCGACCGACCCGGCAACGAGTATGAAATGGTTTTCCAATGCCTTTGGACCCCAGGACACCGGTACTGATCGGTTTCGGACAGG
>CAZDYH010000212.1:0-1115 GCA_964509355.1 uncultured Mycobacterium sp.
GACGACCCGTTCATGTTCAACATTCTGCGAAATCCCAACCCGCATGTGGGATTCGGCGGCACCGGCGCCCACTACTGCATCGGCACCAACCTGGCCAAGCTGACCATCAATCTGATGTTCAACGCCATCGCCGACCACATGCCGGATCTGCAGCCGATCAGCGCACCCGAGCGGCTACGGTCGGGATGGCTCAACGGCATCAAGCACTGGCAGGTTGACTACCAGGGCGGCTTCGCCGCGAAGTGCCCTGTCGCGCAATAGGACACGCATCCGAGGGTGTTGGGCGCCGGGATTTCGTATTACCCACCAAGTGGATCCCGAACGTTCTCGGTTCTCGCTGCCCATTCGCCAGCGGTTTCCTATGCTGGCCGATCTTGACGAATTAGGATGGACCCAAACTGATCGCGCCATCGTGAAGGGATGGAAACCGTGCGTAGAGCGGTTCGATATGTGCTGGTCGTGACGGGGACTGCGGCGATCGCCGTGGCGGGTTCGGGCAATCCCGGCCTGGCAGCGGTCTCGTCACCGTCTGCGACCTTCACCGCTGCGATGATCGAACCAGCGCGCGGCGAGGTGGTGGGTGTGGCGCAGCCGGTGGTCGTGAGGTTCTCTGAGCCGATCGCCGACCGCCCCGCCGCTGAGCGAACTATCGCCGTCACCTCCTCGAGGAACGTGACCGGGCGGTTCGCGTGGCTGAACGACGATGTCGTGCAATGGATCCCGGACGGGTTCTGGCCTGCCCACAGCCAGATCAAGGTGACCGCGGGCGGCGCGTCGACGAGCTTCGAATCCGGTGCTGCGGTGGTGGGCGTCGCCGACCTATCGGCGCATACGTTCACCGTGAGTATCGACGAGCAGGTGGTGCGGGAGATGCCGGCGTCGATGGGTAAGCCGGGCTTTGCGACACCCGTCGGCACATTCAGCGCACTGCAGAAGCAGCGGAACGTCACCTTCGACTCGCGAACCATCGGCATCCCGCTCGACTCCGCAGAGGGATACCTGATCCAGGGGCAGTACGGTGTCCGGGTTACCTGGGGTGGCGTCTACGTGCATTCGGCTCCATGGTCGGTTGGATCGCAGGGCCGCGCGAACGTGAGTCACGGCTGCATCAACCT
>CAZDYH010000212.1:1215-3296 GCA_964509355.1 uncultured Mycobacterium sp.
GGTGGTGCTCAGCTCGATCCGTCGCAGCACCTCACGTAGCACGATCCGCATCTCGACCATGGCGAACGTCGCACCGAGGCAGCGGCGGTTGCCGCCGCCGAACGGCAACCAGGTGGTAGGGGTGAGGGCGGCGCCGAGCATCCGTTCCGGGTCGAACCGGTCCGGATCCGGGTATCGCTCGGCGCTGGCATGCACCAGTCCGATTCCCGGAACTACCACGACCCCGGCGGGCAGGCGGTAGCCGGCCAGTTCGACTGGCTCGGTCAGGACCCGACCTACGTCGAACACCACCGGGCGAATCCGCAATGTCTCCTTCGCCAGTGCGTCGAGGTACTCGTCGCCGGCCGGGTCGCCCGCGGCGCTGGCCTCAGCGGCCCGTACTGCCTTGGCCAGTGTCGCCGGGTGCCTGCTCAGGCGCTCCAGCGCCCAGGACAGTCCGGTGGCGGTGGTGTCGTGCCCGGCGACCAGCAACGTCATGAGTTGGTCACGCAGTTCGAGGTCGGTCATGGCACGTCCGTCTTCATCGGCGGCGCGGACCAGCATGGCCAGCACATCGGTGCGCGCGGCCAGGTCGGGGTCGGCGCGACGCTCGGCGATCTCCGCGTACAGCAGACGGTCGGCTTCCTCGATACGCCGACGGACCCCCCGCCACGGGAAACGGCGCTGCAAGTCCGGACTGGCAATGGCCAGCGTCGCCAGGGCGCTCATGTCGACAACCCTGGGAATCACTTTGCGCAGCGCGGCCAGCCGGGCCGGGTCGGTAGCGCCGATGACGGTACGCAGGATGACCTCAAGAGTGATCTCGGACATCCTTGGAGCTACCGGGAACTCGGTACCCACCGGCCATTCGGCGATGTTCGCCGCGGCGATTTCGGCCATCACCCCGGCCTGGCGCGCGACGGCATCACGTTGGAACGGGGCCACCATGAGACGGCGCCGGTCGCGGTGTACGTCTTCGTCGGTCACCAGCACAGAGCTGTCGCCGATCAGCCCGCTCAACATCGAGTTCGCTTCGCCGGCATGGTAGACCGTCGGGTCGCCCGCAAACACCGTCTTGATGTCGGCGGGATCATCCAGGTACACCAGGGTCCCCAACGATGCGACCCGCAGCGTGAACACACTGCCGTAGCGGCGCCGGCAGGCGGCCACGAAGCGTGGCCAGTATCGCAACATCATTGCGGCCTGCACCGACGGGGGAAGCGGAGGTCCGGGCGGTAGATCATTCCGAACGGTTTCGCTCATGAGTACCAGCATACGAGCGACAATCACACCTGGGTCAGTACTCTGCCTGGATACTCATCGCGAGTGCCGGATGTCTCAAATAAGATGTCTCAAATAATCTGGTGCACAATCACTTTCGCGGCAAAGGAGCAACTTGGGCAGTAGCGGCCCTGACGCGGCGATCCTTGCCGCGTGCCCTCTCTCAGCCGTCGGCCCGCACCGATCATGACCCTCGTGGCGGCAGGGCGGCGACCAACGGTGTGTCCACGCCCAATGGGCCTACTTTGGCAGCGCCACCCGGCATGCCCAGCGGGCCGTCTCGACCCGGCAAGGTCTCGCTGAAGAATGCGGCGTTGTCGGCAAGGTGTTGTTGCTGGTCTGCAGGCAGCTCGCCGTCGCCGTAAATCGCCTTGACTCGGCAGAGCAATTTGCAGGCACCGCAGTCGATGCACTCCTTCGGGTTGATGTAGAGGGCCCTTGCGCCTTCGTAGATGCAGTCAACCGGGCACTCCTGCATACAGGACTTGTCCATTACGTCCACACATGCACTGCCGATTACGTAGGTCATGGCGCGGAGCCTACCCAATTCGGGTTGTTCGAAGCGCGGGCCGAAGGCCCCTTTTCGCCGGGGACCAAGGGCCCAACGACGCGGTCACCGAGCTGACCACGCGCCGAGCTGGCCCAGGGTAATGGCCCCTTGGAGTACAACGGTTTTGGTCTCGAATGAGTTGTGATCCCCGAGCGTGCCAGATCGCCCCGCCGCGCTGGGGCCTTACCACGACCGGTGGCTAGGTACCTCCGGCGAGCCCGGTGGTGGTGCTGGTCGCATACGGGTTAGACATGGTGGTGGTCGTCTCGGT
>CAZDYH010000212.1:3396-4990 GCA_964509355.1 uncultured Mycobacterium sp.
GGTCGTCTCGGTAGGGGTCGTCTCGGTAGGGGTGGCCTCAGTCGTGGTCGTCTCGATGGTCGAGGCTTCCGTGGACGTGGTTTCCGTCGTGGTCTCGGTGGTGGTCGACGTGGTTGTTGCCGTCGTGGTGCCAGGTGTTGCCGGTGATGTCGTGGTGGTAGACGACGTCGTCGGCACCTCCGGTGCGGATGGAGTGTCCGAGTGCCGGGAAGTCTGCAAGACGGCGGCCACGAGTATGCCTACTACGACGAGGCCCGCCACGCCGGCGGCGAACACGGCCCAGGGCCGTTCATACCATTGCTCGGCCGCCGGTGCGGCCGGCCGGTCGTCGGCGCGGTAGGGCACGGTTATCGATGGTAGGGCGTCGCGCGCGAGCCGTGGGTCGGGTGTGACCACTCCCCTCGTTACACGCGGACGACGAATATGGCGGAACCGAATATGCACGAGAACAGAAGGTCGGGCGCTGCGATGCAGAGCTGATGTACACGAGGTGTCAGCCGACCGCAATGCATCTTCAGCGGGTATTCAGCGGCGACCACCTACGGTGCACGCATGCACGCACCCGCCCGTTTAGTGACATCCGCGGCTGCGGCGCTGTCGTTGACCGTTATCGCCGCAGCCTGTGGCGGCGCCCCCGGAGGCCCCGCCTCCCCACCGGCCACCGGGACGTCCGCAGCCGCGCCCAACCCGTCGGCGCCGGCCCCTGCCACACCGATCACCGGGCCGATGAAGATCACCGAGCCCTACTCGCCGACGATCGACCCATCGGCCTTCTCGACCACGATCGACAACCCGTACTTCCCACTCACCCCGGGTACCCGCACGATCTACGAGGCAGCCACGCCCGAGGGTCGCCAGCGGACGACCACCGAGGTCACCCGGGACACCAAGAAGATCATGGGCGTGGGCACCGTCGTGGTCCACGACACCGTCAGCCTCGACGGCAAGGCCCTCGAAGACACCTTCGACTGGTACGCCCAGGACCGCGACGGCAACGTCTGGTACTTCGGTGAAGCCACCAAAGAGTTCGCGAACGGCACCGTGGACACGAAGGGATCGTTCGAAGCCGGCATCGACGGTGCCCTACCCGGCATCGTGATGCCAGGGCGCCCGCAGATCGGCGATCAGTACCGACAGGAGTACGCCAAAGGAGTCGCCGAGGACACCGGCGAGGTGCTCAGCCTCACCGGCAGTGAGACCACCCGGCTCACCGGACCGGTCAAGGACCTGGTCGTCACCAAGGACCTCGACCTCGTCGATTCCTCCGGCCCGATCGAGAACAAGTACTACGCCCGCGGTATCGGGCCCATCCTCACCGTGCACGTGACCGGCCCCGCGGAGCGCGACGAGGCCATCGCGGTCGAGAAGTTCTGACGTCTCCGCACCTGCCCGGCGGTTACCTGGGGATCTTCGCCCGCACCCATCCCGCGTCGACTTTTCCGGTTCGGGCGGGTTGTCACTCCAGCACAATTGGTCACTGACAACGGACAGCAGCGGTCGGGCCGACCGCCCTAGACCCGAGGAGCTCTCATGGCGGAAACCGAAGCACGGCACATCGACCCGACTGGGCAGCAGGTCAAGACCCTCATCGCCG
>CAZDYH010000213.1:0-4962 GCA_964509355.1 uncultured Mycobacterium sp.
ACCCCTACGATTTCGGTCTTGACTCCCGCCGGCACGTCTTACCTTCTTTGAAGTATCTCCATGACCGTGTTCAGGTCTTTGACTGTGAAACTCACGTCTTGGGGCCAGTAGCCGGTGGCGGCAAGTACCTCCGCCATTGCCCGGCTTACTGTGCCCCGTCCGTAGGGTTTGTCCCCTCACCGCTTTCATCCTCGATGGGCTCAATCGTCGGATTGGCCATCAGGAAGTCGTCAAACTTCGCAGGCACCTGAACCCCCTGCGATTCCGCCGCCTTGTAGACAAGGAACGCAACCCATTCCATCCGGCGCTGGGAGTCGATGCCCACTGCCTGAAATGAAACGTCGAACTTGCGTTCAAACGAAGTCGCCACGTAGAGCGTGGTGATATCGAGATCGCTGGTCTTGCCTTCGTAGGTGAGTCGGAATTGCGCTGGCATCTGTTCCCTTTCGATTGCCTTTGTGGGTTACGGAGTGATGTCCCGGACCCACGTCCCGCCGGTGAATGAGATTTCGAACACCTGAAGCTCACCCACGGTGTAGCTAACAGGGTAGTTGGCGATCATGGTGTCGCTGATCGTCCACTCAGGGTTGTTCGCGGCAACCCCGCCGGCGTCTTTGCGGACCACGATTGCGGTGTCGCCTTGGCCAATCTCAGCGGCGAGGGTGGCCTCAACCGACCCCGCGCCGTACTCGGCGTAAAGGGTGATGGTGCCGTCCACGGTCTGAAGGCCGCCGACCATGCGCTCGCCACCATCGCCAAACGCGGTCGAGGTAAGCGGGTTCTGGCCAAGAGTGAAAGAGATTGCTGAACACTGGTCGCTCAGCTGGACCCCGCCGATAGTGATCGACGCGGGCTGCGAAAGGTAAGTCGTTGCCGCCATTTCGGCTAGCTCCTTTGGGTTGAGACTCGTACGGTGAGGTCATAGGTCGGCACTTCTTGCCCACCGATCTGCATAACCCCAGGAATGCCACGGATCAGAGAAATATCTGAATCCATGATGGTATCGGCCGCGCTGATGAGGTAATCGACTGCATCTTGATTACCCGGCGGGGCCGCCAGCACCTGAACGCCAATCTCGATTTCTGCGATGTTGGAGTTGAAACAGGTGAAGGTTGGAGGATCGACCAGGACTGACATAGGTCGAGCGTTGCGCGGGTCAGTCACTACGGCAAGGCCAAGGCCCTGCAATGACGCCACCAGCGTTGCCTGAGCCGCCGCAAAGATTCCGGTGGCGCTCATGCCACTTGCGACCTATTGACGCCCAGCAGTCGGTTGATCTGTCCGTTCGAGCCAAAGGGGACCGGAGTGCCCATTGCCTCAAACGACGCGAACGAATCAACCGAGCCACGATCGCGGTACAGGGACCCAGCAAACATGACCGTGCCGAGCTTGACGTCACCACCAGGCACCGTGGTCAGGCTGTCGAAATACCCAGCCTCACGCCGGCGGCGGTATGCGTACTGGTTGGCCGCCGAGACGCAGCTGGTGATAAAAGCCGTGTCGTTGGCGGTTGCAGCTGCGATGCCGAGCCATTCCACAACGTCCGCGTTGGCAATCCACGTGCAGGTTGCCGTAAACGTGAGGACGCCTTGGACTGCACCCCGAGCAATGTCGGCGTGGGTCTTTTGCAACAGCAGCTGGTTGACGATGATCACTTCGTAGTCGTAGAGGTGGTTGCCCTCCTCGTCGACTCCGAGGAACAGGTACGTCGGCACCGAGTAAACGGTGTACGTGCCGTTCAGGGTCGCCCCTAGCCCAGTGAGCGTGATCGACTGCCCTACGCCAATGTCCGTGCCCTCAAGCGTCTCGACGACCATATGGTTATCGGTGACTTGACGGTATGCGACGGTGTAAGTGGCCATGGGCAGTCGATCAGCTAGTCAGGGTTACTAGGTCAGGTCCATCTTGACGAACTTGGCCGAGTCAATCATCAGGGTCGCAAAGTACCCACGGAACGCCAGCGTCGTGCTGAGCTCGGCAGGGTTGCTCGCCGAGATGGCACCCTTCTGCTGCTCGTAGATCTCGAATCCGGAAGCGTCCCCGATTGCCATGAAGTCGGCGGGGAAGTTGCGGTCGACGACCACGGACAGACCGAAAGCGTTGCCAGCGGCCTCGGTGGGGCCAAGGTTGCCGAATGCGTTCATCGGTCCGACCTGCGGGAACAGCGGGCGCTTGCTGTCGTCGCTCAGCTGCACAAGCCAGCCCCAGCTCTCGGGGTTCAGGAACATGTGAGTGGGCAGGTTGCCGTTCGACGAACTCAGGATGGTCTGAGCCGCGCCGGCCACCCACGCCGCCCAAGTAGCTGGCTTCAGGACGTCTGCGGCCGGGAATGCCCGCGTCACGGTGATGCCAGCCTCAAGGGCGTCTGCCGCCACGTTGTCGGTCTGGTTGGCGTAGATCCGCGCCATGTCGTCAAGCAGCACGGACAGGATCGCCGGGTCAGTGAAGTCGACGGCCTGTTCGCTCAGCTGGACGTAGCCGCCGTAGGTGTTTTTGGTGACTTGGTTGTCAGTCACCACCAGAGTGCCCTGAGTCAGATCGGTGTTCTGAGTCGTCTGAATGCCCATGCTGGTGTGAGTCGTCACCTCGGGGCGAATAAACACCTTGCCGCCGCCCGGCATAGCGCGGGCGCCAATGGCGTCGACCACCGGACGGTTGCCGATGAACGAATTGTAGACCGGGCCAAGAATCGGCGTCGGCAGAATTCCCGGCACATCGCCAGTCACGACGTCCGGCGCAGCGGCGTGAACGCGGGCCTGCATCCGGTCAAAGTGAGCGCCGCCCTTCAGGTACGCGCTCAAGTACTCCACGGCGCTTGGCAGCTCGGCCTTGTGCGCGTAAATAATCGGGTTGGTCGGGATGGTGGCCGCTGCCTCAACGGGCGTGGCCTCTGAAGCGTCGGACACTTCCGGTTCTCCTTCGTCATTGATTTCCGGCTCGGACTCATCCGGCTCGGGGTCTGCGGCACTTGCCGCGACTTCGGTGATTACTGCGCCGGCGAACGCCGGGACCGCCACCAGGGACAGCTCGATAAGAGCCGCTTCGGTGACCTTCATAACCCCCTCGGGGGAGGTCGTGAACTTGATGGGCGATGCGCCAACGCTCACGGAGTCGTACGCACCGGCCTTCAACAGGGCCACGGCGTCACGCGAAGCGCGGGTATCCGCCAGGGTGGCCTCGAACTCCAAGCCGTCGGGAGTGTCGGAAAGGGCAGTGACCACGCCGCGAAGCTGCGTCATATCGTGGTTCTCGATCAGCTTTGCCCGCTTCACGGGGGCGGTGTCAAACGCGCCACGGGAGAATTCGACCTGCGTACCGTCAGAGACGGTTGCAACGGTGTCCCAGGGCACGGCGATACCGGCGATGCGCGGCGGGCTTTTCTCGTCCCCGGCCTCGGCCGTGATGAGGTCTGCATCGGCCTCAAACCTAATCATTGTTTGGAACCTCCATCATCGATGAATCCTCGGCCGGCGAATCGTCCGCCGGAGACTGGATTTCGTTGTGAACCATCTCGCCAATGTACGTGTCGGTGTCGAACTCAACGTGGCGGCCTCGAGGAAGCACGTCATCCATGCTTAGGCGCTCGGCGATGGCGTGAAGCAGCGGGCGGGCACCGAACTCAATGAGGTCGCGCCGTGCTTCCTGCGCGTTTGAGTACGTCATCGACCCCGCTTGGTCAACGGCGAGAAGGTAGGCGGGAATATCCATAAGGCGGCTGAGATCCTTTGCTGAATATTCCCGCCCTTCCACCAGCTGCAACTTGGACGGGTCAGAGCTGAATTCCTTGAAGTCCACCATATCGTTGAGTGCGCCGATGGCGTTCTCACGGCGATTCGATGCCCAGGCGCTTGCCATCTCGGCGAGCTCGTCCCCGCTCATCGGCTCCCCGCCCGTCTGCTGAAGGTAGCCGGCGGCGATTTCGTTGCTTGCAAACCGGGCGGCAGCTTCGTCCAGGCGGATCGCACATTGAATTGCACGGTTGCCGGTGTAAACGATTCCCTGCGAACCGCTGAGGAACGTCACGACGTCCTTCACGTCGAGCTGCACACCGTTGAACATCACGATTTCCGGAGAGCCAAACCACTGAGGCCCGACATTGTTCGGGGTTTCGATGTTTGCAGCGGGAAGCCACTGAAAGGTTGCCGGAAAGCCGTTGGCGTACCTGCTGGTGATAACCCAGAACGCCCGCCCCTGCATGATGAGATCGCGGACGGTGACCGAAAGCGTGAAGTTGCGGGTTTCAGTCGGGTTCGGGCGCGTCATCCAAGATTCGCCCTCCACGTACAACTTCTCGTAACGCTGCCCAGTCCACTGGAGCGTGTAACTACGCAGGTCGAGCGTACTTACAACCGTGGAGAGCAGGCTGATGGCGCGAGTAACAGACGGAACAGACATTGCCGCCTGCTCGGCCATCCCAATCTGAAAGCCGAGAAAGTTATTTGCCCGCTGAGGCGCGCCGGCAGCTGCGGCAAGGGGTACCGAAGCAGCGGCGGGGACGGCTTTTACCTTCTGAAAGAGAGGCATACCGGAATCATCTAGAGACCTTTGTCAAATTACAAGGGCCATGACATAGAGACACGATTTCAATACGCGTGGGGGCCTCAGGGAACCGGCCCACCACAAGCGGACCGAGAAACCCCCACGCGCAGCTACATACTACCGGCTGTATGCAATTGCTGGGCGCTGTGATGTACGGGGCTTTGCGACCAGGGCAGTAGCGAACACCATGCAACGTGCAAGCGTGATGGGCCCGTTGGATCGTTGCGACGAAAGCACGTAGCCGCGTTGCGTCGTTACGCCTACGGCCCGGTCGACGTGCTCGCGCAGCATCTGTTCGCCGGTATGCACAATCCGTTCCTCAAGGATCAGCTGACGAATGGTGCCGGTATGCGTTGCAAGCTCCGAATAGCCCACCTGTGCCTTGCGCCTATCAAGGCTTGCCGGTGCAAGCTCGAACAAGGA
>CAZDYH010000214.1:0-3402 GCA_964509355.1 uncultured Mycobacterium sp.
CCGAGCAGCGCACCAGCTGAGGCGACGAGGGCGAAGCCGGCCAGCACCACCTGCCGCGGGCCACTGACCGGCGCCGGGGGTGGCGCGGTGGCGTGGCGGAGCTGGCGGGCGACCGCGGACCCCGAGGACAGGAACAGGGTCGCCTTGTACAGGCCGTGGGCGATCAGGTGAAACACCGCCGCGGCGTACAGGCCCAGCCCGCACGTCATGATCATGAAACCCATCTGCGCCATCGTTGAATGCGCCAAAGCGCCTTTGATGTCGGGTTTGGTCAGCATCAGCACCGTCCCGTACACCAGGGTCAGTGCCCCCGCCGCGAACGCCGCCGCCATCGCCAGGGCCGACGCCCCGGTCAGTGGACTCAGCCGGACCAGCAGCACCCCGCCGGCGTTGACGACACCGGCGTGCAGCAGCGCCGAGACCGGTGTCGGAGCGGCCAGCGTCGCCGGTAGCCAGCCTTGCAGCGGAAGCTGTGCGGAGCGTGCCAGCGCCGCCACCACGATCAGGCACGCCACCGCCGTCAGCAGTACCGGAGAGCCGGTGACCGTGTCCCGGTCCAGGGTGCGCAGATCGAGGTTCCCCCAGCGGGCGGTGGCGAGCGCGACAGCGGCCCACAGTGCCGCGTCCCCGATCAGGAACACCCGCGCGGTGCGGCTGACGCCGGCCCGCGCCGAAGGCAACTGTCGATATGTACCCAACAGCAGACACAGGGCGATGCCTGCCGCGCTCCAGGAGATTGCCAGACCGACCAGGGTGGCCGCGAACATCAAGCCCACCGACGATGAGGTGAGCAGCCCGGTGGACGCGGTGAACCACACCGCGCGTGAGTCCCCGGCCAGATACCGTCCGGCGAAGACCTGCACCACCGCGCTCACCGCACACACCAACAGCGCCAGCGCGCAGCCCAGCCGATCGGCGGACACACCGACCAGGATCCGGCCGTCCGGGCCCGACACCACCGCCGACACAGGGCCGTGGCGCACGACCTCGACGGTCAACCAGGCCACCAGCCCGAAACTCACCCCGGCTGCGCCCGCGCCGATCCGCCCCGCCAGCCCGGCCATTCCCGGGCCGACGACCATCGCCGCCAGCGCCGCTACCAGGGGCAACGCGATTACCGCGAGCAGTACCGCGCTCACGTCCGGACCTGCCGCTCGGCCCTGACGCCGTTCACGCTGACCAACACACGATCTAAAATAGACGATATAAAATACGTATGTCAACAGTCGTCTAATCTGTTTCGTATGATTAGTGACAGGTGTTGGCTATCATCTGTACATGGCGGACTGGACTTTTCTCACCAACCACGCTCGCGTACTGCTGTGCGTGGCCCGCGACCCCGGTATCCGGCACCGCGATCTGGCGCAACGCATCGGAATCACCGAACGCGCAGCACAACGCATCGTCGCCGACCTACTCGACGCCGGCTACCTGGACTGCACCCGCGAAGGGCGCCGCAACCGCTACCAACTGCACCCCGAAATGCCGCTACGGCACCCCCTCGAACACGATCACCACGTCGGAGAGATCCTCGCCGTGCTCCGCCAGCCCGCGACGGGCGTGACACCACCCGCCGCATTGACGCCGACACAATGACGACGTGAGGACCCTGCACTACCGCGGGTGCGCCATCGCCTTCGGCACCCGGCACGGCAAAGAGCATGCAGTCGGCCCCGCCTTCGCCGACATTCTCGGTGCACGCGTCACCGCACCCCCTGATCTGGACACCGACCAGTTCGGCACCTTCACCGGCGACGTAACCCGCACGCTCACGCCGCTGGACGCGGCCCGCGCCAAAGCCCGGCTCGCTATGCGAGCGACTGGGATCCATCGCGCGTTGGCCAGCGAGGCCAGCTACGGGCCACTGCGGGGTGTGGGCTTGACCGGACACGAGGAGATCCTGCTGTTCCTCGACGACACGCTCGGCATCGAGATAATCGAGGGCCATCGCAGCCTGTCCACGCCGGCCCGGAGCCGGCGCGCAACCAGCTACACCGACCTGTCTCCCACGCTCGCCGAGCTGGGCTGGCCCGCGCAGGGGTTGGTGGTGCGACCCGCCACCGGCGGCACCCGCGACGACATTGTCAAAGGCATCACGGATGCCGCCGGACTCGCCGCAGCCATTACCACGTCCGCTCGCCGGTCCGCAGACCACCACGCCCTGATCGAGCCTGACCTGCGCGCTAACCACAATCCCACCCGCCAAGCTGTGCTGACCCAACTCGGCGTCACCCTCGCCACCCGCCTGGCCAGGGCCTGCCCGCAGTGCGCCACCCCCGGCTACGGACGCATCGACACCGAACGCGGCCTGCCCTGCCAACACTGCGGCACCCCCACCGACCTCGTACGCGCCGACGTCCACGGCTGCGCCCATTGTCCGCACCGCCACACTCACCCGCGCCCCGTGACGGCCGCCGCGCCACGCTGGTGCCCACACTGCAACCCCTGATCCCCAGCCGGCAGCAGCAGTAGGTGCGGATTTCAAGGAGCGGAACCGCCCGCATATATTGGAGCCGTTGTCGGGGCCTGGGCCGCATCTGGTCGCGGAAGTCGGCGCGTGAGCACATGAGCAACCGCTACTTGAGGACCGAAACGATCCGGCATCCGGAATCCGAGACAGGTCGCGGAAGCATGAGCAAGGAAAGTCGAGGAGCATGAGCAAGGAAACCGGACGGACGACCTTCTCCGATGAGGAGCGCGAGCGCATCGAACTGGAGTTGGCGCAGCTGCGGCAACGCCGTGATCGTATGGCGGCTGAGTTCGCAGGCGACCTGGATACGGTCGGCGACAGTGGGGACGCAGCCGACGCGATACAGCGTTCCGACGAAGTGGCCGGCATCGACGATCGAATCAGCGAACTCAACTGGCTCTTGCACGGCGGGGTATCGGTCTCCGATACGTCCGAAAGGCTGCCCGACGGCACCGCATTGACCCTGCGGTTTTCTGACACCGGAGTCGTTGATATGCGGGTGGTGGCGATCGTCGAGGAGATTCCGCTCGGCAAGGAAGAGTCCACCTTGACCGCAGACAGCCCGCTAGGACTGGCCCTGGCTGGACACCAACCGGGCGACACCGTGACGTACACGACGCCACACGGGCAACAACAGGTCGAGCTGTTGGCCGTGAAGTATCCCCGCTAGATCCCGCAACCGTCTCGCCGGCGGGCTCAGGCCCAGATGTCGGCGACGGCAGGCGCGCCAGGCTGTTGTCAGCGTCCCGTCGGAGCGAACTTCAGCTTGACGTAGTTGTCGATACCGAACCATTGTGCCGTCCGCCGCCGCGAGGACGGAAGCTGTGTCAAAGCGGTTGCGGCGTCGATGATTTGGGGCTCGACGACCTCGCAGGTCTCACCCTTGACCCGGATCGTCGCCCGTCCGGCGGACAGCACGTTCTTGAGCCAGT
>CAZDYH010000214.1:3502-4919 GCA_964509355.1 uncultured Mycobacterium sp.
GTCTCAGGCAGTTGCGAGGGGATACCGCAGCAGGGCGGCGATGCCGTCGGCGGGTTCAAACCGGTCGCCGGCGCGTACCAGGGATGCGTCGATCGAGATTGCGGCGAACGGCAACGCCTCATCGGCCCTGACGGTATGAGTGGGCGCTGCCCCGAACTCCGACAAGACGTCAGGGGATGGAGCGAGGGTGGTGAGGTCATCAGCAGTGACCACGATTGCATCCCCGAGGTCACCGATGATCAGTGTCTCGACCGCACCTTCTCGCAGTGCGGCGCATACCTGTACGAGACCCTCTACGGCGTGGCCGGAACCGCGGCCTTTCTCGGCTTGAAACCGTTCTGCGGCATCGCCGATCGCGGCTTGCCGCCGACGCTCGAATTCGGCGTCGATCGCTTGGCGCACTTCGTCATTGACGCCCGTGCGGCGCTCACCGGCGTGCAGCTCTACCACTCGTGCCGCGACCCGCTTGGGCAGTTGCGAGATCAATTCGGCGCGCGAACGAACCTGGCCGACAACGAAGACGACTTCTGGCCCAGTTTCGTCAAGTTGTGTGGTGAGGTAATCCGTCACCGCGTGAATGTTCTTGCGCACAATTGCGTCGGTTCGCTGTTGCGGGTCACCGTAGCCCGCGTTGTCCGCGGCGGAGGACTTGTGTATGGGATAGCCGCCAGCTTCCACTGTGTGGGACTGCACGGTGCCTCGCCGGTAGAGCTTCACATCGGCGCCTACGTGGTCGACTGCCACCACCGTGTAGGTGGTGTGCTCGGCGCCGTCCTGAACCAAGGGCACGATGTACGGAAGCTCGGATACCCGGACGACAGTAGCGACCGGCGGACCGTCGAGGTGCTCGTTGACAAGTACACCCTCGGTCCCGGCGACCAGGCCACGACCGCTGCGGCCGACCGGTGGGCGGGCGTCCAGGATGGCCTTCTCCAGGGAAGCGATCACGCCGGCGTCGGCACCCTGGTGCTCAAGATCCCTGCGCAGGTCGTGCCACTTTGCATCGAGCTGGTCGGCGGCGTCCTGCGTGTCGTGGGAGTCGTCGAAGTAGATCGATGCGAATGGACCCCGGGAAGAAGCCAACTCTCGGAAGCGTAGAGAATGCATGGTTTCCTCAGTTCTCCCGGGTGATCATGGGCGGGTGTTGTCGTCGCGACATCGGCTCACACTCCGCAAACGGCGCTGCTGTCCCCTTATGATCACCCGCAGACTGCGGGCGCCATAGGGACGAACGTCACCAAGCGGACTACCGAGTGCCCTTCCGCGTGAGGGAGTCTAACGCTAGCGGCCCGGTTCGACCTGCGGCGGTATCAGGCCGGCCGGTGGGACCATCCGTCCACGTCCATGGTGATCACCGGTCCATCCAACCGAACCGATTGATACTGAGGGTATTTGGTGCGCAGCAAGTCGTATGCGG
>CAZDYH010000215.1:0-4890 GCA_964509355.1 uncultured Mycobacterium sp.
TGCCCTGTCTCAACGAGGCGGATTCCCTGCCCGGGGTGCTGGCCGCCATCCCCGCGGGCTACCGGGCCCTGGTGGTCGACAACAACAGCACCGACGCCACCGCCGAGGTGGCCCGCCGCCACGGCGCCGACGTCGTCACCGAACCCCGGCCCGGGTACGGATCGGCGGTACACGCCGGGGTGGTCGCGGCGACGACGCCGATCGTGGCCGTGCTGGATGCCGACGGGTCGCTGGATGCCGGGGATCTGCCGAGGTTGGTCAGCGACCTGGCCCGCGGTGCCGATCTGGTGATCGGCCGCCGGCGCCCGGCGCGCGGTGTGCGATGGCCCTGGCACGCCCGGCTGGGGACGGCGGCGGTGTGCTGGCGACTACGCACCCGGCACGGGCTGCGGGTGCATGACATCGCCCCGATGCGGGTGGCCCGCCGCGACGCGCTGATCGGCCTTGGCGTGACGGATCGACGATCCGGATACCCGCTGGAACTGCTGATCCGTGCCGCGGCCGCGGGCTGGCGGGTGGTCGAACGCGACGTTGACTACGGCCCCCGCACCGCCGGGAAGTCCAAGGTCAGCGGATCGGTCCGCGGCAGCGTCACCGCTGCGTTCGACTTCTGGAAGGCGATCTCGTGACCGTGCTGCCGGTTTCGGTGCTGGTGGTGGCCAAGGCTCCGGTGCCGGGCCAGGCCAAGACCCGGCTCGCCGCGGCGGTCGGCGACGCGGCGGCGGCCGACATTGCCGCCGCCGCCCTGCTCGACACCCTCGACGCGGTGGCCGCCGCGCCGGTGTCCGCGTGTGTGGTGGCACTCACCGGCGACCTGAACCGGGCCAGCTGCCAGGCCGAGATCCGCACGCGACTGCGCGCCTTCACCGTGATCGGTCAGCGGGGCGACGATCTCGCCGACCGGCTCGCCAACGCGCACGCCGACACGGCCCTGGCGGTGGGCGAACGGCCGGTGCTGCAGATCGGGATGGACACCCCGCAGGTCACACCGGAGTTGCTGGCCGGGTGTGCGCGGACGCTGCTGGACTCCCAGGCCGTGCTGGGTATGGCCCGCGACGGCGGCTGGTGGGTGCTCGGGGTGGCCACCGCAGCCATGGCCGACTGCCTGCGCGGTGTCCCGATGTCCCGGCCGGACACCGGGGCTGTAACGCTCGACGCGCTACGCGACACGGGTATAGACGTGACACTCGTTGAGGAACTTCACGATGTCGACACCGTCGACGATATCGGCGCCGTGCGACGGGCCTGCGCACCCGGCGGTCGGTTCGCCCGGGTCACCAGAGCGGTGGGAGTGTGAGATGCTCGGCAACCTCTACGACCGTGCGCTGGCCGGCGAACGATGTTGGCTGCGGCACGACGACGGCCGGCTGGATCGGCTTCCGGTGTACAGCTGGCTGGGCGGTAGCGGCGCCGACACGGCGTTCGACAGCGCGGTCGTTTCACTGTGCGACGGTCCCACCATCGACTTGGGCTGCGGGCCTGGACGCTTGGTGGCACACCTGATCCGGCGGGGGATACCGGCCCTGGGTGTCGACCAGTCGGAGACCGCCGTCGCGATGGCCCGCCGCAGCGGTGCACCCGCACTGCGCCGCGATGTGTTCGAGCCGCTGCCCGGCACCGGCCGGTGGCAGACCGTCCTGCTTGCCGACGGAAACGTTGGACTGGGCGGTGACCCGTGGCGGGTGCTGCGCCGGTCCGCCGAGCTGTTACGTCACGGCGGTCGGTGCGTTGTCGAATTTGATTCCGCCACAAAGGGTTTGGATGTTAACTGGGTACGGCTGGAGTCGATACGGACCATCGGACCATGGTTCCGCTGGGCGTCCGTCGGCATCGACTGCGCGACCGCGCTGGCCGAGGCGGTGGGCCTCGCGGTGACCGGCGTCCACCCGGTCGGCGAGCGGGTCGTGGCCAGCCTGGCGGCGGCATGACGGCCCCGAAAACGCAACTGCGCGGCACGGCCGTCACCGCACGCGTTGGCGTCGCGCTCGGCATCGCCATCGCGATCTGTTTCGTCACCGGCCTGATCAGCCACTTCATCCAGCACCCGCAGCCGTGGTTCTTCTGGCCCACCCGGCCGGTGTGGCTCTACCGCGTGACCCAGGGCCTGCACGTGATCTCCGGTATCGCGGCGATCCCGTTATTGGTGGTGAAGCTCTGGTCGGTGTTCCCCAAACTGTTCGAGCGTCCGCTGATCGGCGGCCTGACCCGGCAACTGGAGCGCGGCTCGATCCTGGTTCTCGTCGGGGCGATGATCTTCCAGCTCAGCACCGGCCTGATGAACATCGCGCAGTGGTACGCCTTCCGGTTCTTCTTCACCACCAGCCACTACGCGATGGCCTACGTGGCGGCCGGCGCGGTGCTGGTGCACATCGCGGTGAAGCTGCCCGTCATCCGTCGCGCGCTGGGCGAGCCGCTCGAGGAGGTACCGACCGGCGAGCTGACCGGACCGACCCGGCGCACCGTGCTGCGTGGAACCTGGCTGGCGGCCGGCATCGCCACCGTCGTCACGGCGGGGCAGACCATTCCGCTGCTGCGCAAGGTGTCGGTGCTGGCGCCGCGTTCCGGGCAGGGCCCGCAGGGGGTTCCGGTGAACCGCAGCGCGATCGCCGCCGGGGTGCTGCGCACCGCCCGGTCGCCGGACTACCGGTTGACCGTGGTCAACGGTTCCACGACGCGTGCGTTCACCGTCGCCGAGTTGGCCGCGATGCCGCAGACCACCCACACCCTGCCGATCGCCTGTGTCGAAGGATGGAGCGCCAACGCCGCATGGACCGGCGTGGTGCTGGCCGATCTGGTGTCCGCGGTCGGCGGATCGGCGGATGCCGACGTGCGGATGATCTCGTTGGAGCCGCCCGGCCCCTACTCACGGACCGTGCTGCCCGCCCGGCATGCCCGCGATTCGAAGACGCTGATCGCGCTCAAGGTCAACGGAGAGACCCTCAACCTCGACCATGGGTACCCGTGCCGGCTGATCGCACCGACCAGACCCGGTGTGCTGCAGACGAAGTGGCTGTCCCGGATCGAGGTGGTGTCATGACGGCGGTGCGGGTGATCCTGATGGGCCTGGGTATCGCGGTGGGCCTGTACGGGGCGTCGCTGCTGTGGGAGTTCCCGACGGTGATCATCGTCCGGATCGTGGTGTGGGCGCTGGCGGGCGTCGTCTTGCACGACTTCGTCTTCGCACCGATCGGCGTCGCGCTGGGGTTCGCCGGACGGCGCATCCTGCCGCACGCATGGCAGGCACCCGTCGCTGTCGCCGCGCTGTGCAGTGTGGTGCTGGCGTTTCTGGCGGTGCCGGTATTCAGCCGGCCCGGTGCCCGGCCGGACAACATGACCGTGCTGGACCGCAACTACCCACTGGGGCTGTGGCTTTCGCTCGGCGTCGTCTGGCTCGGACTGCTGTGCTACATGCTGGCCCGCCGGCTGCTACCAGTTCGTCAGGATCAGGTGATTGAGCAGCAGCGCGCCGACGACGTTGACAGCCAGCCACCAACGGTGTGACTTCGCCGGCAGTAGTGCGGGGGCGGCGGTCAGCCAGACCGTGAACGGCAGCCAGATGCGTTCGGTCTCGGCCTTGGACAGCATGCTCAGATCGGCGCACAGGATCGCCACCAGCGCGGCGATCACCAGCAGGTGCAGGCCCGCACGCCGCCGGATCGCCGCGATGTCGAACACCCGGCCGATGCCGGCGACGCTGCCCAGACCGATCGCGCACACCACCGACGCCAGATTGGCCCAACCCCAGTACTGAAATGGCCGGTTGACCGCGATGCCCTGCCAATAGCGTTGCTGCACAAGGGTGTAGCCGTCGAACCAGCAGAAGCCGGCGACCGCGAACGCCGCCACCACCAACAACGCCGACGGCACCGCGACAGCCAGCGCCCGCAGGCAAGCCCGCCAGTCCGTCGCGGCCAGCAGCACCGCCAGCGCAGGCAGCGCCATCAGCGCCAGCCCATAGCTGAGCAGGATCGCCCACCCCAGCAGCAGGCCTGCGCTCGCTGCGGCGACCGCCGGGAAGCGCACGGTGCGGCGCACCGCCAGCGCCAGCAGCGCGATACCCCACGCGGCGACCCCGGCGAAGTACCCGTCGGCGGAGACCGCGATCCAGATCGCCGTCGGCGCCACCGCGACGAACGGCGCGGCCAGCCGCGCGGTCGCCTCGTCGGTCAGCGCGCGCACGGCGACGATCACCGCGGCGGCCGCGCTCGACCCGACCAGCAGGCACAGTAATCCGGCCCAGGCTCCGCCACCGAGGCCGATGCGGTCCAGCCAGACGAACGTCAGCAGGGCGCCCGGCGGATGCCCGGACACGTGGGTGATCCACGAGTTGGGCTGGAAATCCAGGATGCGGCTGGAAAACGTGCGCAGTGCCTCGCCGATGTCGGTGATCGTCGGTACCTGACGCAGATACTCGTGTCGCGCGGTCAACCGGCCGGCGAAACCGCGCTGCCAGCCGTCGATCATCGCCAGCGCGAAGGCCCAGCCACATGACGTCGCCCAGGTGAGCAGGGTCAGTGGCCGCCACCGCAGCCGCTGCGCGAGGCCGGGCCCCCACAGCACCGCTGCGAGGCCGATGAGAACGGCGGGGACGCTGCCCCATCCGGCGTGGGCGTTCCACCAGCCGAAGATCGGCGCGGTATCGGCGAAATCGTGGATCTGCCGCGGTGTGCTGTTGATCAGCGGGGTGACGATGCCCAGGTGCAGGTGCGGTACGACGAACGCCGCCACCACCAACAGCGCGGCGAGGGCGACGGCAATCGCCTCGCTGCGACCGATCCTCACAACCGCCCAGCCTATTGCGCGCTACCCGATGGTCGCTCCGATCATTGAATGACGTTGCCGCTACAACCCGATTGGTCCGTTGAGTGCCAGCAGCGGCGAGTATCCGGT
>CAZDYH010000216.1:0-4831 GCA_964509355.1 uncultured Mycobacterium sp.
GCGGTCGTCTCGGTGGCGGTCGCCGTTGTGGTCGCGGTGCTGGTCGCCGTGGTCGTCGACTGCGTGGCGAGCGCTGGGTCCAACACCGTGTCGATCATGTAGATCCTCGCGTTGCTGGCCTGGATGCCGCCGCAGATGACCTTCGCGTCGTCGACCGTGATGTCGCCGCCCTTGCCCTTCACCGTGACCTGCTTGCCCTGCTGCGTGGTCAGCGTGCCGTGCACATCCTCCGGACCCAGAAGGCCGAGAACCATGTGGTAGAAGAGGAGGTCCGTCAGCGCCGCCCCATCGGTCTTCAGGGCATCGAGTTGCTCCGGCGGCAGCTTCGCGAACGCGTCATCGACCGGCGCGAACACGATGTACGGGCCGTTGTTGAGGATGCTGACCAGGTTGACCTGCGGGTTGAGCTGGCCCGAGATCGCGGCGTTGAAGGTGGTCAGCATCGGGTTGTCGGCCAGTGCGGTGGCGACCGGTTCGGTCGCCATGCCGGTGAACGAACCCGGGCCGGTGGGCACCTGCTCCTTGTAGGCGCCACAGCCCGGACCCTCCGGGTCGGGGATCGGCGCCACCGGCGTCGTCGGCGTCGTCGGATCGCCGTGGGCGGTCACTGCCAATGGCAGCGATAACGCGATCGCGGTGATCGCTACGACGGCGCCATACGCCTTGCGGGTGCCAGTCTTCACTTTCGGCTCCTCTCGCTCGTGCTGTCAGGGCCGTTGTCGGCCGTCTACCTGGTGATTCAGAGTTGGGGAGGACGCGAATGCCGGCGCGGCGCCCTATGGAATGGTAAGTGCAATGTCGAAGCGCGGTGTAACGGGGGTGCTCCGGACCCGGCATCTTCCGGGCAAACTGTGGGCCAATCCCGCGGCTACATGTCACGATGTCGGCCATGCCTGAGCCGCTGATCGTCACCATCCGCGGTCATACCCCGGCGCTGCATCCCGAATCCTGGGTCGCGCCCAATGCCAGTCTGATCGGTCAGGTCAGCCTCGCCGCGAGAGCCAGCGTCTGGTACTCCGCCACGCTGCGCGCCGAGGCCGAGCCCATCGAGGTCGGGTACGGCACCAACATCCAGGACGGCGTTACCGTCCACGTCGACGCGGAGTTCCCGGTCAGCATCGGCGCCGGCGTCAGCGTCGGGCACAACGCCGTCCTGCACGGCTGTACGGTGGAGGACGGCGCACTGATCGGCATGGGAGCGATGGTCCTGAACGGCGCTGTCATCGGCGCGGGCGCACTGATCGCGGCCGGCGCACTGGTACCGCAGGGCATGGTGATCCCGGCCCGCTCGCTGGTGACCGGGCTGCCCGGTCGGGTGCGACGCGAGCTCAGCGAGGTCGAGATCGCCAACAACCACCACAATGCGCAGGTCTACCAGCGCCTCAGCGACCTGCATCGCGCGGCGAAGTAGTAATCGGGACAAGTGGATGCCGGTGTGTGTACGACAGCGACCCGGACCGGGCCTGACGCCGAAGGTGCGCACTGCATGACCCAGCCCGATACGGCGCGGCCCGGCCTGCTCAAGGAGATCGGGACGGTGATCACGACGATGGCCGTCCCGCATCACGAATCGCCCGCAGTGCGATTGCGCAGACGCATTGTGGTGGCATTCGTGTTGGTGATTGGCGCTGGGCTGCTGGGGTATTCGCTGGCCAGGCAACCCGGCGACACGAGCTTTTATTGGCTCACGCTTGCATTGGCGGCGGTCTGGACCGTCGGCGCGTTCGTCTCCGGGCCGCTGCACCTGGGTAGCATCTGCTGGCGCGGCCGCAACCAGCGCCCGGTGATCACCGGCACCGCTATCGGGCTGCTGCTGGGCGGTTTCTTCGTTCTGGGCGGGCTGGTGGCCAGGGAGATTCCGGCGGTCGCCGAACTGGTCACCCGCGTTCTCGCGTTCGCCAACCAGGGGACGCTGCCACTGATCGTGGCGATCACATTGCTCAACGGCGTCGCCGAGGAGTTGTTCTTCCGCGGCGCGCTGTACACCTCACTTCTGCGGCCCTACCGGGTCGTCATCTCGACGATCCTGTACGTCGCTGTGACCTCGGTCAGCGGTAATCCGATGCTCGGGTTCGCCGCGATCATCCTCGGCGCGGTGTGCGCGCTGGAACGCCGCGCAACCGGCGGCATCCTGGCGCCGGTACTGACCCACCTGGTGTGGGGCCTGATCATGGTGCTCGCCTTGCCGCCGCTGTTCGGACTCTAGAAAGGCCGAGACTGCGCACCGTGATCGCCTACGGACCCCTTGGCGTCTAACGATTTTCGCCTGCTGCGGCGCCGTTCAGGAGTCGGTGAAGTTGGCCGGCCGGCGTTCCCGGAAGGCCAGGGTGCCCTCGGCGAAGTCGTGCGATATCAGCAGCCCGGCCTGCCCGCCCAGCTCGCGTTCCAGCGTGGGTTCGAGCTCGGTCAGCGTCGCGTTGTTGATGGCGTTCTTGGTCTTGCTGAAGGCGACCGCGGGTCCCGCCACCAGCGTTGCCAGCACTTTGTCCACCTCGGCTTCGAAGCTGTCGGCCGGGTAGACGGCGCTGACCAGACCCCAGTCCAATGCGTCGGCAGCCGGGATCCGCTCGGCCAGCAGCGCCATCTTCATGGCACGGATGCGCCCGATCGCAGCGGCGACCAGGGCCGACGCGCCGCCGTCGGTCATCAGGCCGATCTTGGTGAAGGCCAGCATGAAAAATGCTTTGTCGGAAGCCAATACGAGGTCACATGCCAGCGCCAGCGAGACACCCACGCCGGCAGCGGGTCCCTGCACCACGGCGACCACCGGATGCGGTAGCGCCACGATCGCCCGCACGGCGCGGTTGGCCTCCTCGAGAGTGCCGGTCAGGGTGCCCGACGTAGTGGACCGGTTCTCGGCGCCGATACCGGCACCTGAGCTGAATCCACGGCCGGCGCCACCCAGCCGCACGGCCTTCACCCGCGGGTCGGTCGCGGCGTTCTCCATCGCGTCGGCAATGCCGGCGAGGATCGGCTCGGTGAGCGAATTGAGGGTCTCGGGCCGGTTGACGGTCACGGACAGCACGCCGTCGTCCAGCGAGACGAACAAGCCGTCGACGGGCGCCAGCGTGTCGATCCCGGAATCGGTGGTGGTCATGGCGATCAGCTTAGGAACCCTCGACGCAGGAGTCACCCGCGGTGCCACCGCGCATGCCTGAGAGGATGCAGATCATGCCGGCGGGACTGGGAGGTCTGTAGATATGGCTGGACCCTTGCAGGGTTTGCGCGTTGTCGAGCTGGCCGGTATCGGGCCGGGTCCGCACGCCGCGATGATTCTCGGTGACCTCGGCGCCGACGTGGTGCGCATCGAACGGCCCAGTCTGAAGGTCGCCACCGACCACCCCGACTCGATGCTGCGCAACCGCCGCTCGGTGACGGCCAACCTGAAGACCGACGAGGGCCGCGAGCTGGTGCTGAGCCTGGTGGCCAAGGCCGACGTGCTGATCGAGGGCTACCGGCCCGGTGTCACCGAGCGCCTCGGGCTGGGACCCGGGGACTGCGCGGCGGTCAACGAGCGGCTGGTCTATGCCCGGATGACGGGCTGGGGCCAGACCGGCCCGCGCAGCCAGCAGGCCGGTCACGATATCAACTACATCTCGCTCAACGGCGTGCTGCACGCCATCGGCCGGGTCAACGAGCGGCCGGTCCCGCCACTGAACCTGACCGGCGACTTCGGCGGCGGTTCGATGTTCCTGTTGGTGGGCATCCTCGCCGCGCTGTGGGAGCGGCAGACCTCAGGCAAGGGCCAGGTCATCGACGCCGCGATGATCGACGGGTCCAGCGTGCTGGCCCAGATGATGTGGTCGATGCGCGCCGTCGGCAGCTGGTCCGATGAGCGGGGCACCAACATGCTCGACGGCGGCGCGCCGTACTACGACACCTACGAGTGCGCCGACGGCCGCTACGTGGCGGTCGGTGCGATCGAGCCGCAGTTCTACGCCGCGATGCTGCAGGGACTCGGTCTGGATGCGGCCGGCCTGCCCGGGCAGAACGACCGCAGCCGCTGGCCCGAGCTACGGGCCAGGCTCACCGAGGTGTTCGCCTCGGCCGACCGTGATCATTGGGCGAAGGTCTTCGGCGGCAGCGACGCATGCGTGACGCCGATCCTGGCGTTCGGGGAGGTCGAGACCGAGCCGCACGTCACCGAGCGGGACACCTTCTACCGGGTGAGCTCGGCGGGTTCGGAAGGCCTGCAGCCGTCGCCCGCGCCGCGGTTCTCCCGCAGCGTCCCGGACACCCCCCGGCCGCCCGGTCCGGCCGGAGCTGACGCCGACGCCGTGCTGCGGGACTGGGTATAGTCCCGACCAACCAGTAGGTCGGCTTGCCTGCGGCGATGCCGACCGGATGAAAGGAATACTCCACATGCAGATCAAAGACGCCGTAGCCGTCGTCACCGGTGGCGCATCCGGCCTCGGTCTGGCGACCACCAAGGCGCTGTTGGCCGAGGGTGCCCAGGTGGTCATCCTCGACCTGCCGTCGTCGCGCGGTGCGGAAGTGGCCAACGAACTCGGGGACCGCGCGCGCTTCGCCGCCGCCGACGTCACCGACGAGGAAGCGGTCACCAAGGCGCTCGATATGGCCGATTCGCTCGGCCCGCTGCGCATCGTGGTGAACTGCGCCGGCACCGGTGACGCCATCCGGGTGCTGGGCAAGAAGGGCGTCTACCCGCTGAACCTGTTCTCCCGCGTCATCAACATCAACCTGGTCGGCACGTTCAACGTGCTGCGGCTGGGCGCCGAGCGGATCGCCAAGACCGATCTGGTCGGCGAGGAGCGCGGCGTCATCATCAACACCGCGTCGGTCGCCGCGTTCGACGGCCAGATCGGCCAGG
>CAZDYH010000217.1:0-4811 GCA_964509355.1 uncultured Mycobacterium sp.
GAGCCGGCAGTCCGACAGCTCGACCGACGGGCTGGTGCGCCGCTACCGCGTGGAGCGGGGCCGGGCGGGTTAGGACCCGGCCAGGCGAAGACACCGAGACTCAAGCCAGCGCGACCGTCTTCGGCGTGTCGTCACCATGGCTGCAGTGTCGGCGTGAGGTCTACCGCGATCCGTAGCGGTCTCCGCACAGTGGAATCAGGCGAAGGGCTTGGTGAGACGCGGCGGCAGCACGCGCATGACCTGAACCAGCGGCGCCCAGGGCCACCGGGGCACGGCGGCGCGGCCGGGTTCGCGTTCGATGGCGTCGACCATGGCCCTGACCCCGGTTTCGTTGTCGACCATCATCGCGGTGGTCTCCGACTTGGCGGTCATCTCGGATTCGATGTAGCCCGGCTCGATGACGGTGACCCTGATGGGGCCCTTCGGATACTCCGCACGCAACGATTCACCCAGTGATCGCATTCCGGCCTTGCTCGCGGCATAGGCGGCCTTGACACCGGGCACGCCCTTGGCGCCCAGCACCGAGGAGATCAGCACCAGATGCCCCGAACCCGCCTTCTTGAACATCTCCAACGCCGTTTCGATCTGCACCAGCGCGGCCACCAGGTTGGTCTCGATCGTCGCCTTGTTGGCCCACAACTTGCCCGAGCCCAGCGGCGCGCCCTTGCCGATGCCGGCGTTGACGATGACGCGGTCGATACCGCCGAGCTCGTCGCTCAGCGCGGCGAACACCTTGGGCACCTGCTCGTGGTCGTTGACGTCCAGCGCGGCGACGGCGACCTTGATGCCTGGATAACGCTGCGTCAGTTCGGCCTTGAGTTCGTCCAGGCGGTCGGCGCGACGGGCGCACAGCGCCAGGTCACGGCCCTTGGCGGCAAACTGGCGGGCCATGCCCGCCCCGAGCCCCGAGCTGGCGCCGGTGATGAGGATTTTCTGGCGGGTCACCCGTGCAGCCTAACTACTTCAGCAACTTCGACATCCGCCGGTCCGCCAGCACCTTGCCGCCGGTCTGGCAGGTGGGGCAGTACTGGAACGACTTGTCGGCGAACGACACCTCGCGCACGGTGTCACCGCAGACCGGGCACGGCAGCCCGGTGCGGGCGTGCACCCGCAGCCCGGATCGCTTCTCCCCCTTCAACGTTGCGGCCTGCTGGCCAACGGAACGGGTCACGGCATCGGTCAGCACCGACACCATGGCGTCGTGCAGGGCGGCGACCTGCTCTGTGGTCAACTTTGCGGCCGTGGCAAACGGCGACAGCTTGGCCACGTGCAGGATCTCGTCGCTGTAGGCGTTGCCGATGCCGGCGATGACCTTCTGGTCGGTGATCACCGTCTTGATCCGGCCGCTGTTGCCGGCCAGCAGCCCGGCCAGGTCTTCGGGGGTGACGTCCAGCGCGTCGGGGCCGAGCGCGGCGATGCCCGGAACCTTCGTCGGGTCGTCGACCAGCCAGACCGCCAGCCGCTTCTGGGTGCCGGCCTCGGTGAGGTCGAAACCGGGCGCCTCGCCCGCAGTGCCGAGGTGCACGCGCAGCGCGATAGGGCCCTTGCCCGGCCGCAGCGGCGCGGCGGTCAGCTTGTCCGACCACCGTAGCCAGCCCGCCCGCGACAGGTGCGTGATCAGGTTCAGATCGCCGACCTCGAGACCCAGGTACTTGCCCCACCGGTTCGCGCCCGTGACGGGCTGACCGTGCAGCACGTTGACGGGCGGATCGAAGGTCTTGAGCACCGAGAATGCCGCGACATCGATGCGCCCCACCGTCTTGCCGACGGCATGCCGGCGCAGATGATCGGCCAGCGCTTCGACCTCGGGCAGTTCGGGCACCTATCCAGTGTGCCGGTCAACTGCCGGCGACGCGCCTGGCATTCCCGATCAGCAGCGACAGCGCCCAGCTCACGACCGACAAGACGATCGCAGCCCAGATTGCCGTCCACCAGAAGTCGTCGATCGCCAGGCCCCAGTGGGTGGTGTTGCGGGTGACCCACGCGGTGATCCACAGCATCAACGCGTTGATGACGATGTGGATCAGGCCGAGGGTGAGGATGTAGAGCGGGATCGACAGGATCTGCACGATCGGTTTGAGGATCGCGTTGACGAGACCGAAGATCACCGCCACGACGAAGATGATGCCGATCTTCTGCAATGTCGTGTCACCGCCGACGAAGCTGAGCCCGGGCACGACAAGGGTGACCACCCAGAGCGCGAATCCGGTCAACGCGGCGCGGAGGAGAAAGGGTCCCATGCGGCTGATCCTGCCACGGCGCCGCCACAAAGTTCAGTCTGGTTCAGTCTGTCGGTCGCAGCAGATAGGTGTCCATGATCCAGCCGTGCCGGGCCCGGGCGCGGGCGCGCAGTTCGACGATCCGCTCCGCTACCTCCCCGACAGTGCCCGACACCAGTAACTCGTCCTCAGTGCCCAGATAGGCACCCCACCAGATGCGGGTCTCCGGTGGGCAGCCGCGGAAGGAACAGTCCGCGTCGAGCATCACCACCGCCGATCCGGCCAGGCCGTTGGCACGCAACTGCCGGCCGGTGGTGATGAGCACCGGTTCGCCGACATCGTTGAGCGGGATGCGGTGCCGGGCCGTGAGCGCCTGGATCGAGGTGATGCCGGGGATGACGTCGTAGTCGATGTCGATGTGCTGAGCGACGGCGTCCAGGATGCGCAGCGTGCTGTCGTAGAGCGACGGGTCACCCCAGGCCAGGAAGGCGCCGACGCCATCGGGCCCGAGTTCGGCGGCAATGGCCTGCGACCAGATCTGTGCCCGGGCTTCATGCCAGTCGGACACCGCCTGCCGGTAGTCGGGGCCAGCCGCGCGTTCGGGGTCGGGCAGCTCAACGAATCGGTACCCGGGCTTGCGGATGAACCGCTCGCAGATCTGACGGCGCAGCGCCACCAGATCGCTCTTCGCCTCACCCTTGTCCATCGCGAAGAAGACCTGGGTGTCGTTGAGCGCCTCGACTGCCTGCGCGGTCACGTAGTCGGGATCGCCGGCGCCGATACCGATGACGTGAATCAAGCGCACACCGGCAGGTTAGCCCGCGTAGGTTTACCCCTGGAGCGCCGGGAAGTCTGGTCGGCAGTCGCACCGCCGGTGACGACTCAAGGGTCGAGCCGTGGGAGTCAGAGTGGCGCTAATCTTCTCCTGTGCGCGCGCAGCAGATTGCCGAGGTGTTTCCGGTCGTCACGACCGACTCCGATGCGCTCGACGCGGTCCGGCTGATGGCTTCTCGTCGGCTGCCCGGGCTGATTGTGACGGATCAACAAGGGACGCCGGTGAGCATTCTGCCGGCATCGCAGCTGGTCCGTCTGCTGGTGCCGGGCTACGTTCAGGACGATCCCGCCCTGGCCGGGGTTCTCAGCGAGTCGATGGCCGATCGGATCGCCGACAAACTCGGCGGCAAGTCGGTTGCCGCCGTGCTGGCCAAGAACACGAAGGACATGTCGACGGTGAACGCCGACGACACCATCGTCGAGGTGGCAGCGGTGATGGCGCGCGACCGCTCACCGCTGGTCGCGGTCCTGGCGGGCGGGGATCTCGTCGGCGTGATCACCGCCGCACGGCTGCTGGAGGTGGCGCTCGGCCCGCAGTGAGTGCGGTTAGGGGTGGACCGTGGCCGTCGTAGCCGTTGCCGTCTTCGCCATCGCCTACGGTCTCATCGCGACCGAGCGAATCCACAAGGTCCAGGCGGCGCTCGGTGGCGCCGCCGTGGTACTGGCGCTGGGCATTGTCGGCTCCGACGACGCCTTCTTCTCCCGCGACACCGGAATCGACTGGGACGTAATCTTTCTGCTGCTCGGGATGATGGTCATCGTCAGCGTGCTGCGGCAAACCGGAGTTTTCGAGTACACCGCCATATGGGCCGCCAAGAGAGCCGGTGGTTCCGCCCTGCGGGTGATGGTCCTGCTGGTGCTGATCACCGCGGTGGCCTCGGCGGTACTGCCCAACGTGACGACGATCCTGCTGATCGCGCCCGTGACCATGCTGGTGTGCGAGCGTCTCGCGATCGCCCCAGTGCCGTTTCTGATCGCCGAGGTGCTGGCCTCCAACATCGGTGGTGTCGCGACACTGATCGGCGATCCGCCGAACATCATCATCGGCAACCGAGGCGGCCTGTCGTTCAACGACTTTCTCGTGCACATGGGTCCACTCGTGGTCATCGAGATGCTGATCTTCGCCATGGTGCTGCCGCTGGTGTTCCGCGGATCGTTCACGGTCGACCCGGAGCGGGCCACCGACGTGATGTCGTTGAACGAGCGTGAGGCGATTCGAGATCGCCGACTGCTGGTCAAGTGCGGCCTGGTGCTGCTGTTGGTGTTAGCCGCATTCATCGCGAATTCAGTCATCCACGTCGAGCCGTCCGTGGTGGCACTGCTGGGAGCCGGCGTGCTGATCGTCATTTCGGGTGTCGAGCGCAACCATTACCTGGCCAGCGTCGAGTGGGAGACGCTGCTCTTCTTCGCGGGCCTGTTCATCATGATCGGGGCGTTGGTGAAGACCGGGGTGATCGGCGGCATTGCCGACTGGGCAGCCACTGTCACCGGCGGCAATGCTGTGGCGGCAACCATGCTGATCCTGGTCGTGTCTGCGGTGCTGTCCGGACTTGTCGACAACATTCCGTATGTGGCCGCGATGAGCCCAGTGGTCGCCGAACTCGCCGCCAACATCGGCGATCCGACCCACGCCCAGGCGTTGTGGTGGGCGCTGGCGATCGGCGCCGGATTCGGCGGCAACCTGACGGCGGTCGGCGCCGGCTCGAACGTGGTGATGCTCGGTATCGCCGCCCGGGAAGGCCACCCCATCAGCTTCTG
>CAZDYH010000218.1:0-4792 GCA_964509355.1 uncultured Mycobacterium sp.
CGGATGTACTGCTCGATCGGGTAGTCCTGCAGGAAGCCCGAACCGCCGAAGGTCTGCAGGCTCTCGGTGAGCTTGGCGTAGGCCTGCTCGGAGCCGACACCCTTGACGACGGGTAGCAGCAGGTCGTTGACACGAGAGGCCAGGTCTGCCTCCACACCGTGCACGGCCTTCGCCACCTCGGCGTCCTGGAAGGTCGCCGTGTACAGGTACACCGCCCGCAGACCCTCGGCGTACGCCTTCTGTGTCATCAGGCTGCGACGCACGTCGGGGTGATGCGTGATCGTCACCCGCGGCGCGGTCTTGTCCGCCATCTGGGTCAGGTCGGCACCCTGCACGCGGGTCTTGGCGTACTCCAGCGCGTTCAGGTAGCCGGTGGACAGCGTGGCGATCGCCTTGGTGCCGACCATCATCCGGGCCTGCTCGATGACGTCGAACATCTGCGCGATGCCCTCGTGCACCTCGCCGACGAGCCAGCCCTTGGCCGGCACGCCGTGCTGGCCGAACGACAGCTCGCAGGTCGTGGAGACCTTCAGGCCCATCTTGTGCTCGACGTTGGTGACGAACACGCCGTTGCGCTCGCCGGGCTCGCCGGTCTCGGGATCGAACAGGAACTTCGGTACGAAGAACAGCGACAGGCCCTTGGTGCCCGGTCCGGCACCCTCGGGGCGGGCCAGTACCAGGTGCAAAATGTTCTCGCCTAGGTCGTCGGCGTCACCGGAGGTGATGAACCGCTTGACGCCGTCGATATGCCACGAGCCGTCGTCCTGCCTGACGGCTTTGGTGCGGCCGGCACCGACGTCGGAGCCGGCGTCCGGCTCGGTCAGCACCATCGTGGAGGTCCAGCCGCGTTCGACCGCGATCTTGGCCCACTTCTTCTGCTCGTCGGTGCCCAGCTTGTACAGGATGTCGGCGAACCCGGCACCGCCGCCGTAGATCCAGACGGCCGGGTTGGCGCCCAGGATCATTTCGTGCAACGCCCAGCCGAGCGCCCGCGGCATCGCGATTCCGCCCAGATCCTCGTTGACGCCGACCTTGTCCCAGCCGGCGTCGAGCATCGCGCGCATCGACTTCTTGAACGACTCGGGAAGCGTGACGGAATGCGTCTCAGGGTGGAACACCGGCGGGTTGCGGTCGGCGTCGGCGAACGACTCGGCGATCGGGCCCTCGGCCAGTCGCCGCATCTCGTCGAGCATCTCGCGGGCGGTGTCGATGTCCAGATCGCTGAAGGCGCCTGCGCCGAACACCTTGTCCACACCCAGCACCTCGAAGAGGTTGAATTCCTGGTCGCGCACATTGCTCTTGTAGTGGCTCACGTGCTTCCTCCTCGATGAGAATGCCACCTAATTGGTTGGGTACCCAGATTAAGTTACCCACCAGTAACCACTTCGATAATACTCATCGGTAACCTGAACGCAAGCCAATGTGAGCAAGTTCTGTCGGCTAACTAACCCAGCGGTTGATCGGGCCTGACGAAGACCCTTGTCCAGGGCTTTGAACTGGACTTTTCTCTCGACCTGTGATGACCGTCACCAACGTGCCCGCGCGGCTACTACGTTGGGTGCATGCAGCGCGTCGCGGTATGGGGAACAGGGAACATGGGGTCGACGGCGATCCGGCTGCATCCGCCGCTAGGTGCCGAGGTGAATCCGAGAGATGGTCGACGGAGTGAGTGACGTCCCCAAGCTGACCCCGTCCTCGCTCCGCGAGGCGTTCGGGCACTTCCCGTCGGGCGTGATTGCCATCGCCGCCGAGGTCGACGGCATCCGGGTGGGCATTGCCGCAAGTACGTTCGTGCCGGTCTCCCTCGACCCGCCGCTGGTGTCGTTCTGCGTACAGAACACATCGACCACCTGGCCGAAGCTCAAGGATCTGCCGTTGCTGGGGATCAGTGTGCTGGGTGAGGCCCATGACGAAGCGGCCCGAGCGCTCGCCGCCAAGACCGGAGACCGGTTCGCCGGCCTGCAGACGGTCTCGACGGGCGGCGGCGCCGTCTTCGTCGAGGGCACCAGTGTGTGGCTGGAGAGCGCGATCGAACAGCTGATTCCCGCCGGCGACCACACCATCGTGATCCTGCGGGTCAGTGATATCAGCGTGCACGCCGACGTGCCGCCGATCGTGTTTCACCGCAGCACGTTCCGCAAGCTGGGCGCCTGACCAGGGGGAAGCCGGTCAGGGACGCTCGCCGAGTTCCTCGCGATAGCCCTGAATCCGCTGCTCGATCTCGGCGGCGTCCTCGTGGCGGCCTTCCTTGCGGGCGAGATCGGCGCGGATGGACAGCTCCCGGATCGCGGTGCGAATGTCGTTGGTGCTGTTAGTTTCTCGCATGATATCGATGCAGCCTTTCCGAGTCGTGGCGGCCAATTGTGAGGGTACCCGGATCGTGGGTGAACCAGACCCGTTTCTCAGCGCCGGAACAGCTTGTTACCCAGCCACACAACCGGGTCGTACTTACGGTCGACCACCCGTTCCTTCATCGGGATGAGCGCATTGTCGGTGATCTTGATGTGCTCTGGGCAGACCTCGGTACAGCACTTGGTGATGTTGCAGTAGCCCAGCCCGTGCTCGGTCTGCGCCGAGTTGCGCCGGTCCAGCGTATCCAGCGGGTGCATGTCCAGCTCGGCGATGCGCATCAGGTACCGCGGCCCGGCGAAGGACTTCTTGTTCTCCTCATGGTCGCGGACCACGTGGCAGGTGTTCTGGCACAGGAAGCACTCGATGCACTTGCGGAACTCCTGGGAGCGTTCCACATCCACCTGGGCCATCCGGTACTCGCCGGGCTGCAGCTCCTTCGGCGGGGCGAACGACGGTATCTCGCGGGCCTTCTCGTAGTTGAAGGAGACGTCGGTCACCAGATCGCGGATGATCGGGAACGCCCGCAGCGGGGTCACAGTGATCGTCTCGGCCGGATCGAAGGTCGACATCCGGGTCATGCACATCAGCCGCGGCCGGCCGTTGACCTCGGCCGAGCACGAGCCGCACTTACCGGCCTTGCAGTTCCACCGCACCGCCAGGTCGGGCGTCTGTGTCTGTTGCAGGCGGTGGATGATGTCGAGCACCACCTCGCCTTCGTTGACGTCGACGGAGAAGTCTTCCAGCCCGCCGCCGTCGTCATCGCCGCGCCACACCCGCAGGTTCGCCTGGTAGGTCATCTACGTACTCCGTCCTGGATGGTCGGCCAGTTCTGCGTCGGTGAAGTACTTCTCCAGCTCGCCGATCTCGAAGAGCTCGAGCAGGTCGGGCCGCAACGGGATCTGGTCCTCGCGGGTGACGCTGACGTCCGGCACGACGGTATCCCCGCCCGCGGTACGGCACACCAGCAGCACCTTGCGCCAGCTGGGGTCCATCGCAGGGTGGTCATCGCGGGTGTGTCCGCCGCGGCTCTCGGTGCGCTCCAGCGCCGCCTTGGCCACGCATTCGCTGACCAGCAGCATGTTCCGCATGTCGACGGCCAGGTGCCAGCCCGGGTTGAACTGCCGATGCCCCTCCACCTGCATGTTCCTGAACCGCTGCTTGAGCTCGTCGAGCTTGCCCAGTGCCTCGGTCACCTCTTCGGCGTTACGGATGATGCCGACCAACTCGTTCATCGTGTGCTGCAGGTCGATGTGCAGCGTGTACGGGTTCTCCGGCTGCTCGCCGTCCGACGGTCCGTTGAACGGTGCCACCGCCAGCCTGGCGGCCGCTTCGACGGCCTCCTCGGAGACCGCAGGGCGGCTGGACAACGCGCGCACGTAGTCGGCGGCGCCGAGTCCGGCGCGGCGGCCGAACACCAACAGGTCCGACAGCGAGTTGCCGCCCAGTCGGTTGGAGCCGTGCATGCCGCCGGAGCACTCGCCCGCGGCGAACAGCCCCGGCACCTGCGCGGCGCCGGTGTCCGGGTCGACCTCGATACCGCCCATCACGTAGTGACAGGTCGGGCCGACCTCCATCGCCTCTTTGGTGATGTCGACCTCGGCCAGCTCCATGAACTGGTGGTACATCGACGGCAGCCGGCGCTTGATCTCCTCGGGAGACAGCCGCGACGCGATGTCGAGGTACACGCCGCCGTGTGGCGTGCCACGGCCGGCCTTCACCTCCGAGTTGATGGCACGTGCGACCTCGTCGCGGGGCAGCAGGTCAGGAGTGCGTCGGGCGGAGTCGTTGTCCTTCAGCCACTGGTCGGCCTCTCCGATGGTCTCCGCGTACTGGCCTTTGAACACCGGTGGGATGTAGTCGAACATGAACCGGCTGCCCTCGGAGTTCTTCAGCACCCCGCCATCGCCGCGCACACCCTCGGTGACCAGGATTCCCTTCACACTGGGCGGCCAGACCATGCCGGTGGGGTGGAACTGGACGAACTCCATGTTGATCAGCGTCGCGCCGGCCCGCAGTGCCAGTGCGTGCCCGTCGCCGGTGTACTCCCACGAGTTCGACGTCACCTTGAACGACTTGCCGATGCCGCCGGTGGCCAGCACCACCGCGGGGGTCTCGAACAGGATGAACCGGCCGCTCTCGCGCCAGTAGCCGAACGCCCCGGAAATGGCACCCTGATCCCCCGGGGCACCGGTACCCGAGCGGTCCTTGAGCAGGTCGGTGATGGTGCATTCGGCGAAGACCTTGATCCGGGCCTCATAGTCGCCCAGCTCGGCGAAGTCCTCCTGCTGCAGCGAGACGATCTTCTGCTGCATGGTGCGGATGATCTCCAGGCCGGTGCGGTCACCGACGTGGGCCAGCCGCGGGTAGGTGTGGCCGCCGAAGTTGCGCTGGCTGATCCGGCCGTCCTTGGTGCGGTCGAACAGCGCGCCGTAGGTCTCCA
>CAZDYH010000219.1:0-4691 GCA_964509355.1 uncultured Mycobacterium sp.
CGCCGAGGAGGACCGCGACGAAGCCCTGCACCGGATTCGCAAGGGCGCCAAGCGGCTTCGATACACCGCCGCGGCGACGGGCGAAGTGAAGGTGTCCGAACAGGCGAAGACGATTCAGACGTTGTTGGGCGACCATCAGGACAGCGTGGTCAGCCGGACGCATCTGCGTCAGCAGGCCGAGGCCGCGCATGCCGCAGGCGAGGACACCTTCACCTATGGGCTGCTCTATCAGCAGGAAGACGACCTGGCCCGCACCTCCCGGGAGCAACTCGACGCCGCGCTGAGCAAGCTGAAGAAATCGGTGCACCACGTGCACTAGGCCCCTGAGGGCGGAGGCGTTCGATGGGTGTTTTTCCGCCGATGCCGGTGTGGGGTCGGCGGTGGTTGTAGTAGTGCAGCCAGTCCTGGTAGGTCGCGGCGCGGTCGGCATCTGAAAGACAGGTGTCGGCGTAGGCTCATTCGGCGGTCAAGGTGCGGTTGAAGCGTTCGACTTTTCCGTTGGTTTGCGGCCGGTATGGCCGGGTCTTCCGATATTTGATGAATACGCCAACCGACTGTGGTCATCGACCGCGTGGTGCAAGAACGTAGGCGATCCGGTGCGGTCCCCACCTGCGGGTGAACCGCAGCTTGATGATCCGCCGTTCGGTCCGTGTCGGGGTGCGATGCGGGCGCGTCGCCGGCCGGCTCGACCGGTCATCCATCGCGGCCTCGCGTCCGATCCGGTACCGGTCGACCCATTTCTTCACCGTGGCCGACGAGCAGCCGCCGCTCACCCGCGGCTTGTCGCGGGGCGATACGCTGCACCGATGGCGAAGGCGGAACTCCGCGAGATCACGACTGACGAGGACCGCGCCGCGGTCCTGGGGCTTCGTCGCGGGCCGGGGCAGGAGCGCTACCTCGGCTCGATGCAGAGCCACTTCGACGACGCCGACGAGGAGCCGCGCGCGATGCCGCACCCGTGGGCCGTCCACGACACCGGGACCGGCGCACTCGTCGGGTTCGCGATGATCAGCGACAACATCCGGCAGCCGATCGACGACGACCTCATCGGTCCCTACTACCTCTGGCGGCTGCTGATCGACGAGGGCTCCCAGGGGCTCGGCTACGGCGCGGCGACGATCGACGCGATCGTGGACTACCTGCGAACCCGCCCCGGCGCGGACATCCTCTACACGAGCTGCGAGGACGGACCGGGCTCGCCGCGGGGGTTCTACCTGCGCTACGGGTTCCGCGACACGGGCCGCGTGATGTGGGAGGAGAACTTGCTCGCCCTGGACCTCACTGAAACTACGGTGTGTCATGAGGACCTCTCGGTAGTCGGGGTTGTGTGGTAACCACACCGATACCGGAGGCCTTCACCTACCTCACGCAGCCACGCCGTTCACAACCTCCCCGGGACTACAACTAGGCCCCTGAGGGCGGACGAGTTGGCCTGTAAGCCGGATTCTGTTCCGCGCCGCCGCGGTTGGACCACGGCGGCGTGGCGGCGACCATCCATCTGGGCACACCGTTGCCGGGTGCCTCAAGCGGCCTACCCGCAGGCTCGGGCGAGCAGCCCTCGAACGCCTGCGCGGCCGCACTCTCGTGCGGCCTACTTGGCCTTGCTTCGGGTGGGGTTTGCCTAGCCATCCCGGTCACCCGGAATGCTGGTGCGCTCTTACCGCACCGTTTCACCCTTACCACCGCGAGGGTGGCGGTTTGTTTTCTGTGGCACTGTCCCGCGAGTCACCTCGGATTGCCGTTAGCAATCACCCTGCTCTGCGAAGTCCGGACTTTCCTCGACTCTGTGAGCCGCGGTCGCCCGGCCAACTCGTCCGCTCTCATCACGGTACTCGTTGCGGCCATGTCCAGGCCAGCGGGCATGCTCAGCGGGATGACGGCTGCTGCTGGGTGATGCAGTGAATGCCGCCGCCGCGCTCGAACAGCGGTCGGGCGTCGACGGTGACAACCCTGCGGCCGGGGTATTGCTCGGCCAGAATCGCCGCGGCGGTGGCGTCGTGGGCATCGGCGTAGCTGCACGCGATGACGCCGCCATTGACGACGAGATGGTTGATATAGCTGTAGTCGACGAAACCTTCGGCGTCGGTCAGCGTCGCCGGGGCCGGCATCTCGATGATCTCCCATGCCCGCCCTGCGGCGTCATGCGTCTGCTCTAGCGCGGCCCGAATCTGTTGACACACAATGTAATCCGGGTGCGACTCGTCGCCCTGGGTGTGCAGCAGCAGCCGGCCGGGCGAGGTGATCGCGGCGACGATGTCCACGTGACCACGGGTGCCGAAGCGCTCCGAGTCCCGGGTCAGGCCACGCGGCAGCCAGACCACGTGACTGGTGCCGATCGTTCGCGCCAGCTCGGCCTCGACCGTGGCCTTGCTGATGCCCGGATTGCGGCCGGGATCGAGCTGCACCGTCTCGGTGACCAGGACGGTGCCCTCGCCGTCGACCTGGATGCCGCCGCCCTCGTTCACCAGCGGTGAGGAGACGATGGGCACACCGGCCCGGTCGGCGACGAATGCGCCGATCTTCTGGTCGAGATCCCATTCGGCCCAATCCTGGGCGCCCCAGCCGTTGAACACCCAGTCGACGCCGGCGACCGATCCGTCGGCGGCGTGGACAAAGGTCGGCCCGATATCGCGCATCCAGGCGTCGTTCAGCGGCGCCTCGATGATCTCGACATCAGTCGACAGGTAGCGCTTGGCGACCGCGCGCTCATCGGGGTCGACGACCATGCGCACCGGCTCGAACTCAAGGATCGCGTGGGCGACCGCGGCCCAGGTGGACCTCGCCTCGTCCTTGGCCTCTTCGGTGTCACCGAGTGAATAGCCCTCCGACGGGAACGCCATCCACACCAGGTCTTGCGGTGCGCCCTCGGCGGGCATGGTGTAGTCGCTCATCAGTTCACCTTGGAGTATCCGAACCGGTTACGCAGCCGATTCCCCTACGCGGCATGCAGGTCGGAAAGCGCGATCACCACGGCCACCTCGATCTCGCTGACTTCCAGCGCCGGGCGGGTGGTAGGCAGCGGAGGCGCAGTGGAGTGGTAATGGGCTCCGGTGGGCGTGGTGAATGCCGCAGTGTGCCGCCCGGATTCGCCGGGCCCGGCGGCGGCCCGCCAGCCCGCCGACTCCTTGGTGTAGTTGCACTGCTCGCACAGACCGAGACCGTTGTCCGCGCTGGTCGGCCCGCCGCGGGCAGCCGGGATGGCGTGGTCGCGGTGCCGGATCGGCGCGTCGCAGTACGGGGTGCGACAGCGCTGATCCCGCAGGCCGATGAAGTCGGCCAGCCCACGCGGAAACAGCCTGCCCCGTGACTCCAGCGCCACCAAGGCGCTGGTCTTGGGACTGGCGTAGAGCCTGCGCAGCGTGGCCCGTGACCGCGGATCTGCCACCGCGCTGCCGACCATTCGGCAGGCCACCGCGGCGGGGATCGGGCCGTAGCCGGCGATCACCGCCGGTGTGGTTCCAGCACCCAGCAGCGTCTCATCGGAGATCACCAGGTTGACCGCGACCGGCGTCGCACCCGCCGCACTGCGACCGGTGATCCACTCCACCAGCGCGTCGGCCATCACCTGGCCGCGCGAGCGTCCGTCGCCACAGCTGTCGGCCTCCCGGCGAAGCGTGGCGTAGGCTGCCACGCCCTGCGCCACCGGCAACAATGCGGTCAGATACGTCATTGTGTCGGGTGCGGGACGGATCGTGACCGTGCGCTCCGACTCCGCTTTGGCGGCCCGATCCACCACAGCGTGCGGATCGAGCCGGTAGGCGATCGCCTTGGCGGCCGCCGCCAGTCGGGCATCCCCGACACCGTCCAGGTTCGCCGTGTCCGCGCACAGTTCGACGTCCAGCGTGCGCCGGTCCTCGACATCAAGACACGCCGATTCGCGCACCAGGATGGTGGCCCGCCATTCCGAGAGCACACCGCGCTCCAATGCGGCCAGGGTGTGCGGCATCTCGTGGACCAGCGCTTTCGCCAACCCCAGGTGCCGGCCGCCGCGAACCGGCGAATCACGCCGCGCCAACGCCACCTCACCGGCCACCCCGCGGCCCCGCCGCGCGGCGGGCACGCCCGCGGCCGCCTCCGCGGAACGTCGCGACGCGTCCAGCGCGGCCGCTGCCCTGGCCTGCCCTGCCGCCGCGGCGGCCTTCAGCTGTTCGAGCATCGCGATCCGCTCGACGAGCGCCGACTCCCCTGCGCCGGGGTCGATCACCGCTACCGCCGTTACCAAACCATCAAGGTCTTCGAACATACTTTCGACTGTAATCGACCCCACTGACAAGATTGCGATCGCGCTACAACGCAGTCGCTTCGTGCGCCGCGTCACCACCTTCCCGGCGCAGGACGATCACGTTGTCGGTTACCGTCGCGACGGCGTGGTCGCGCCGCCACGACCAGGGCGGCATGGATCCGGAGTGCAAGAACTGCACCGACACCAGGTCGAACGTGCCGCTCGGGAAGCTGTCGGAGAGGTCGTGTCGCTGAAAGTCAATGCCCGCCAGAAGGTCTCGCTCACGCGCATCGGCCGCCGCCCGCTGCAATGCTGTCGCCGAGACGTCGACGGCCACCACCTGCCAGCCCTGTTCGGCGAGCCACAGCGCGTCGGCGCCCTCACCGCAACCCAGATCGAGCGCGCGTCCCGGCCTCAGCTCCGAGGCCACCTCGACCAGACGGGCGTTGGGCCGCCCGCTCCAGACCCG
>CAZDYH010000220.1:0-4690 GCA_964509355.1 uncultured Mycobacterium sp.
CGCGATCGTGGTGCAGGAGCTGGCCTACGCGCTGGGCCACCGCGCCGGTATCGATGAGCTGACCGTCAGCGAACACGACATCCTGGACGGTATAGCGTTGTCGATCGCTTGATAGCCGACTCAGGGATGCGGGGGCGGACCGGCGAAGCCGTCGCCGCCCCGGGAAGATGCTCTAAGAGCGTAATTGGCTTTGCCCAGGCGATCGACCGGGCTTGCGACGTGTCGTGGCGCTCACTCCTGAAAGCGGTAGCCCATGCCGGCTTCGGTCAGCAGATGGTTGGGATGCGACGGGTCGTCTTCGAGCTTGCGCCGAAGCTGAGCCAGGTAGACCCGCAGATAGTGGGTCTCCTTGGCGTAGGCCGGACCCCACACCTCCCTCAGCAGTTCCTCGCGGCCGACCAGTTTGCCCCGGTTGCGGACCAGCATCTCGAGCATGCCCCACTCGGTGGGCGTCAGGTGCACTTCGGCGCCATTCTTGATGACCTTCTTCGCCGCCAGATCGACTGTGAACGATGAGGTTTCGACGACCGGTTCGTCGGTGTCGGATGCGGCCGTGCCGCGCCGGACCGCGGCACGCAGCCGCGCCAGGAACTCGTCCATGCCGAACGGCTTGGTCACATAGTCGTCAGCGCCGGCGTCGAGGGCCTCGACCTTCTCCGAGGAGTCGGTGCGCGCCGAGAGCACGATGACCGGTGCGGTCATCCAGCCGCGCAGCCCGGCGAGCACCTCGATGCCGGACATGTCGGGCAGGCCCAGATCGAGCACCACCACGTCGGGACGTCGTTCCGCGGCCGCACGCAGTGCGGCTGCTCCGGAGGTGGCGGTAATGACCTCGTAGCCGCGGACGGACAGGTTGATGCGCAGGGCCCGCAGGATCTGCGGTTCGTCGTCGATCACCAAGACCTTCGTTTTCGTCATGGCTGAACCACGCCTTGCGGGGCGGCGAGGTCGACGACGACCGTAAGTCCACCTCCCGGGGTGTCGGTCGCCTGGATGGAGCCGTCCATCGCCTCGACGAAGCCGCGGGCCACCGAGAGCCCCAGGCCCACCCCGCTGCTGGTGTCCCGGTCGCCCAGGCGCTGAAACGGCTCGAACAGTTGGTCCTCGGTGCCGCGGGGCACTCCGGGGCCCTCGTCGATGACGTTGATCAGCACTCGATCCCCGACTCGTCCCGCGTTGACGCGGACGATGCTGTCGGGGGCGTACCGCAACGCGTTGTCGATCAGGTTGGCCAGCACCCGTTCGAGCAGTCCGCTGTCGGCCATCGCGACCGAATCGCCGACCTCCACCTTGACCCGGTCCAGCCCGGATCGGCCGAAACCGGTAGCGCCCCTGCTTATCCCAAGCAGGGCGCGCTGCACGACCTCTTCGAGGTAGACCCGGCGCAGCTCCGGCCGCACCACCCCGGCGGCCAGCCGGGACGAGTCGAGCAGATTCCCGACCAGTGCGGTCAACTGGTCGATCGACTCCTCGACGGTGGCCAGCAGTTCGGCGGTGTCTTCGGGTGAGAAGCCGACGTCATCGCCACGCAGGCTGGATACGGCGGCCTTGGCGGCCGCCAGCGGGGTCCGCAGGTCGTGGCTGACCGCCGACAGCAGCGAGCGACGCAACTCGTCGGCTTGCGCGATGGCCTCGGCCTTGCCGGCCTCTTCGGCCAACTCTCGTTGCCTGACCAGACCTGCCGCCTGCTTGGCGACCGCGGTGAGCACCCTGCGGTCGCGGGCGGCCAGTTTGCGGCCCGACATCAGCATCCAGAATTCGTCGTCACCGACCTCGATTGCGGTGTCGGCCGCTTCGACGTTGACACACGGATCCTTGCCGACGCACGCGACGATCTCCTCAGCATCGCCGTCGACCCGCAGCAAGCTGACCGCGCGCTGGCCGTAGGTCTCGCGCACCCGCTCCAGCAGGGTTTCCAGATCCGCGCCGCGCAGCACCGATCCGGCGAACAGCGCCAGCAGTTCGGCCTCCTGGGATGCGTGTCGGGCCTCACGGGCGCGTTTTGCCGCGCCGTCGACCAGTACCGCGACTGCCACGGCCACCAGCAGCAGGACCACTTGGGTGACGGCCGCGTCGGGCTCGGCGATCGTGAACGTGTACCGGGGATCAGTCAGGAAGTAGTTGAGCAGCAACCCGGACAGCACGGCCGACAGCACCGCCGGCGCCACGCCACCGAGGAGAGCCACGACGAGAACGCCGATGAAGAACAGCGCGCTCTCGCCGCCGATGCCGAGGAACTGGTCCAGGAACGTGACCGTCACTGCACAGATCACCGCGGGCACAACGAGTGCGGCAAGCCACGAGATCAGTCGTTGGTGGCGCGGCGAGATCGACGCCCACGAGAAGCCCCCCTTGGCTTCCTCATGGGTGACCATGTGGACGTCGATCTTCTCCGAGTGCTGCACCACCGCGGCGCCGATCCCCTCGTCGAAGATGCGGGCCCACCGCGACCGACGAGAGGTGCCGATGACCAATTGGGTGGCATTTATCTCGCGGGCGAAATCCAGCAACGCCGTCGGCACGTCGTCGCCGATGACCGTATGTACGGTGGCCCCGAGACTCGTCGCGAGCTCACGCACCTTCCCCATCTGCGGTGCCGCAACACCCGACAGGCCATCGCCGCGAACAACGTGAACGATCATCAGCTCCGCGCTGGATCTCGACGCGATCCGAAATGCGCGCCGCACCAGGGTTTCTGATTCCGGACCGCCCGTCACGGCAACGACCACGCGTTCGCGTGCTTCCCAGGTAGCTGTGATCTTGTTCTCAGCGCGGTACTTCGCCAGCGCGGCATCGACCTGATCGGCGAGCCACAGCAGCGCCAGCTCGCGCAGCGCCGTCAGGTTTCCTTGGCGGAAGTAGTTGGACAGCGCCGCGTCCACCTTCTCCGCTGCGTAGACGTTGCCGTGGGACAGCCTGCGCCGCAACGCCTCCGGTGTGATGTCGACGAGCTCGATCTGCGACGCGCCCCGCACAATTTCATCCGGAACGGTTTCCTGCTGTTCGATCCCGGTGATTTGCGCGACGACGTCGTTGAGGCTTTCCAGGTGCTGCACGTTGACCGTCGTGATGACGGTGATGCCGGCGTCCAGCAGCTCTTCGACGTCTTGCCAGCGCTTGGGGTTCTTGCTGCCCGGGGTGTTGGTATGGGCCAGTTCGTCGACGAGCACCACTTCCGGCCGACGGGTGAGCACCGCGGGTACGTCGAGTTCGGTGAAGCGACTGCCCCGGTACTCGACGTAGTGCGGCGGGATGATCTCGATGCCCTCGAGCAGATCCGCGGTCTTCTTGCGGCCGTGCGTTTCCACGACCGCCGCCACCAGATCGGTCCCGCGTTCCAGCCTGCGGTGCGCTTCGCCGAGCATCGCGTAGGTCTTGCCGACACCCGGCGCCGCGCCGAGGTAGATCCGCAGCTCACCGCGCTTCGGCTTGCGCGTCGCGGTGCCCGGTGCCGCCGCAGTGGCCGGCGGCGCAAGCGGATCATGGGTGGTGCTCACACGATCATCATCCACCGGTCGGTCAGCTCTTTATCGGGTACTTCTGATCCAGCTCCAGGTTCAGCTTGAGCACGTTGACTCGGGCCTCGCCGAAGAAGCCGAGGTCGCGGCCGTGCTGGTTGTCGCGGACCGCGTCCCGCACCTGGTCCGGGGTGATGCCGCGGGCCTTCGCCACCCGGGCAACCTGCAGATCGGCGTAGGCCACCGAAATATCGGGGTCCAGTCCGCTGCCACTGGCGGTGACGGCGTCGGCTGGCACGGCCGGATCCGCCGGACCGGCGCCTTGGATCGGCACGATCTGGCCGATCGTGTAGTCCTCGCCGTACTGTGCGCACTCGACCCGCACACCCTCGTAGATGTCCAGGAACGGTCGAGTAGTGGTGGCACACGGTTCGTTGACGCTGACCACCTTCGTCGGCTGCACCACATTGCCGCGCGAGTCCCGCGGACCGATCACCGAGAGCACCGAGCCGACCCCGTCGCCGGTGCAGAACGGACGCGATCCGTCGACACCTTCGAGCGCGCCGACGGCGGCGCTGCGCGAGCACACCAGGGTGAGCAGGCTGGCCTTGAAACCGGCGTCGGAGGGGTCTGTTCCCGCCGCCACCTGGGCCGGGTCGGCCGGCGTATCGAGCACACTCTCCGGGCCGAGGTTGCTCGCACTGGTGGACAGCGGGTCGTATCCGTCTCCCGCGGCTGACGGCCGGCTCTGGAAGTACTGCGGCAGCGGGTTGCCGTCGTTGTCTGTGAAGAGCTGGCCGATCAGGCTGCTGCCGACCGGCTCTCCGTTCACCTCGATGATGGAGCCTTCGGCCTTGTCGTGCAGGCCGGGGAGCAGTGCCACCAGCCAGATGACCAGCGGATAGGCGATGCCGGTGATCACGGTGAGCACGAGCAGCGCGCGCAGCGCGGCCCAATGCTGGCGAATCAGGTTGGAAAACTTCATGTTCAGGACATCCCTGGGAAGAGTTGGACGACGAGGTCGATGAGTTTGATCCCGATGAAGGGAGCGATGATGCCGCCCAGGCCGTAGACGTAGAGGTTGCGGCTGAGCAGTTTCGACGCGCTGCTCGGCGTGTAACGCACGCCGCGCAGCGACAGCGGGATCAGCGCGATGATGATGATCGCGTTGAAGATGACCGCGGACAGGATCGCCGACTGCGGGCTGTGCAGCCGCATGATGTTCAGCAGAT
>CAZDYH010000221.1:0-2671 GCA_964509355.1 uncultured Mycobacterium sp.
ACCGGGTGTCGCTGATGGAGACGCGACCGCTGTCGGCGACCAAGCGCTGGCGGCTCGTCGAGATTCTCGAAAAGGCCAAGTAACAAAGCACTGTCATCGCCACGCTGGAGTTGGAGATTCCCAGTGACGGCACAGTCGGCCGATGTGACGGCGGCGGCGAACCTGCTACCAGGATCGGGGTGAGCGATGGTGACGGAGTTCAAGGGCAAGGTCGCGCTGGACATTCGCGACTCCGAGCCGGACTGGGGCCCCTTCGCGGCGCCGACCGCTCCAGACGGCGCGCCCAACGTGCTGTACCTGGTGTGGGATGACACCGGCATCGCCACCTGGGACTGCTTCGGCGGCCTGGTCGAGATGCCCAGCCTCAAGCGGATTTCCGATCGCGGCGTCCGGCTGGCGCAGTTCCACACCACCGCTCTGTGCTCGCCAACGCGCGCGTCGCTGTTGACCGGCCGCAATGCCACGACGGTCGGCATGGCCACCATCGAGGAGTTCACCGACGGGTTCCCGAACTGCAGCGGCCGGATTCCCGACGACACCGCGCTGCTGTCGGAGGTGCTTGCCGAGCAGGGCTGGAACACCTACTGCATCGGCAAGTGGCACCTGACTCCGCTCGAGGAATCCAATCTCGCCGCCACCAAACGGCACTGGCCGCTGTCGCGTGGGTTCGAACGGTTCTACGGTTTCATGGGCGGCGAGACCGACCAGTGGTACCCGGACCTGGTGTACGACAACCACCCGGTGGCGCCGCCGGCCACCCCGGAGGACGGCTATCACCTGTCCAAGGACATCGCCGACAGAACCATCGAGTTCATCCGCGACGCCAAGGTGATCGCCCCGACCAAACCGTGGTTCAGCTACGTGGCACCCGGGGCCGGGCACGCGCCGCACCACGTCTTCAAGGAATGGGCCGACAAGTACAGCGGGCGCTTCGACATGGGATACGAGAAGTACCGGGAGATCGTGCTGGAGAACCAGAAGTCGCTGGGCCTGGTACCGGCGGACACCGAGCTGCCCCCGGTCAACCCCTACCTCGATGTCAAGGGACCCAACGGGGAGCCCTGGCCGATGCTGGACACGGTGCGGCCGTGGGACTCGCTCAATGACGAGGAGAAGCGGCTGTTCTGCCGGATGGCCGAGGTGTTCGCCGGTTTCCAGAGCTACACCGACGCCCAGATCGGGCGCATCCTGGACTACCTGGAGGAATCCGGCCAGCTCGACAACACCATCATCGTGGTGATCTCCGACAACGGCGCCAGCGGTGAGGGCGGCCCGAACGGTTCGGTGAACGAGGCCAAGTTCTTCAACGGCTACCTCGACACCGCCGAGGAAAGCCTGCGGTTCTACGACCACCTCGGCGGCCCGGAGACTTACAACCACTACCCGATCGGGTGGGCGATGGCGTTCAACACGCCCTACAAGCTTTTCAAGCGCTACGCCTCCCACGAGGGCGGAATCGCCGACCCGGCGATCATCTCCTGGCCCAAAGGCATTGCCGCCCATGGTGAAGTGCGCGACAACTACGTCAACGTCTGCGATATCACCCCGACCGTCTACGACCTGCTTGGCATCACGCCGCCGGAGACGGTTAAGGGGATCACGCAGAAGCCACTGGACGGCGTGAGTTTCAAAGCGGCCCTTGCCGATTCGGCGGCCGACACCGGGAAGAACACCCAGTTCTACACCATGCTCGGCACCCGCGGTATCTGGCATCAGGGCTGGTTCGCAAACACTGTCCATGCCGCGAGCCCAGCGGGATGGTCGCAGTTCGATGCCGACCGCTGGGAGCTGTTCCACATCGAGTCCGACCGCAGCCAGGTGCGCGATCTGGCCGCCGAGCAGCCGGACAAGCTCGAAGAGCTCAAGGCGCTGTGGTTCAGCGAGGCGGCGAAGTACAACGGGCTGCCGCTGGCCGACCTGAACATCCTGGAAACCACCACCCGGTTTCGGCCCTATCTCGCCGGTGAACGCGAGTCCTACACCTACTACCCGGGTACCGCGGAGGTCGGCATCGGCGCAGCCGTCGAGCTGCGCGGCCGGTCGTTCGCGGTGCTGGCCGAGGTGACGGTCGACACCACCGGCGCGGAAGGGGTGCTGTTCAAGCAGGGCGCCGCGCACGGCGGGCATGTGTTGTTCATCCAGGATGGCCGCCTGCACTACATCTACAACTTCCTCGGCGAGGAAGAGCAGCAGGTGTCCTCACCCGGCGCGGTGCCACTGGGCGCGCACATCTTCGGCGTCCGCTACGCCCGCACCGGCACGGTCGAGGGCAGCCACACCCCACTCGGGGACACCACGCTGTACATCGATGACACTGCCGTCGCCACGTTGCCGGGCATGAAGGCGCACCCGGGCATGTTCGCGCTCGCCGGCGGCGGCATCACTATCGGCCGTAACGCGGGCCAGGGCGTCTCGAGTGTCTACAAGGCGCCGTTCGCGTTCACCGGTGGAACCATCGCCCAGGTGATCGTCGACGTGTCCGGCAACCCCTATGAGGACATCGAAAGGGAGTTTGCGGCGGTGTTCGCCAGGGATTAGCGCTGCTCGTCGATACTGGTGTGATGAGACGGCCGGGCTGGACCGCGCTGTGCGCGGCCTGCGTGATGGTGGGAGTGGTTTCGGGTTGTGCCCGCGGAACCGACGGGGTTGCGGTGCGCGCGGGCGACACCAC
>CAZDYH010000221.1:2771-4655 GCA_964509355.1 uncultured Mycobacterium sp.
GATGACGTGATGGCGAAGTCGCCGGTGAGCGCGGTCAGCATGCTGCCGGCCGAGTTCTGCGGATACAGCAGCCAAGAGCTGATGGGCAACTGGTCGGATGTCCCGGGGCAGTCCGTGCAGTTCGCCGACCGCATCGCCCATATCTGGACCAACACCGCGAACTACCTGGTTGCCGTCCACCTGCAGGGACCGGCCGGGGCGCCTGGTTTCGACGCGGCGACGTCGGTGCTGATGGCGGATTTCTCGGTCGGCATACCCTGAAGCCATGCTGACCGAACTGGTTGATCTGCCGGGCGGGTCGTTCCGGATGGGATCGACGAGCTTCTATCCGGAGGAAGCGCCCATTCACACCGCGACCGTCGCGGCGTTCGCCGTCGAGCAACATCCGGTGACCAATGCGCAGTTCGCCGAATTCGTCGCGGCGACGGGCTATGTCACTGTCGCCGAACAACCGTTGGACCCCGCGCTGTACCCGGGGGTGGCGCCGGCGGACCTGCTGCCCGGCGCGCTGGTGTTCCGGCCGACGTCCGGGCCCGTCGACCTGCGCGACTGGCGGCAGTGGTGGGACTGGTCGTCGGGCGCGAGCTGGCAACACCCGTTCGGCCCGGACAGCGACATCACCGGCAGGGGCGACCACCCCGTCGTGCAGGTGGCCTATCCGGACGCGGCGGCCTATGCCCGCTGGGCCGGCCGGCGGTTGCCCACCGAGGCCGAATGGGAGTATGCCGCCCGCGGCGGGAGCACCGCGACCTACGCGTGGGGCGACGACGTCACTCCGGGCGGGCAGTTGATGGCCAACACCTGGCAGGGCAGGTTCCCGTATCGCAACGACGGCGCACTCGGCTGGATCGGCACCTCACCGGTGGGCACCTTCGCTCCGAACGAGTTCGGTCTGGTCGACATGATCGGCAACGTCTGGGAGTGGACCACCACCGAGTTCTCCGCACACCATCGGCTGGACCAGCCGCCGAAGGCCTGCTGCACGCCGACCGGACCGGCCGGAGCCGCTGGGCCGGCGACAATTGGCACCGGAGCCGCTGGGCCGGCGACATGGGATACCGGACCGGCCGACCCGACGGTCACCCAGACACTCAAGGGCGGCTCGCATCTGTGCGCCCCCGAGTACTGCCACCGCTATCGGCCGGCCGCCCGTTCGCCGCAGTCGCAGGACAGCGCGAGCACCCACATCGGCTTCCGCTGCGTGGCGGATCTGGACTAGCTGCCGACAGGTGGTGGGCAATTTGGACCTGCGCAGGTCGTCCCCTAGAATCTAGGGGTTGCCCTGGGCAGACCTCGACTGGTTGACAGTTCTGCGTGCCCTTCGGTGACAAAGACCGCGCACGTCAGGTTTCTGGTGGCTTGCCCACCGGGTCGGCACAGCTTGCCGTGCACACGTTAACCAGGTCGCCCGGCGGGCAGGAGCGCAGCGACCGGGGGAGACAGAGGAGATCGAGTGATTCAGCAGGAATCGCGGCTGAAGGTCGCCGATAACACGGGGGCCAAGGAGATCTTGTGCATCCGCGTGCTCGGCGGCTCGGGTCGGCGCTACGCCGGCATCGGCGATGTCATCGTGGCGACGGTGAAGGACGCCATCCCCGGCGGCAACGTCAAGCGTGGTGACGTCGTGAAGGCCGTGGTGGTGCGCACCGTCAAGGAGCGCCGACGCGCCGATGGCAGCTATATCAAGTTCGACGAGAACGCGGCCGTGATCATCAAGCCGGACAACGATCCGCGCGGGACCCGCATCTTCGGGCCGGTCGGCCGGGAACTGCGCGAGAAGCGCTTCATGAAGATCGTTTCGCTGGCTCCGGAGGTGTTGTAGATGAAGATCCACAAGGGCGACACCGTGCTGGTCATCGCCGGCAAGGACAAGGGCGCCAAGGG
>CAZDYH010000222.1:0-4654 GCA_964509355.1 uncultured Mycobacterium sp.
CGGTTGTGCGGACGCCGTGGTAGCAGAGGAGCCATCCGGCGTGGGTCTGCATCGGCGGGGGACCCAGGCCCACCGTGTTGGCGTCCCACCACCCGCCGCGACGGGCCGGTAGCAGGACCTTGGCGTCGCCGAAGTGGCGCAGATCGGGACTCCACGACAACCAGATGTGCGCTCCGATTCCCGGCATCTGTGCCGTCGGCCGGTGGATCAGCGCCCACCGGCCGTCGAAAGTGGTCGGGAACAGTGCGGCGTCCTTGTTCTCCGGGGACTGCAGGACGCCGCGACGGTCGAAGTGCACGAAGTCCCGGGTGGATGCGAGCAGGACCAGCGGTCCGGTGGTGGAGTAGCCGGTGTACACGATGAGGTACTCGTCACCGACCCGGGTGATCCGTGGGTCCTCGACACCCCAGTGCTCCTCGAAGGTCGAGGTCTGGGCGAACAGTCCCCGATCGCGCTGCACGGTCCAGTTGCCGTAGCCGTCGGGGCTTCGCGCGACCACCAGATGGGACAGGCCGGTGCGGTCCTCCACCCGCACCAGCAACAGGGTCTGGCCTTCGAAGACCGTCGCACCGGGGTTGAACACGGCGTTGACCATCCGCGGCAAGTCAGCGGGGGTGATGATCGGATTGCCGGGATGGCGCACGAACATCTCGGCCGGGCCACCCCGCGACGGCGCGCGCCGGTCGGCGGAGGTCATGCGACGCACCCCTGGTCGCTCGGGAGAGCCACCTCATGGGCTCGTCGCAGTGCCGTAAGGAACGCGATGGTCGACTCGGCGCCCTGGTTGACGTTGGGCCCATCGACCTGCAGCCCGTCGAAGCAACCCCCGGTTCGCTCGTCGAACATGGCGACGCCGAGGTCGTTTCGACCGATGAACCACTGGGCTGACCGGATCGTCACGTCGGCCCAGTCGGGCTGGCCGGTCACGGTGAACGCCCGCGCCGCGGCGTCGGCCATAGCGCCCGCCTCGATCGGTTGCTGGTCGAACGCCGGCCGCGGTTCGCCGCCGATCCAGCCATGGGTCGGCGTGAAGCTGAAGTGACCCTGCGGCGCGGTCTCCTCGGCGACGAGCCAGTCCAGCAGCCGCAACCCCGTCCGCTCAAATCCGGTGTCGTTGAGCATCTCTCCCGCCGCCAGCAGGCATTCGGGCAGCAGGGCGTTGGCGTAGCGCAAGCGCGCCTCCGGCCAGTGCCGGTGGCCGGTCGCCTGCGCGATCATCGTCGCGGCGTCGCGGAGCAACGCGGCAGCCTCGGGTTGGTCAGGGTCGTCGGCGAGCACGGCCGCAGCGCCGAGTGCGGCGTAGGCCATGGCGTGCGGCCACCGTGACCGAAACGAGGTCGTCTTCGAGAACAGTTCCCGAGCACCTTCGGTGACGTGGCGGGGCGCCGTCGACGCGGCGGCCACACCCAGGCCGAAGATCGCACGGCCACAGGCGTCGTCGGAGACGTCGCGGTCGATGAACCGGCGGTCGTGACCCAGGCGGAGCGCGAATCGTCCGCCGCCCAGGTGCAGGTGCGAGAGGAACGCCAGATAGATCTCGCTGAGCCGGTCAGCAGTGGGGTCCTCCCAACCGCAGGTCACGGCGAGCGCGCGCCCAGCATCGTCGCTGCAATAGCCGTGCGCTGGTCGGGGCACCGCTGCGCGGGCATGCTCGAACAGCGCGGTGTCATCGGTCATCCGGACCAGGTGCCGCAGGTCGGGCATCGGCAGGTTCATGCCGCCACCCGATGGGCAAGCAGGTCGTGGATCACCTTGAGGTACCGCTCGGCGACGACAGGCCAGCGCAAACCCGCGCCCACCCGGGCGGCCTCGTGGCGCATCGCGGCGGCCAGGTCGGGGCGCGTGAGGATCTGGCGGATTGCATCGGCCATCGCCTGGTCGTCGCCGTGGCCCACGAGCAGACCTGCCCCCGACGCCAGCGCTTCCACAGCGTGGGGGAACGTCGTGGCGACGATGGGCTTCCCCGCAGCGAGGGCCTCCACCAGGACCCCGGAGGTGACCTGGTCGGGGGAATCGTAGGGCAGGAGCACGACGTCGGCACTGCCGATCAGCGCGGCCAACGACGAAACATCGCGATACGTGCCGTCGAAGACGACGCGGTCGGCGATGCCCAGCTCGACGGCGGATCGCGCCAGCATCTCCCGGTAACGTTCCCCCTGAGCCGCTCGGACCTTGGGATGGGTCTCACCGGCGATGAGATACGTCGGCGTCGGGGTCAGGTCGGCGAGTCTGGCCATCGCCGCGATGCCATGCTCGAGGCCCTTGCCCGGTCCGACCAATCCCCAGCTCAACACCAGCGGCCTGTCATGGCGGGGCTCCTCGCCGGTGGGTTCGGTCCAGGCGCCGTGGGGGATCACGATCACCCGCGCCGGATCGGTGATCGCGTAGTTGCGGAGCCGGAGACGCGCCGCCTCGGTCTGCGTGACCGTCACATCGGCCCGCTCGATGACCTCCTCGAGCACCGCACGCTGGTGCGGGGTGGGATCGGCCAGGACGGTGTGCAGTACCACGATGCTGGGGGTCGTCGTTGTCCGCAGCAGGTCGAGGACCTCGTCGCCGTCAGGTCCCCCGTAAATCCCGTACTCGTGCTGGAGGATGACCACGCCGACATCCTCGACGGTGTCGCGCACCTGATCAAACGACGCCGCGTCGCCGGAGATCCAGTCCACCGTGGCTCGCGCCGCACCGCCGGTCGGTTCGTTCGGCTGGATGAGGCGGATGACCACGGGTTCAACCGCGCGGGCCGCGTGGCTAATCGAACGCACCATCGACTCGGTGAACGTCGCCAGGCCGCACTGGGTCGGGGGGAAGGTCCCCACGACGGCGATGCGAAGCGCCGCTGTCCGGTCGGTACCGCCGCTGCTCAACAACACGGGCAATCGGGTCGATACCACGTCACACTCCATTCCGTTCGCCTGTCCTGCATCCTGGCGGTCGACGTGACGTCAAGCCAGGGACGAAGGTCCCGACAATTGACTCCTCTTCAGAGGGGCCCGCCGGCCAGCGTCCACATGCGGGCCGCCGGCATAACCTGACGGATGCCTGCTCGATCTACGCTGCAGCGATCATCGCCCAATTCCCGTGGAACGATCCCCCGCAGAGCTGCCACAAAATTGAGAATCTGTTTGGTAGAGCTCGGTAATCATCGTTGCTGATTACCGAGTTTTCCCACGAAGCGGTAGGGCTCCGCCTTGTGAATCCCAGCGCTCTTGCGCTGCAGCTCTCTGGGTGCGGGATTCCCGATCTCGCAAGCTGATCATCAGGAGGCCATCGACGGTCGAGTCGTCGTCGGGGCCCGCGGCGGCCATCATGGTGGCGTGTGCGCGTTCCGGGTCGGTATGGGGCGGGACTACCAGCAAAACGATCCTGGTGTGGTTGAGTCCGAGGACTTCGACGGTGTTGGGCGGCTGGAGTCGGTATCCGTCGAGATGCACCGCGCGGCCACCGGTGGTGAGTTCAGCGGGTGCTTTCTCCCAGTCGCTGAACTTGTAGAGCACGCGGTCGATGGGCCCGAGTCGCACCGAGAGCACCGCGAGCAGATCGGGAAGCTCGGTGGTCAGGTCATCACTGTGCGGCCACCATGCCCCATCGACATACCCGGAGTGGGGCGCCTTAGGTTTCAACCGCAGCCGCGGGGTGTGTTCGGGCGGTGTCGGGTGTCGACCGACATCGGTTCGGTCCTGTCGCGGCGTCATGGCGACACTCCTGTCTTGGCCGCGGCTCGTGGCGGCCTCGGTCGTGTGTACGATCGTCTTACCGCTCATCGCCGGATTCCTTCGTCTTCGGTGATCACAAAGCGCGACTGCGGGCTACGGTTCTGGTGTTACACCTCCAGTAAACGCCGTCCTTGACCTACATCCAAACGGCGACAACCGACCGTGTGCCCGCGCACGCGGAAGAACTCCTGCAAGTTCGTGTCCGTGAATCGCCGGGCAGCTCACCGCCATTCTGAGCACAGCGGCGGCAACGTTCCCCCGGACACCTTCGTGTTCACCCTGGCGTTCTGCTCCTACTTCGGTGTCGAGCGGCCCTTCTACCAACTCGCCCACAACCTTGTCGCCGTCTACCCGATGTTGGGCTGGCTTCGCAAGTTCGGCACCGTGGCCGCCAGTCCCGACAACGCCAGACTGGCACTGGAGTCCGGCGCCGCGGTGTTGGTGTATCCGGGCGGCGACTGCGAGGTGTACCGCCCGTTGTGGCGGCGACACATCGTCGACCTCGGCTGGCCAACGCCTTGTACTGGATCGAGGAGTTCCACATCGACGGCCTGCGGGTGGACGCGGTCGCCTCGATGCTCTACCTGGACTACTCCCGCTGCGAGGGGGAATGGGTGACGAACCGGGTTCGGGGGCCGGGAGAACCTCGAGGCCGTCAGCTTCATCAAGGAAGTCAACGAGGTGGTCTACCGGCACCACCCGTGGGTGATGATGGTCGCCGAGGAGTCGACGTCCTGGCCGGGCGTCTCCCGCCCCTCGGGGTGATTCGCGCCGATTCGGTCACGCGCGGGGAGACGCCTCCCCGGTCGTCAGACCGAACCGCTGCTGTCGGCCCCAGCGCTGCCCGCCGCGCAGGAACGCGATCCAACCGAGCATGGCGCCAGCCTGCAGCAGCAGCGTGAAGGTGATCGGCTCGATCACGGTCGCCGCCGCGGCCG
>CAZDYH010000223.1:0-4618 GCA_964509355.1 uncultured Mycobacterium sp.
TCAAGAACTATCAGTTGCTGGTGATCGCCCAGACCGATGCCGAAAAGCGCGCGGCCGTTGCGACCACGCCGGCCCGCAAGCTGCGGGAGATCAGGATGGCGCTCACGCTGGACAAGACCTTCAGCAAGCCGGAGATCCTGACCCGCTACCTCAACCTGGTGTCGTTCGGCAACAACGCATTCGGCGTCCAGGACGCCGCTCAGACATACTTCGGGATCAACGCCTCCGAGCTCAACTGGCAGCAGGCTGCGCTGCTGGCCGGCCTGGTGCGGTCAACGAGTTCGCTCAACCCCTACACCAACCCCGACGGCGCTCTTGCCCGGCGAAATGTGGTGCTGGACACCATGATCGACAATATCCCCGCCGAAGCTGACGCGCTGCGCGCCGCCAAAGAGCAACCCCTTGGCATCCTCCCGCAGCCCAACGAGCTGCCACGGGGTTGTATCGCGGCCGGCAATCGCGCGTTCTTCTGTGACTATGTCCAGGAGTATCTCGCCCGCGCCGGTATCAGCAAGGATCAGGTCGCCAAAGGCGGCTACCTGATCCGCACCACCCTGGATCCCGACGTCCAGAACTCGGTAAAGCAGGCAATCGACGACATCGCCAGCCCGGATATCGACGGCATCGCCAGCGTGATGAGCGTAGTGAAACCCGGTAAGGACTCCCATCCCGTGCTGGCGATGGCCAGCAACCGCACCTACGGGCTCAACACCGCCGCCGGTGAGACCATGCAACCGCAGCCGTTCTCGCTCGTTGGTGACGGCGCCGGCTCGATCTTCAAGATCTTCACCACCGCTGCCGCCCTGGATATGGGCATGGGTATCAGCGCCCAACTCGATGCCCCCGCCCGGTTCGAGGCCAAGGGCCTGGGCAGCGGCGGGGCAAAGGGCTGTCCCAAGGACACCTGGTGCGTGCAGAACGCCGGCAACTACCGCTCGCCGCTGAACGTCACCGATGCGCTGGCCACCTCGCCCAATACCGCCTTCGCCAAACTCATCTCCCAGGTAGGCGTCCAACGCACGGTGGACATGGCGGTCAAGCTCGGGCTGCGATCCTACGCCGACCCGGGCACGGCCAGGGCCTACGACCCCGCCAACAACGAGAGCCTCGCCGACTTCGTCAAGCGGCAGAACCTCGGCTCGTTCACCCTGGGTCCGATCGAGGTGAACGCGCTGGAACTCTCGAATGTGGCGGCGACGCTGGCGTCGGGCGGCGTGTGGTGCCCACCCAGCCCGATCGACAAGGTCTTCGACCGTGACGGCAACGAGGTCTCGGTGACGACCGAGACCTGTGATCAGGTCGTGCCCGAGGGCCTGGCGAACACCATGGCCAACGCGATGAGCAAGGACGATGCAGGGGCGGGTACCGCAGCCGGTGCCGCCGGGTCGGCCGGCTGGGACCTGCCCATGTCGGGCAAGACCGGCACCACCGAAGCCCACCGTTCCTCGGGCTTCGTCGGCTTCACCAACAACTTCGCCGCGGCGAACTACATCTACGACGATTCGCCCACACCGTCGGACCTGTGCTCGTGGCCGCTGCGCCAGTGCGGCGACGGCAACCTCTTCGGCGGCAACGAGCCCGCTCGGACCTGGTTCAACGCGATGAAGCCGATCGCGAACAACTGGGGCGAGGTGCGTCTGCCGCCGACCGATCCGCGTTTCGTGGACGGAGCCCCGGGCTCCCGGGTGCCCAGTGTGTCCGGGCTGGACCAGAATGCGGCACGCCAGCGCCTCAAGGACGTCGGCTTCCAGGTCGCCGAGTACGCCAGCTCGGTCAACAGCAGTTCGTCGTACGGCACGGTGGTCGGGACGTCGCCGAGCGGCCAGACGGTGCCCGGCTCGATCATCACGATCCTGATCAGCAACGGGATCGCACCGCCGCCCCCGCCGCCACCACCGCGGCCCCCGGCCCAGGGCGGGCCCCCGCCCCCGGGAGGGCCACCGCCGCTGGAGGTCGGATCGACCGTAATCGAGATCCCCGGCCTGCCGCCGATCACCGTGCCGGTACTGGCGCCACCGCCACCACCACCGCCACCGCCGCCGTAGCGGTCTCACAGCGCGCTCGACACGGCGACCACCAAGCAGCTGGCAGTAGGCTGCCAGCATGCCTGCCGCACTGCCAGCCATGAAACGCACCGCTGCGGTCACCCTCGGCTCGACTCTGGTCGGGATCGGTTACGGCGCGATCGTCGAGCGCAACGCGTTCGTGGTGCGCGAGGTGACGATGCCGGTGCTGACGCCGGGTTCCTCGCCGCTGCGGGTGCTGCACATCAGCGACATCCATATGCGGCCGAAACAGCACCGCAAGCAGTCCTGGCTACGCGAACTGGCCCGCTGGGAGCCCGATCTGGTGGTCAACACCGGTGACAACCTGTCGCACCCCAAGGCGGTCCCCGCGGTCGTCCAAGCCCTGGGTGATCTGCTGTCGGTACCGGGGGTGTTCATCTTCGGCAGCAATGACTACTTCGGGCCGCGCCTGAAGAACCCGGCCAGCTACCTGACCAGGCCGGACCATCGCGTGCATGGGCAGCCCCTGCCCTGGCGGGACCTGCGGGCAGCCTTCACCGAGCGTGGCTGGCTGGATCTGACCCATAACCGCCGGGAGTTCGAGGCCGCCGGCTTGCACATCGCCGCGGCCGGCGTCGACGACCCGCACCTCCGCCGCGATCGCTACGAGACGATCGCGGGTCCGGCCGACCCGGCGGCTGACCTGCGGCTGGGACTCACCCACTCACCGGAGCCCCGCGTGCTGGACCGCTTCGCCGCCGACGGCTACCAGCTGGTGATGGCCGGCCACACCCACGGGGGCCAGTTGTGCCTGCCGTTCTACGGCGCCGTCGTGACCAACTGCGGTTTGGACCGTTCGCGGGCCAGCGGGGCATCGCGCTGGGGCGCGAAGATGCAGCTGCACGTCTCGGCAGGGATCGGCACCTCACCGTTTGCGCCGGTGCGGTTCTGCTGCCGGCCCGAGGCCACCCTGCTGACGCTCGTCGCGGCCCCCATCGGCGGGCAGGACTCGATGACGAATGCGGGGCAATCCCACCCGACCGCTGCCGTGCGGTGAACGAAGTGAACGCACCAGACGCTTCCGTGCGGTGAACGAAGTGAACGGTTCAGTGCGGTGACGTCCGTCGCGGATCGCAGTCACCCACGCCACTGGGCGGACAACGCTGTCCGGCTGATCGAGGCCGACGCCCGGCGCAGCGCCGACACTCATCTGCTGCGGTATCCGCTGCCGTCGTCCTGGCGCGATGGTGTCGACGTGCAGCTCTACCTCAAGGACGAATCCACCCATATCACCGGCAGCCTCAAGCACCGGCTGGCCCGCTCGCTGTTCCTGTACGCACTGTGCAACGGCTGGATCGGCGAGAACACCACCGTGGTCGAGGCGTCGTCGGGCTCGACGGCGGTGTCGGAAGCGTATTTCGCCGCGTTGCTCGGCCTGCCCTTCATCGCCGTGATGCCGGCGTCCACCAGTGCCAGTAAGGTCGCACTGATCGAATCCCAGGGCGGACGTTGCCATTTCGTCGAGCAGTCGAGCCAGGTCTACGCCGAGGCTGAACGGATCGCCAGCGAAACCGGCGGTCACTACCTGGACCAGTTCACCAATGCCGAGCGGGCGACGGACTGGCGCGGCAACAACAACATCGCCGAGTCGATCTACGCCCAGATGCGCGATGAGCAACACCCTGTTCCGGACTGGATCGTGGTCGGGGCCGGAACGGGCGGGACCAGCGCCACCATCGGCCGCTACATCCGCTATCGCCGGCACCACACCCGGCTGTGCGTTGTCGACCCCGAGAACTCGGCGTTCTTCCCGGCCTTCGCCGAACACCGGTGCGACGTCGTCACCGGGGTGTCGTCACGCATCGAAGGTATCGGGCGGCCCCGCGTGGAGCCGTCCTTCCTGCCCGGCGTCGTTGACCGGATGGTCTGCGTCCCCGACGCCGCGTCTGTCGCGGCCGCACGCCACGTCAGCGCGGTGCTGGGCCGCAGGGTGGGCCCGTCGACGGGTACCAACGTGTGGGGCGCGTTCGGTCTACTCGCCGAGATGGTCGCCGCCGGGCGCAGTGGCTCGGTCGTCACACTGATCGCCGACAGCGGCGACCGCTACGCCGACAACTACTTCTGCGACGAATGGGTGGCGGAGCGGGGCCTCGACCTACGCGACCCGGCTGAAGCACTGGTCGAGTTCGAGCGCTCCTGCCGCTGGTCCTGACCGTCCGCGACCCCGACACCCGAACCCGATGGCGCGTTTGGCCTCTTCCGGCGGCTGTGCGATACGCTGTCGTGGCTTCACGCGGGGTGTGGCGCAGCTTGGTAGCGTGCTTCGTTCGGGACGAAGAGGTCGTGGGTTCGAATCCCGCCACCCCGACTCGCGTCGTCGCGGGTAACGCTCAACGGCAAATGGCGAGAGGACTACCACCGTCGCGACACCGAGGCAGGAATCGGCAGACCATCGCGGTGCTCATCCGCGATATTGGCCGCTCGGACTCGGACGAAAGGTGACGTGCCTGTTCGGCAGGCGCGATGGCGAATGCCACACCGGCATCGATCTTGGTCGCGAGGGCGGATCGGCGAACATGCCTGTCTACGCCTGCCAGGCGGGCACCGTGATC
>CAZDYH010000224.1:0-4571 GCA_964509355.1 uncultured Mycobacterium sp.
GACGTCCAAGCGTGTGCCGAGTGGGTCGACACGTCGCCGCTGATGATCCAGTTCCGCTCGCACCTGTTCAGCCGCATCGTGCCGATCGTCAAGGACATCGGGTTGTGGGGCGACAAGGTGCAGAAGGCCTTCAGGGACATGGGTGTCCACGACATGGCCGGCTTCGACATCGAGGCGCTGATGAAGGCCGATGAAGATCAGGCCGAGGAGCTGGACAAGGCGCACGCCGAGATGGCCGGCCGGGCCCTCGAGGTGGACCAGGTGATCGCGGCGGGCGCGAGCTAACCCAATGTCGGGTTCGATTCCCGTCATCGGCTCCACCTCGCTTGAAGTCCCAGACGGCACCGTCCCGGAAGCTCGAATAGCAAATGGCATGTTCTGCGGCTTCGCGCTCAACCTCCCCCTGTGGCAGTGGTAGGTCCCGGTGCATCTCGGTGCCATCACCATTCGACACATCTGCGCGAAAGGTCATTGCTGTTGGCACCGTCCTGCTTGCACTTGCTGCGGCTTCTTCGTGTGGCTATCCAGCGCCAACGGTTGTAAGCGAGAGCGCGCAGGCAACGCAGGCGTCAGGTGCGGCTCCCACACCTGACTTCGCAACAGTCTCCAAGCTGATGAACGATGCGATTGCGGCACATCGGCTGCCAGGTGCTGTGGTTGTGATCGGGCACGGTGGCAGCATCGTCTTTCGCCAGGCTTACGGCTCGCGCAAGCTTGCAGGCGAACCGGGACTAGATGGATCGCCTGCACCTGCAGAGCCGATGACCGAGGACACGATCTTCGACTTGGCGTCGTTGACGAAACCCCTGGCAACGGCGACTGCCGTCATGCAGCTCTACGAACAAGGCAAGATTCGGTTCGACGATCCCGTGCAGCAGTATCTGCCGGACTTCAACACGGCGAACGATCCGCAGCGCGCAAAGGTGACCGTCCGCATGTTGCTCACGCACACTTCGGGCGAAACGGGAGACGTCGACCTCAAAGATCCGTGGGGATTGGACCGAGCCGACAAGACAGAAGGCATTCATCGTGCGCTCACCACACCGCTGGAATCGGGACCCGGTGAGGTTTTCCGCTACTCCGACATCAACTTCATTCTGCTCGGCGCGCTAGTCGAGAAAGTCACAGGCGAAGCCGAAGACGTCTACGTTCAGCAACACGTATTCGCGCCGCTTGGCATGGAAGACACCCGCTATCTTCCCCCGGCCAAAGCATGTGGTCCGCACACGCTCAGAGGAGCTGCGATTGCCTGGGCGCCCGCGCCGGAAACGCGCGTGACAGGCGCTTGTCCTGCAGGTACGTGGAGCACCGATCTTCTGTCGCGCATCGCACCGACGGCACGTGACGAGGAGGGCAGAGCCGATCCGAACAAGAATCCCGATCTTGACTACCTGCTTCGGGGCACGGTGCAAGACACGACGGCGCGGCGCATGGGTGGGGTGACCGGGCATGCCGGTGTGTTCTCGACGGCACACGATGTCAGCATCTATGCGGAGGCCCTGCTTGATCGGATTGCGGGCCGGCCGAGCGAGTTTCCCCTCAGGCAAGCGACTCTGAAATTGATGACGACGCCGCAGCAGCCCGGACACACCGCTCAACAACTCGAAGCAGCCAACGATGCCGCCCGAGAAGCCGTCGCAACGAGACCGAACACGACAAATCCGCTACTCGCTCCGCACTATCCGGCGATCGAGGGACAAGACCTGCGCGGCTTTGGCTGGGATATCGATACGGCCCAATCCACGACGCGAGGCATGATGTTTCCCATCGGTAGCTTTGGCCACTCAGGTTTCACCGGAACATCGCTTTGGATAGACCCAGGCTCGGATACCTACGTAGTTGTGCTCACGAACTCAATCCATACGCGAGGCAGTCCACCGATGTCGAATCTGCGAGGTGAAGTGGCGACGGCGACGGTCCAGGCCCTGCGTCTTTACCGGCGCGGTGGTCGCGGAGTCGGTAGGACTCGCCGTCGAGGTTGATGACCACGGAGCGGTGCAGCACCGTCACGACCGTTCCTAAGCGAAACGCCACCGGTGTGCCACCCCGACCCCTCTGGCCTCTATTCTCTAGCTGTGCCTGAGATAAATCGTCGCAGCCTGATGTTAATGACCGGTATCGCCGCGCTGGCAGCCGCAGTCCCCGTGCCGACGCCCACGGCCAACGCGTCACCGGCGGATCGGATGCCGGCACCCGCCGCGCCGCCGCCCGATGTCAGTACCGGGGCCTACATATTCCAGGACGAGTTCGACGGTCCGCTCGGTGCGGCCCCCGATCCGGCCAACTGGACGGTGCAGAACTGGCAGGACGACGTGTGGCCGCCGGTCCTGGGGCAGTACCGCGACGATCGCCGAAACGTGTTCCTCGACGGCAACTCCAATCTCGTCCTCCTCGCCACGCAAGAAAACGGCAACTACTTCAGCGGCAAACTGCGAGGCAACTGGAGGGTCCCCATCGGCCACACGTGGGAAGCGCGGATCAAGCTCGACTCCCTGACCCCTGGCGCCTGGCCCGCGTTCTGGGCGGTGAACGAGGATCCGCTGCCCGACGGCGAGGTCGACATTTTCGAGTGGTACGGCAACGGGAGCTGGCCGCCGGGAACCACTGTCCACGCAGCGTCGAACGGGAAAACATGGGAAGGGAAATCAATCCCCGGATTGGTCGACGGCGGGTGGCACAACTGGCGAATGCGCTGGGACGAGGACGGTTTCAAGTTCTGGCGGGACTACGTTGACGGTGCGCAACCGTACTTCAGTGTGCCGCCGACGCCCATACCGGTCAGCGGCAGACCCGACGACTTGCGTTGGCCGTTCAACATTCCCGGCTATTGGCTGTCTCCCATGTTCACCCTTGCGGTCGGTGGGCCCGGCGGCGGCGATCCTGCCCTGGGTAACTTCCCGGCGGCCATGCTCGTCGACTGGATACGTGTCTGGTAGACGCTTCGGCGCCTACCGCGCCGCCCTGATCACCTGAACCAGGTTGTACTGCCAGCGCTCGAGAAGCCGGAAGCCAAGTTGGTTCGGTACCGAGAAGGCAGGAGTGTCTGCGAAACGTTGGCCGGGCGGCAGCATCGAGGCCTGCTCGTGAGCGGGCCTCGACGTGTCGGCTTCGGTGATGATCCACACGACGCTGCAGTGGCTCAACGGCCCGGCGACAACCTCCGGTATGAGATTGGTGTCGAAGACGTCGTTGCGGTCCGTCGCTCGTTGCCACAGTGTGAGGTCGATCAGCTTCCGGTATGCGTCAGGGCGCGCCGCCAGCAGCGGACGCATCGGCGCAGGCATGAAGGTCACCGTGTCGTTCACCAGTAAGCAATCACCCGGCGCTGCCTTCGCGGTGATCAGATCGGCCACTTGGCTGTAGTCCATTCCGTACTTGGCGTACGGGCTGCGTTGGACGAAAAGGTAGTTCGGCGCTGCGGCGATAGCGAAAAGACTGACGAGAACGGCCGCTGCCCATGGCTTGGCGGCCACGGCGCCGATGCAGACCCCCAGCACCAGCGCCACCGCCGGTGCGGTGAAGGACAAGTAGCGCGGCGTGTAGATCGGGTGGACGAACGCCGACCAGATGACGATCAGGCCGGTCGGAATTACCAGCCATGCGATCGCCAAGGTCAACAGTTGCCGCTCTGCCTCCACCAGTCGTGCGGAGGTGCAGAGCCATACGACAGCGGTGGTGGCTACGACCAGTGCCGACATGATCGCGAACGGGGGACTTCGTTCGAAGTATTGTTGAACCGTCACATCTTCGATCGTCCGGCGCCCGATCGGTACGATCCAACTGATCTGATTCGCTTGACCGACGGCCGCGACCACAAACGGCGTCACAGCGCAACCCGCGAGCGCCGACGTGATGGCGAACCGTAGGAGGACCGTCCGTCGGCGCCGGAAAGCACAGATGAACACGACGTGCGCCAATAACAACAGCACGAGGTAGATATCGAGCACAATCGACACGGCCAGGGCGATCCCATAAGACAGCCAGACCCAAGCATTGTCACGGCGGGCCGCGGTAACGAGCAGTACTGTCAGCCATACGGCGGCCATCATCGAAATGGCATACGGGCGAGCTTCGATGCCTGCCCACGTCGCCCGAGGCAAGATCGCGCAGACGACCCCGGAGCTCACCGCGACAGTGCGGGACGAGAACTGCTTGCCCAGCACCACTACTCCGGCCGCCGCGCCTCCGACAGCCAGCGCACTTGGCGCGCGGGACCAGAACTCCGTGGGCGGGAAAATCGTGAACCAGCCGTGCATGAGCAGGTAGTACAGGCCGTGGACGGCGTCGACGTTGTCCAACATCTGCCACAACTGAGTGAGGGAACGGCTGTATGAGGCCGAAATGGTCGCGGCCTCGTCGTACCAGAACGACGGACGGCCGGCGCCGCAAAGACTCACTGCGGCGGCCAACACTCCAACGATCATTGGGTCGAGCGCAGCTGGCAGCTGTGCCAGCCGGCCACCGCGAGGCCCACCGCGGTGACACTGTGAATCGCCGGTGTGGGAGAGGTCACTCATCCGGACTCGCCGCTGGACACGCCGCTATGTTGCCAGAGGCGCGCCGAACCGGAC
>CAZDYH010000225.1:0-4536 GCA_964509355.1 uncultured Mycobacterium sp.
CCGGTGATCATGGCGCCGGTGGCGCCCAGCGGGTGGCCCATCGCGATGGCGCCGCCGTTGACATTCAGCTTCTCGTCGGGGATGTTCAGGTCCTTCTGGAACTTCAGCACGACCGACGCGAATGCCTCGTTGAGCTCGAACAGGTCGATATCGTCGAGCGTCAGGCCGGCCCGGTCGAGCACCTTGCGGGCCGCCGGAGTGGGGCCGGTGAGCATGATGGTCGGCTCGGCGCCGGTGGTCGCGGTCGCCACGATCCGGGCGCGCGGCGTCAGGTTCTGCGACGTACCGGCCCGCTCGGAACCGACCAGCACCAGCGCGGCACCGTCGACGATCCCCGAGCTGTTGCCGCCGGTATGGACGTGGTTGATCTTCTCCACCCAGTGGTACTTCTGCAGCGCGACGTCGTCGAAGCCGCCCATCGCGCCAATACCCTCGAACGCCGAGTTGAGCTTGCCGAGGCCTTCGACGGTGGAGCCGGGCCGCATGTGCTCGTCATGGTCGAGGATGACCAGGCCGTTCTGATCCTTGACGGGAACGACGGACTTGGCGAAGTAACCGCCGGACCAGGCCGCGGCGGCTCTGTCCTGCGAGCGCACCGCGTAGGTGTCGACATCCTCGCGCGAGAAGCCCTCGATGGTGGCGATCAGGTCGGCGCCGATACCCTGCGGGACGAACGCGACGTCGTAGTTGGTGGCCGGGTCCATGGCCCACGCGCCGCCGTCGGAGCCCATCGGAACCCGCGACATGGACTCCACGCCGCCGGCCAGCACCAGGTCGTCCCAGCCGGAACGCACCTTCTGGGCCGCGGTGTTGACCGCTTCCAGGCCGGAGGCGCAGAACCGGTTGAGCTGCACGCCGCCGGTGGTGTCGGGCAGGCCCGCGGCCAGCACCGCGGTGCGTGCGATGTCGCCGCCCTGGTCGCCCACCGGCGAGACGACGCCGAGGATGACATCGCTGATCAGGTTCTCGTCGAGGTCGGGGAATCGGGTGCGCATCTCGTCGATAAGACCGACGACGAGGCTGAGTGGCTTGACCTCGTGCAAAGAACCGTCGCGCTGCTTGCCGCGCGGGGTGCGGATGGCCTCGTAGATGAAGGCTTCTTCGGGCATGTCGGATGTCCTGTTCAAGTGAATGGGTGATGGATCCGTCTCTTGGAGAGTAATCCCCTGTCTCGGCACCCTAACAGGACGGTCGGCCAACCTGTTGGTTGGGCGGTGACCGCTAGGCTCCCCCTCCATGACGGTGTCACGGCTGCAGCCATATGCCATCACGGTGTTCGCTGAGATGTCGGCGCTGGCCGCGCGTATCGGCGCGGTGAACCTGGGCCAGGGCTTCCCCGACGAGGACGGTCCACCGGCGATGCTGAAGGCCGCGCAGAACGCGATCGCTGCCGGCGTCAACCAGTACCCGCCCGGCCTGGGCATCGCGCCGCTGCGCGAGGCCATCGCCGCCCAACGCAACCGGCACTTCGGCGTCGACTACGACCCGGAAACCGAGGTGCTGGTCACGGTCGGAGCGACCGAAGCCATCGCGGCCGCGGTGATCGGGCTGGTCGAGCCCGGCTCGGAGGTGCTGCTGATCGAGCCGTTCTACGACTCGTACTCCCCGGTGATCGCGATGGCCGGCGCACACCGGACGTCGGTGCCGCTGGTGGTTGACGGCCGGGGTTTTGCCCTGGACACCGATGCACTGCGGCGCGCGGTGACGCCCCGGACCAGGGCATTGATCGTCAACTCACCGCACAACCCGACCGGCATGGTGCTGAGCGGGGCGGAGTTGGCCGCGATCGCCGAGATCGCGGTGGACGCCGATCTGCTGGTGATCACCGATGAGGTCTACGAGCATCTGGTCTTCGACGGTCGCCGCCACCTCCCGCTGGCCACCTACCCGGGCATGGCCGAGCGCACGATCACCATCTCGAGTGCGGCGAAGATGTTCAACTGCACCGGCTGGAAGATCGGATGGGCATGCGGGCCAATGGAACTCATCGCCGGCGTGCGAGCGGCCAAACAATACCTCAGCTACGTCGGCGGTGCACCGTTCCAGCCGGCGGTGGCCCAGGCGCTCAACACCGAGGAGGCCTGGGTGGCCGCGCTGCGGGAGTCGCTGCAGGCCAAACGGGACCGGCTGGGCAGCGCGCTGAGCGAGCTGGGTTTCGACGTGCACGACAGCTCGGGCACCTACTTCCTGTGCGCGGACCCGCGACCGCTGGGGTATCACGACAGCACGCAGTTCTGCGCCGAGTTGCCCGAGCGCGCCGGGGTGGCCGCGATCCCGATGTCGGCGTTCTGCGGTCCCGGCGCTCACGACGCGTGGAATCACCTGGTGCGCTTCGCATTCTGCAAGCGCGATGACACCCTCGACGAGGCGATCAGGCGCCTGGCCGTGCTCAGCTCATAACCCGCTCGCGACTTCTGCTACCAGCCGATCTCGCTCAGCGGTGTGGTTCGGCTCGGCGGTGCTTGCACCGGCCCGGCCGGTGTGCGGGAGAACCGCGGTGCCGGCGCAGCCTGGTCTACGCCGTTGTCCGCCACGATCGTCGAGCGGGCGCGGAGATGCTCGTTGGCGGCGGCTTCGGTCCAGGTGAGAACCGGCGTCACGCACGCGTCGGTGCCGGCGAAGATCTCGCTCCACTCGTCGCGGGTCTTGCCGGCGAACCGGTCGGTGAAGATCGCGCGCATCTCGGCATACGAACCGATGTCCATCTGGCCCGGCACGTCGTCGGCCGACAGTCCGAGACCGGTCAACAGCTGGGCGAAGAACTGTGGCTCTATCGCTCCGACGGCCATGTACTTGCCGTCGGACGTCTCGTAGCTGCGGTAGAACGGCGCGCCGCCGTCGAGCAGGAACGATTCGCGTTCGTCGCGCAGGCTGCCGATCGATTTCATGGTCCACATCATCTGCGCGAGAACGCTGACCCCGTCGACCATCGCGGCGTCGATGACCTGACCCTTGCCGGAGTGCTCGCGCTCGTAGAGCGCGGCGACGATGCCCAGCAACACGAACATGGATCCGCCGCCGAAGTCGGCGACCAGATTCAGCGGGGCGATCGGCGGGCGGTCGCGGTAGCCGAGCGCGCTCAGCGCACCGGTCTGTGACAGGTAGTTGATGTCGTGGCCCGCCGTCATGGCCAGCGGTCCGTCCTGACCCCAACCGGTGATCCGGGCGAAGATCAGCCGCGGGTTGACCGCGGCGCAGTCGTCGGGGCCGATGCCGAGCCGCTCACAGGTGCCGGGCCGGAAACAGTCAAGCAGCACATCGGCCTTCGCCGCCAGGTCGAGCAGTGCCTGTGGCTCGTTCTTCACGTCGAGGTCGACAATCCGCTTGCCCCGGTGCAGCAGGTCGCGGTCTTCGCTCGGCATTGTCAGGCCGCCGGGACGCCGCACCCGGATGACGTCCGCGCCGAGATCGGCGAGCACCATCGCCGCGTGCGGTCCCGGACCGATACCACCCAGCTCGATGACTTTCACCCCCGCCAAGGGTCCGGTGTTGGTCACACTAGGCCTCCGCCCGCATCGCCTTGGCGAACTCGACGGCCATCTTCTCGGCGAAGGCGTTGACTGCCTTGAGCGGCCGGAGCATCACGGTGAACTCGTCGATCAGCCCGTCCGGTCTGGTGTGCAGGAAGTCGCAGCCGTTGATCTGCAGATCGCCCACCCTGGCGTTGAACACCAGCGCGTGATCCGCGGCGCCGTCGGCACCGATCTCGCGTTCGTAGGTCAAGTCCTCGAACACGTTCGAGACGGCGTGCAGGATGGCGCCGACGGTTTCGCGGCCGTGATACGGCTTGTGCGCGATGGGGCTTCGGAAGACGACGTCCTCGGCGAACAGTGCGGGCAGGGCGTCGAAATCGCCGGCTTCGACGGCGGCGCGGAACGGGTGCATGCACGGCAGGCTACGGGACGCGACCAGGTGGCGTCCGCGAGCGCCTGCTGGGCGACGTGGTAGCCCGGGGTAGCGCCCTCAACGTGGGATCTTCGGAGGGGTCGCCCTTTTGCCCCAGGGTTCGGGGTGGCGCGCGGCGTCCGTGCTGGAATGTTGTTGGGCTGTTATGTCCATTCTTAGGGTGCTGAGCGCTAAGCTCGCCCGCGTGCTTGCATGAGGTGCTCACCACCGCGCTGGCGGCGTGCTACTACGGAGGACAGGACCTTGGCTATCCGGGGGCAGAAGGGCCGCCTCCCTCAGAAAAGAGGACAATCGTGCGGCTAAGACCGAGTTATCTGATACCAGTGTTGGCGGTGGCGGCGACCACTGTAGGAATCGCCGTCGCGCCACCGGCCGCGGCCGACTGTAACTACAGCGGCGGAACCACCTTATGTTCGAGCGGCACCGTCCGGGGCGGCTCCGCCCCACCTAGGGCTGCCTACGACCCGTATCCATGCAGCGGATCTTGGGACCCGCTTTGCGCCTACTACGACAACTGGGATCCGCAAGTTTACCTAGATTTTGATAGACCCGGCGGACCCGGCGGCGGCGGGGGCAGACCCGGCGGCGGCGGCGGCGGTATCGGCCGGGGCTAGCTCTGAAACCACGACA
>CAZDYH010000226.1:0-1742 GCA_964509355.1 uncultured Mycobacterium sp.
GCGGGGTGGAAGTTCCTGGCCCTGCTCGGCTACGCCGCCATCTACACCTACCTGGCCCCGTGGCACCTGCCGGCGACCCAGTGGTACACGTGGGTCATCGCGATCGTCGGCGTCGACCTGCTGTACTACACCTACCACCGGATCGCCCACCGGGTCCGGTTGATCTGGGCGACGCACCAGGCCCATCACTCCAGCCAATACTTCAACTTCGCGACCGCGCTGCGCCAGAAGTGGAACAACAGTGGCGAGATCCTGATGTGGATTCCGTTGCCGCTGTTGGGTATTCCGCCATGGATGGTATTCGCCAGCTTCTCGGTCAGCCTGATCTACCAGTTCTGGGTACACACCGAGCGAATCGACAAGCTGCCGCGGCCATTCGAGTTCGTTCTCAACACCCCATCGCATCACCGGGTGCACCACGGCATGGATCCGGAGTACCTCGACAAGAACTACGGCGGGATCCTGATCATCTGGGACCGCATGTTCGGCACCTTCCAGCCGGAGCTGTTCCGCCCGCATTACGGTCTGACGAAGCCCGTCGACACCTTCAACATCTGGAAGCTGCAGACCTGGGAGTACGTGGCGATCGCCCGCGACGTGCGCTCGGCGACACGGCTGCGCGATCGACTGGGCTACATCTTCGGGCCGCCGGAATGGATACCCCGGGCAGGCGCCCGATCCGGCGTCCCCGAACCGGCGGGCGCGGCGAACTAGCCGACAGGTCCTCCGCGCGCCGGTGGCGCGCCCAGTAGGCTGCCCAGGGTGGAGACTGTGTTCGATCACGATGTCGACCCGGGTCTGGTCGAGCGATCGCTGGCCGCAAGTTCCTTCGGTTCGATGTGGCTGGCGCAAGTGCCCAGGCCGGACTACCCGCGACTGCCCGCGGCGCTCACCTGCGACCTGCTGGTGGTAGGTGCCGGCTACACCGGGCTGTGGACCGCATTGCATGCCGCGCAGCGCAATCCGGGTTCTCGGATTGTCGTCATCGATGCCGACCGGGTGGGATGGGCGGCCTCGGGCCGCAACGGCGGGTTCGTCGAAGCCAGCCTTACCCATGGCATCGAGAACGGAAAGGCGCGCTGGCCCAGCGAGATGGCACAGCTCGAGGCGCTGGGCCTGGAGAACCTCGACGGTATGCAGGCCGATATCGAACGCCTCGGTCTCGACGTGGACTGGGAACGCACCGGGATGCTGTCCGTCGCGACCGAGCCGCATCAGGCGGACTGGTTGCAGGATGCCGCGACCGCCGGTGAGGGGCACTTCCTGGGGTTGGCGGAGGTGCGGGAGGAAATCCACTCGCCGACCTATCTCGCCGGGCTGTTCCACCCCGGCACCTGCGCGATCGTTCACCCCGCCAAGCTCGCGCTGGAACTGGCCCGCGCCTGTCAGCAGGCGGGGGTCGACATCTACGAGCACACCGCGGCGCGCTCGGTGGACTCCGGGGGCGGCGACGTCCGCGTCGCGACGTCGGGCGGGGCGATCACCGCTCGCCGGGTCGTCCTCGCGACCAACGTGTTCCCGAGCCTACTGCGACGTAACCGGCTGCACACCGTGCCGGTGTACGACTACGTGCTGTCCACCGAACCGTTGAGCGATGTCCAGCTCGACCGAATCGGTTGGCGCGCAAGACAAGGCGTCGGCGACTGCGCCAATCAGTTCCACTACTACCGGCTCAGCGCCGACAACCGCATCGTGTGGGGCGGCTACGACGCCGTCTATCACTTCGGCCGCAGGGTCGACCC
>CAZDYH010000226.1:1842-4504 GCA_964509355.1 uncultured Mycobacterium sp.
GCCGTTTCCCCCCGAGCCGTTCGCCAGCGTCGGCATCCAGGCCACCCGATGGTCGCTCGACCGCGCCGACCACGCGGCCGGCAGACGCAATGTCTTCCTCAAGACACTGGACAAGCTGGGGCTCGGCTTCGACTCGTGACTCGGTCCCGTTCGACGGTCAGCCGCGGGCCAGTATGCTCGGCGGTGGTTATGCCCAAGCAACGATGCCCGGGCCGCGAATCGGCCGGGGCCAGCCCGAGAAAAAGGGGAATGACGTGGGAGACACGCTCACCGCAGGACAGAAGCTTGTCAAGGGAGGATCGCTCACCTCCAACAACGGTGCCTACACCTTGACACTGCAGGACGACGGCAATCTCGTGCTGGCCGCCCGCGGCGAAGCCGTGTGGTCGACGTCGACGAACGGAAAGAACGTGGTCCGCGCCGAGGTGCAGTCCGACGGCAATTTCGTGCTCTACGAGGCGGACAAGCCGGTGTGGCACACCGACACCAAGGGCAAGAAGAACGTCAAGCTGGTGCTGCAGGACGACCGGAACCTGGTCCTGTACGCCGCTGACGGGCCGGCGTGGTCCTCGAAGACCGAGACCGATGCGCCACCGCCCCCGGCGCCCGAGGTCGCAACCGAGGTAGCGCCCGCAGCGGCCGAAGAGCCGATCCCGGCACCGCCACCGCCGCCTCCGCCACCTGCCGCGCGGACCTACACCGTCGTCTCCGGCGACACGCTGTTTGCCATTGCGCAGCGCTTCTACGGCGACGGCAACAAGTACCCGCAGATCGCCGCCGCCAGCAATATCTCCAACCCTGACCTGATCCACCCGGGACAGGTGCTGACGATTCCGTAGTCCCACCTCGTGACACCGCGGCGGCCCAGATCCGAAGGGAACTGGGCCGCCGTAATTTGTGCGGCTCCGTAACGGTTGACTGGCCACGCCGATAACCCTTAAGACCACTACGGTGGCGGCAAGTGCCGGCACCTGACGGATCGGAGACGCCGTTGCACGGTCTTGCCTTACGCGCCGTCGCCGCGACGCTCACCGCCGCGGCTACATGGGCGGCGTCGCCGCCGGCATCGGCTGGCGCTGATCCTGGCGTGCTCGTGCACCCGGGTATGGAAATCCTGCAGGACACCAACGTCTGCACATTGGGCTACGTAGATCCCGGCCTGCGTATCGCCTTCACCGCCGGGCATTGCCGGGGAAGCGGACCGGTCACCGACAAGGCCGGCCACGTCATCGGCATGCTGACGACCTTCCGGGATAACACCCCGGACGGCACCACCGTCTACACCGATCAGGTGATCGCCGATTATGCAGCGATCGCGCTCGCCAACGACGTCGCGGTGAGCAACGTTCTGCCCGGCGGACGGCTGCTGGAGTCAAACCCGGGTGTCGCTGCCCAGCTCGGCCAACCGGTGTGTCATTTCGGCATCATGACCGGTGAGAGCTGCGGGACTGTCGAGCGTGTCAACAACGGCTGGTTCACCATGACCAACGGTGTGGTCAGCCAGAAGGGCGACTCCGGCGGACCGGTGTACGTGATCACCGACGGCGGGCGGGCCGCGATCGTCGGGCTGTTCAACAGCACCTGGGGGCAGTTTCCGGCGGCAGTGTCATGGCAGGCCACCGGCCAGCAGGTTCGCGAGGACGTCGGCGTGGTGTCGAACGCGGGAAACCCGCTTCCACCGCCCTAGCCGATCCGGGCCAACATGGATTCTGACTTGCTGAATTAGAACGTGTTCATCCCGGCGGTCTGCCTCGTCCGGCGCCGGCGGGGGCAACCTTCTGCTGTGCCGCGGCGGGCCTGGGATATCCTGCGAGTCGATGAGCCTCACCGGTCAACCGCCTGTCCAGATCGCGTGGGTGACGCGCGACCTCGACGCCACCGAAACAGCGCTGAGCGGGCTGTTAGGGGTCAAGAAGTGGATTCGGCTGCCTGAAGTGCAGTTCGGGCCCGACACCTGCACCTACCTCGGACGTCCGGCCGACTTCGTCGCCAGCATCTCGCTGAGCTACCTCGGCGACATGCAACTGGAGCTGATCGAGCCGGTGCGCGGGCAGAATATCTATAGTGACTTCCTGCGCGACAGCGGGCCGGGTCTGCACCACATCTGCGTCGAGGCGGACGACTTCGATGCGGCGCTGGCCTCCACTGTGGACCGGGGCGCCACCGTCGCCCAGCAGGGCATGATGCCGGGCGGGATGCGGTTCGCCTACGTGTCCGCCCCGGCGGCCGGGGTTCCGTTCGTGGAGATCGCGTACATCCCTCCCGAGATCCGGGCTTTCTTCGACTATGTGAAACGGGAGCAGCGGTGAGCAGCCAGATCCCCCCGACGGTCAAGGCATCCGACGTGTCGTACTGGTCCGATGATGTCGATGTTCTGGTTGTCGGTTTCGGGATCGCCGGTGGCTGTGCGGCCGTCAGCGCGGCGGCGGCCGGTGCGCGGGTCCTGGTGCTGGAGCGCGCGGCAGCGGCGGGCGGCACGACGGCGATGGCCGGCGGCCACTTCTACCTCGGTGGCGGCACCGCCGTGCAGCAGGCGACGGGCCATGCCGACAGTGCCGAGGAGATGTACAAGTACCTGGTCGCGGTGTCGCGCGAACCGGACCATGCCAAGATCCGCGCCTACTGCGAGGGCAGCGTCGAGCACTTCAACTGGCTGGAGGAT
>CAZDYH010000227.1:0-4481 GCA_964509355.1 uncultured Mycobacterium sp.
CGGCCGACAAGCCACCCCGGTAGTGATCGGTCGGCGCCGAGGAGAACTGCGGCAGTTCCTGCCCGACCCACTGCCACGGCGTGGCCTCGATGCGCACAGCCAGGGCGGTCCGCTGCGCCGACGACAATGCCGGTCCCACGATGGTGTCGCCACCGGCGGTCGACTTGATCAGCAGCGACGGCAGATGCGTCAGCAGATGCGAGCGTTCGCGATCGATGCCACCCCAGTAGGATGGCGCCGTCGCCAGCAGCGGCGTCTCGCCGAGCAGCAGCCCCGCGAGGTCCGGCAGGAAGCGCAGCAGCCCGGGGCTTTCCAGGATGCCGCTGCCCAGGGTGTTGACGACGGTCGCCGCGCCGCGCCGCTGCACTTCCACCAGCCCCACCACGCCGAGCCGGGAATCGGCGCGCAGGTCCAGTGGGTCGGCGTAGTCGGCGTCGACGCGGCGCAGCACCACGTCGACGCGTTTCAGGGTGCCCAGCGACCGCATCCACAGCTTCCCGTCGCGGACCACCAGATCGGCGCTCTCGACCAACGGGAAACCCAGCACGGACGCCAGGTAGGCCTGGTCGAAGGCGGTCTCGGAGTGGATACCGGGGCTGAGCACCACCACGACGGGGTCATCGGCGCCCTCGGGTGCGGAGTCGATCAGGGACAGTCGCAGCGCCTGAGCGAACGGTGAGGTGGGCCGCGGGCCGATCCGCTCGTACATCTCCGGGATGGCGCGGGCGACGACATGGCGGTCGGCCAGCGCGTATCCCGCGCCCGACGGGGCCTGCGTCCAGTCGGCATTGACCCGAAAGGCCCCGGATCCATCCCGGCTGATATCGCAGCCGTGCAGGAACAGCTGGTGACGGCCGGGGATCTCGATACCGCGCGCCGCCCTGACATATCCGGGGTGCGCGAACAGCAGCTGTGCCGGGAGCACGCCGCTGGTGATCGCGCGTCGCGGCCCGTACAGGTCGGCCAGTACCGCGTCGAGCAGCCGCGAGCGTTGCACCAGACCGGATTCCAGCAGGTCCCAGTCAGCCGAGGAGATCACCAACGGCAGCGCGTCGAGATGCCATGGCCCGGGCATCGCGGCGCCGTCGCCGTTGGTGACCGTGTCCCGCCCTCCGGGATGGTTCATCCCCGAGTCGCTACGCTCCCGCCCTCCGGGATGGTCGATCTCGATGTAGGTGATGCCGTCGTTGTCGACCAGCCCGCGGACCACCGAGCGCAGCCGGTCCAGGCCGGGCCGGCCGCGTTCACCGATGACTTCGGCCAGCTCCGCCCACGACGGCCGGATGTTGCCCGCGGCGTCGACGAATTCGTCATAGCCGGTTGCGGCACCGCCGCGCAGGTCGAACAGGCTCTGCTGAACCCGGGCGCCGCGGTAGCCGGCCAGCAGACGGTCGGGGTCGTGGCCAAGAGCAGCGAGCCCGGAGCCGGCGGCGGGCAGCGAGGTGGACAACGCGTACCTCCTGACTCCTCGACACGGACTGCAGCCCTGTGGTTTTGCCGCGCGCAGCCGTCAGGACCGGGCGGCAACTCATTAGTACTGCAGCACGGTACGCACCCGTCGCAGATCGAGGATGCCCGGCGCGCCCACGTCGGTGGACTGGCGGGCCTGCTTCTCACGGATGTCGGACAGGTCGACCTGACCCGCCGTGAATCCGGTCGATTCGAAACGCCGGCCGCGCCGGGACTCGGCCTCGACGGCGTTGACCGGCGGAGTGTCATAGGAACGGCCACCGGGGTGCGAGACGTGATAGGTGCAGCCGCCCCGCGACATGCCGGTGGCGAGGTCGACCAGCTCGAAACGCAGCGGCGCGTCGACGGTGATGGTCGGGTGCAGCGCACTGGGCGGCTGCCAGGCCCGGAAACGCACGCCGCCCACCTGGATGTCGGGATTGTCGGTGGCCACCAATGGGATCGGGTAGCCATTGCAGGTCACCACGAAGCGCTGGCGGTCCGCCCCGACTAGCCGGACCTGGATGCGCTCGACCGAGGAGTCGACATAGCGTGCGGTGCCGCTCACGGCGGACTCTTCACCGAGGACGTTCCACGGCTCGATAGCGCCGCGCAGCTCGATCTCGACGCCGTCGAAAACCGCGGTGCCGATGCGCGGGAAACGGAACTCGGTGAACGGGTCCAGCCAGCTGGTGTCGAAGTCGATGTCGTGCGCCCGCAGGTCGGCGGCCACGTCGGCGATGTCATGGATCAGGAAGTGCGGCAACAGGTACCGGCCGTGCAGGTTGGCGCCGTGCCGGATCAGCGGAGCGCGCAGCGGCTCATCCCAGAACCAGGCGACCAGCGACCGGACCAGCAGCGACTGGACCATCGCCATCTGGTGGTGCGGCGGCATCTCGAACCCGCGCAGTTCCAGCAGACCCAGCCGGCCACGGGCGCTGTCTGGGCTGTACAGCTTGTCGATACAGAATTCGGCGCGGTGGGTGTTGCCGGTGATGTCGGTGAGCAGATGCCGCAGCGCGCGGTCGGTGATCCACGGCTTGGCGGCCTTTCCGGATGCCAGCCGGGTGATCTCGGCGAAGGCGATCTCCAGCTCGTACAGCGCCCCGGCGCGACCCTCGTCGACCCGCGGGGCCTGCGAGGTGGTGCCGATGAAGCGGCCGGCGAACAGGTAGGACAGTGACGGGTGACGCTGCCAGTAGGTCAGCAGCGACACCAGCAGGTCGGGCCGGCGCAGCAGCGGCGAATCGGCCGGGGTGACACCGCCCAGGGTGATGTGGTTGCCGCCGCCGGTACCGCCGTGCGTACCGTCGAAGTCGAACGACTCGGTTGACAGGCGCGCCAGCCGGGCCTGCTCGTAGAGGGTCTCCAGCTGTGCGCGCTGCTCGGCGAAGCTCCCCGTGGGTGCGACGTTGACCTCGATGACGCCGGGATCCGCGGTGATCGTCATCGACTGCAGTCGCGGGTCGGGCGGCGGCCCGTAACCCTCGATGACCACCGGGCAATCCACCTTCGCGGCCCCGGCTTCGACCCGGGTGATCAGGTCGACGAAGTGCTCCAGCTCCTCGGTCGGCGGCAGGTAGATGTAGAGCAGCCCGTCACGGATCTCGGCGACGACCGCGGTGGTGGGCGCGGTCTCGGTGTCGTCAACCTCAGCCTCGACAGCTTCGGGGTCCACCGGCAGCCCGCCGCGGGACTTCAGCGGATCGGCGGGAAAGGGTATGCGCGGCGGATGCCAGTTGATCGATTTCAGTGGCAGCCGCAGCCCGGCCGGCGAGTCGCCCTCCAGCAGCACGATACGGCCGCGACGCAGCCGCCAGTCGGCGCTGGCCCAGCCGGTGTCGTCGTCGCGACGGTGCAGCGGGAGCAGGTAGGCGGCCGGTTCGACGACCGTCTCTTCGAGGCGCGTCAGCAGTGCTGCGCGGCGGTCAGCTGTGTCCTGCTCGAGGTCGTCCCCGGGCGCCACCGCATCCCCGGCCGGCATCCGGACCGCGCCGGCCAGCCGACTCAGCGCGTCCTCGTAGGCCGGCCGAACCTGGCCGGGCGGCAGGTTGAGTCCGTCGGCGATCGCTGCCAGCACCTGCCGGCCGGCGTCCGGGGCCACCGCCACCGGCTGCGGTTGGGCAGGCCACGGGTCGGCCAGCAGCGCCTCGTTACTCCACAGCGGCTCGCCGTCCGCACGCCAGAACAGCCCGATCTGCCAGCGCGGCAACGGCTCTCCGGGATACCACTTACCCTGGTTGCGCTGCACCAGCCCCTGCGGTGCCCACACCTTCTTCAGCCGCACGGCCAGCGCGGAAGCCAGCTGTCGCTTGTGCGGCCCGTCGGCCTCGGTGGTCCACTCGGGATCGACCTGGTTGTCGATCGAGACGAAGGTCGGCTCGCCGCCCACCGTCAGCCGGACATCACCGTCGGCCAGCCGCTGGTCCACCCGGGCGCCGAGCTCGGTGATCGCGGCCCAGGCCGCCTCGGTGTAGGGCAGCGTGACGCGGGGGTCCTCGTGGATGCGGGTGACGGTGTTGGTGAAGTCCAGCGTCGTCTCGGCCACCCCGGTCGTACCGCTGATCGGCGCCGATGACGCCGGGTGCGGGGTGGCCGACAGCGGGATGTGGCCCTCACCGGCGAACAGCCCCGACGTCGGGTCCAGCCCGATCCAGCCGGCACCCGGGATGTACACCTCGGTCCACGCGTGCAGGTCGGTGAAGTCAGCCGCCGGACCGGACGGCCCGTCCAGCGCCTCGACGTCGGAAGCCAGTTGGACCAGGTAGCCGGAGACGAACCGGGCCGCCAGACCCAGCTGCCGAAGTATCGACACCAGCAGCCATGCCGAGTCACGACAGGATCCGATTCCGGTGCGCAGCGTGCAGTCCGGCGTCTGGACCCCGGGTTCCATCCGCACGTTGTAGCCGACGTCGGCGTTCACGGCGCGGTTGAGCGCGACCAGGAAGTCGATGGTGCGGGTCCCCGGTGCGACCGAGAAGTTGCTCACCCAGGCCTGGACCAGCTCACCGGGTCCGGAGCCCTCGGCGTCC
>CAZDYH010000228.1:0-4476 GCA_964509355.1 uncultured Mycobacterium sp.
CATGTGCCTGCCCGTCGGCGCCGACCTCGAAAACCGACGGGGCGGTCATCTCGCAAAGGCCGATGCCGGCACATCTGGTGCGATCCACTCGAACTTTCATCTAGAGACCAACTTCCGCATGAAAACCCGCGTCGTCTGGACACTCATGACATCTCCCTTGATGTGAGGTTCCCGGTCTATCTCGCGTGCGGAGACACGCCGCCAAGCACTGCCCCTGTTATACCGCCATCGGACGCCGGAAACAGCACCAACCGATCTCGCCACCGCCTAACCCTGCGCCGAGACTGAAGCTACGGTGCCAGTTACTCGAACTTCTGCTGAGTAGTTCCAGTTTCGGCGCACCACGAACCCACATACCAACGAAGGAGCGCTTGCGGGATGCGGTTATCTCGCGCCGCTAACCGCTTTGTGCGCGTCAACAATTGGGGCCGGCTTGGATGCACAGCTTATTGACGAGTACCCCATGATCCGACGGGCATCGGAACTGGTTGTCCGCTGCTAGCATCCGCATCATGCCGGAGGCGCCTGACACTGATGGCGGCGGGTCCGGCGGGCGGGTGGGTGCCTTCGTCAGGAACTCCGGATACCTGCGCAAGTGGCTGATCCTCGGGATCGCCATCGGCATCATCGCCGGGCTGGGTGCGGTCGTGTTCTATCTCGCCCTCGACTACACCGGGCGATTCCTGCTCGGATATCTCGGCGGCTACGACGCGCCCCAGGCCAAGGCTGACGGCGGCGGCCAGGGATCCGCCGGGTTCGACCGGCCGTGGGCGATTCCACTGGTGACGACCGGTGGTGCGTTGGTGTCCGCGTGGATCGTGGCGAAGTTCGCACCGGAGGCCGAAGGCCACGGCACCGACAACGCCATCGAGGCGGTGCACACCAATCCCCGCGCCATCCGCGGCCGAGTGGTACTCGTCAAGATGGTCGCCAGCGCCCTGACGATCGGCTCCGGCGGCTCGGGCGGTCGCGAGGGACCAACGGCGCAGATCTCAGCCGGTTTCGGCTCGCTGCTGGCCCGCCGGCTCAACCTGTCCGACGCGGACGGCCGGGTGGCGGTCTCCCTGGGCATCGGCTCCGGCATCGGGGCCATCTTCGGCGCGCCGCTTGGCGGGGCGGTGCTGGCGGCGTCGATCATCTACCGCGAGGACTTCGACTACCGCTCGCTGATACCCGGATTCATCACCTCGGGCACCGCATACGCCGTGTTCGGCTCCATCCTTGGCTTCGACCCGCTCTTCGGCTTCGTCGCCGCCGACTATCGATTCGACCGGGCGGCGCAGCTGGTGTGGTTCCTGGTGATCGGAATCGTCGCCGCGGCAGTGGGCTATCTGTATGCCCGGACCTTCTATGGCACGGTCGCGTTGACGCACCGCCTGCCCGGCCGGCCGGTGCTCAAACCGGCGATCGGCGGACTGCTGGTCGGGCTGCTGGCGTTGGCCATCCCGCAGGTGCTCGGTAGCGGTTACGGCTGGGTCCAGCTGGCGACAACCAAGGACTCGCTGATGACGATCCCGCTGTGGATTGTCATCGTGTTGCCCGTCGCGAAGATCGTCGCGACATCGCTGTCGATCGGCACCGGCGGGTCGGGTGGCATCTTCGGTCCCGGCATAGTGATCGGCTCATTTGTAGGTGCCGCCATCTGGCGGCTGGCGGACCTGGCCGGCGCTCCCGGAATTCCCGGCGGCCCAGGGGTTTTCGTCGTCGTAGCGATGATGGCCTGCTTCGGCAGCGTGGCCCACGCACCGTTGGCCGTGATGATCATGGTCGCCGAGATGACAGGATCATTCTCGGTGCTGCCCGGGGCAATGGTCACCGTCGGAATCGCCTACCTACTGATCTCCCGGACTAACGTGTCGATCTACCAGGCCCAGCGCCTCAACCGTGAGACGGCCGCCGCCGAGCGCGCTCTTGCATCCGCCGAAGACAACCAGAAAGGGTAGTGGCATGACCCGTACACACAGCACCTCACTCATCGACGGCGAGATTGTCGAGGAGTCCGACCTGGGCTCCATCCGGAGGGTAACCGCGGACAGCTTCCCCATCTTGAAGGGAATGTCGATCAAGCGGGTGCTGATCAACCCCGGCGCCATGCGGACCCCGCACTGGCACGCCAACGCCAACGAACTCACCTACTGCGTGTCCGGTACCTCGCTGGTCTCGGTTCTCGACACCTACAGCCAGTTCTCCAGCTTCACCATCAGCGCCGGCGAGATGTTCCACATCGACTCCGGTTCGCTGCATCACATCGAGAACATCGGCGACGAGGTCGCCGAGTTCATCATCGCGTTCCGCAGCGAACGGCCCGAAGACTTCGGTCTGGGTGCGGCTTTCGGCGCGATGACCGATGCCGTGCTGGGCAACACCTACGACCTCCCGGCGGCGGACTTCGCCAAGTTGCGCCGCGACACCACCGACCGTGCACTGGCTGCACGAAAGGGCGACCCGGTCGTACCGCCCACGGCCCACTTCGGCGATCCGCACAAGTTCGGCGTCGAGGCGCAGACCCCGCAGATCGGCCTCGCGGTCGGGTCGGCACGGCTGGCACGGGTCCAGTTCTGGCCGGCACTGAAGGATCTCTCGATGTACTCGCTGCGGATCCGCGAGGACGGGATGCGGGAACCGCACTGGCATCCGATCACCGCCGAGATGGGCTACGTGCATCGCGGGTCGGCCCGGATGACGGTGATGGATCCGGACGGCACGCTGGATACCTGGTATCTGAAGAAGGGCGATGTCTACTTCATTCCGCGCGCCTACCCGCATCACATCGAGGTCGTCGACTCCCCGGACATCCACTTCGCGATCTTCTTCGACCAGCCCACCCCGGGCGACATCGGGTATCGCGCCTCGGCCAGCGCCTACTCCCGGGAAGTGCTCGCCGCGACGTTCAACATCCACATCGACGATCTGCCGAACTTCCCGTTCACCAATGTCGACCCGCTCATCGTCACCCGCAACAACCCCGTCGACCGGCACGCGGTCGGCGAAAGGTAGCCACGTTCGGCCGAATCAGAGCGACCGAATGTTCTGCACCGGCAACCGCGGGCCGCGGCGGGGCTCGTACGCCAGCCCGCTGACCTCGAGCAGCCGCACCGCGCGGTAGCGGTGCGGGCACATCGGCTCCAGCAGTTCGACCATACCGGCGTCGTCGACCGGATGGCCGAGCAGGGTCCAGCCGATCATCTTGGGGATGTGGTAGTCACCCAACGAAAGCGCGTCGGCGTCACCGAATGCGCGCTGCGCGGTCTCCGCGGCGGTCCACACACCGACACCCGGCAGCGATGTCAGTGCATCGCGCGCCCGTGCGGCGGGCCATGTGCACAGCCGCTCCAGGGACGCCGCCCGCTGCGCACAGCCGACCAGTGCCCGGGCCCGCCCGGGATCGACGTTGGCGCGGTGGAACTCCCAGGACGGGATACTCCGCCACACCTCGGCGGACGGCGGAACACACATCGGGGCGGGTGCGGGTCCGGGTGCCGGTGTACCGAACTTGGTCACCAGCAAGCGCCAGGACCGAAAGGCGTCGGCACCGGGCACGCGCTGCTCGAGCACCGCGGGGATGAGTGCCTCGAGCACACGCGACGTGCGGCCGAGCCGTAGGTGCGGCACCCGTCGATGTGCAGCCGCGATCGTCGGCTCCCCGGGCGCGAAATCCGAGGCGTCATCCTCGGCGCCGAGCAGCGCGGGCAACGCGTCGACGAACTCCCTGGCGCCGCTCCCCCATGCCTGACAACGCACGGCGTTCGGGCCCGAGCGGGTGATTCGCGCTGTCACGGGTCCAGTCGGTAACAGGCTGGTCCGCCAGATTGCCCTGTCGGCCGCGATGCGAAAACACGGGTCGCCGCCACCCCGACGCAGCGGAGCCAGCGTCATCCCTGGACTGGCCGGCCCTGAGAAGGTGACGGTGCGCTCGACGGAGGCCTGCTGATCAGGCTTTGATGAGTTCGCGATGAATGGCCTCCTTCACGATCTCGTTGGTGCCACCATAGATCCGCTGATGCAGGTATCGACGAACGCCTGGAAACCACAGGTCCAGGGGACAGGATGACCAAGTGACGACGCCGTTCGACGATCCGCAGGCCGAACTGGCGTGGATGTTTCTGCAGAGCCTCTGCGAAGACGGGGACCTCGACGAGGGTTTCACGCTGCTCAGCGACGACTTCGTCTACTGGAGCAACGTCACCAGGGCGTCGGCCGACAAGGAATTCCTGCGTCGGGCAGCCGAATGGCGTAAGAGCATCGTCGAGATCACCCTCGATCTGGTGTCCTGCATCAACGAAGGCGAAACCGTTGTCGTGGAGGCCCAGGGCGACGGAATCACAACGAGCGGAGTCCGTTACGACAGCCCGTATGTCTACATCTTCCAAACGCACGACGGGCTGATCACGTCTATGCGCGAGTACGGCGACACCCGGCTGGCAATGGAGGCGTTGGGCGTCGCGCGACAACGGTGACACCTGCCGCACGCGCTAG
>CAZDYH010000229.1:0-3112 GCA_964509355.1 uncultured Mycobacterium sp.
CGTCGGCCTCAGCCTGGCTGGGCTCTGCTTCGACGAGTGGGGTCTGGTTGGCGGGATTGCACCGCCCCGGTGCGGCGTACTTGGCCAGCCATGCCTCCAGGTAGCTGCGCAGTTCGGGGGTGGCCCACAGCCGGCCCCGGGTCATGCCGTCGGGCTGCTGGCGGCCCCAGGTGAAGCTGCGTTTGCGGGCCCGGTCCTCATCGGAGAACGTCCCGTCGGGGTTGAGCGTGATCGCGAGCCGGTCGGCGAGTCTGGCCAGCTGATCGGGGCGCAGCAGTCGGGCCAGTTCGGCCAGGAACGCTTCGGCCTTCTCGCGTTCGGTGTCGGGGACGTCTATAGGCAGGTCGGCCAGGAACCGTTGGATCACGCGCAGATGCTCGCCGTCCAGGGCCCCGGCGCGCCAGGACTCGGCGGTGGCGGGCTGACGCGGCGGCAGCGTTTGGCCGGTCAGGGTGATGCGCGGAACCAACTGTTCGCTGACCCGGGCGCGGCGGTGGGCTTCGGCGGGGGTGATGCGCAGCCAGTCGGCCAGCACTTTGTGCGGGGCCCCGCCGAGGTCGCTGAAGTCGCGCTGGTGCACTTCTCGGCTGATGTCGTGGCGGATGACGCTGTGGCGGCGGTGCAGGGTTTCACAGTGTTCGGCCAGCCTTAGCAGGTCTTGGGGGTTCAGTGCGCTCAGATCGACGGCGGCCAGGGTGTCGAGCGCGGCGTCGATCGCCTGCTGCGCCCCAGCCACAGTGGTCGAAAGCATGTTCGAATCATATGCCCGCCCACCGACACCGAACAGCGCCTATCCACAGCCCAAAACTTAATCCACAGAACAGGTTTGGGTGAGTTGACAAGTCCGGTAACCCTCCTCCTCCGCGAGTTGTCACCAAAGCGTCAGCCCTATCGAGGGATGATCCTGCCGAGGTGTTGGTAGACCTGAGATAACGTGCTGTCCCGGGTCCCCAAGAATCGAGGTCGCTACCAGTGAAACTGGCACTGAGCGAGGCCGACGCGGCTTTCCGTGACGAGCTGCGCGAGTTCTTCACCACGCAGATACCGGCCGATATCCGCGAGCGGGTCCGCAACGACGACTTCCGGTACCCGGACGACGCCGTCATCAGCCAACGGATCCTGAACGCACACGGCCTGGCCGTGCCGAACTGGCCGGTGGAGTGGGGCGGCAAGGACTGGACACCGCTGCAGCGGCAGATCTGGGCCGACGAGATGCGGTTGGCCTGCGTGCCCGAGCCGCTGGCCTTCAACGCCAGCATGGTCGGGCCGGTGATCGCCCGCTTCGGTTCCCAGGAACTCAAAGAGCGTTTCCTGCCGCCGACCGCCAACCTCGACATCTGGTGGTGCCAGGGATTCTCCGAGCCCGAAGCCGGCTCCGACCTGGCCTCGCTGCGCACCACCGCGGTGCGCGACGGCAACAGCTACGTCATCAACGGCCAGAAGACCTGGACCACTCTCGGCCAGTACGCCGACTGGATCTTCGTGCTGGCCCGCACCAATCCCGACGCTCCGAAGAAGCAGGCGGGCATCTCGTTCATCCTGGCCGAGATGTCCACGCCGGGGATCACCCTGCGCCCGATCAAGCTGATCGACGGCAGCTACGAGGTCAACGAGGTGTTCTTCGAAGACGTCCGGGTGCCCGCCGACCAGCTTGTCGGCGAAGAGAACGCCGGGTGGACCTACGCCAAGTTCCTGCTCAGCAACGAGCGGACCGGTATCGCCCGGATCGGCACGACGAAGGTCTGGCTGGCGCAGGTCAAGGAGCGGGCGGCCAAGACCCCGCTCGGCACCGGGACGCTGCTGGACGATCCGCTGTTCGCCGCACGCGTCGCGGAGGTCGAGAACGAGTTGCTGGCACTCGAGCTCACCCAGCTGCGAGTCAGCGGGGACGAGGGCACCGGAAAGCCCAACCCGGCCTCGTCGATCCTCAAACTGCGCGGCAGCCAGTTGCAGCAGGCCGTCACCGAGCTGCTGGTGGAGGCCGCAGGCCCGGACGCGCTGCCGTTCGGCGCCGGGGACACGGTCGATTCGCCGATCTGGGCCCAGCACGCCGCGCCCAAGTACCTCAACTACCGCAAGACGTCGATCTACGGCGGAACCAACGAGGTGCAGCGCACCATCATCGCCTCGACGATTCTCGGACTGTAAGGGCTGCCATGAACTTTGACCTGACCGAAGAGCAGCAACTGCTGGCCGACACCACGCGCGACGTGCTGGCCCGCAGCTACGACACCGAGAGTAGGAATAAGGTCGTCGACGCACCTCTCGATTCGGGACTCGGCTGGAGCCGCGACGTGTGGCGGCAGCTGGCCGAGATCGGCATCCTGGGCCTGGGCTTCGATCCCGAGGAATCCGGCCCGATCGAGGTCATGGTTGTGATGACCGAGATCGGCCGCCGGCTGGCCCCCGAGCCGGTCGCGGCGGCGGCGTTGATTCCGGGTGGCGTGATCGCCGAACTCGGCTCCGACGCGCAGCGCTCGCTGCTCGACGACGTGGCCGCCGGTGAGCGGCTGCTCGCGTTCGCCCACACCGAGCCGGGCATGCGCGGGTCATCGGAGCTGACGACGCGCGCCGCACAGCGGGGCGACTCGTGGACCGTCACCGGACGCAAGAACCCGGTTCTGGCCGGCGACTCCGCCGACGTCTTCGTCGTCACGGCGGCCCTGCCGGGTGGTGGCGACGGCCTGTTCCTCGTCGACGCCGACGCCACCACGCGCCATCCCTACCGCACGTTCGACGGGCAACGGGGCGCCGAGGTCGAGTTCGACAGCGCCGCGGCGCAGCCTCTCGGCGACGGCGGTGACGCGACGGGCCACATCGAGGCCGCGGTGATCCGCTTCTCCTCGGCGTTGTGCGCCGAAGCGGTCGGGGCGATGGACGAGGCCCTGCGCCTGACAACCGACTATCTCAAGACGCGCAAGCAATTCGGCGTGCCGCTCAACACCTTCCAGACACTCACCCAGCGTGCGGCTGACATGTACGTCTCGCTCGAACTGGCCCGCAGCATGAACTTCTACGCCGCGATGTGCGTCTCCGACGGGCGCTTCGACCCGGTCGTCGCCGCGCGGGCCAAGCTGCAGATCGGCCGGTCCGGCCGCCACATCGCGCAGGA
>CAZDYH010000229.1:3212-4458 GCA_964509355.1 uncultured Mycobacterium sp.
TTCTCCGGGCCCGGTGAGGTGTTCTGAATGTAGATCGTCAGACCGCCGTCGGGGTCCTTCACCAGGTTGGGCAGCATCGGCGAGTTGATCAAGTAGCGGTTGATCGGGTTGGCCACCAGCAGGCTCGACGGCAGCTCGTACATGGTCAGCGACCAGAACGCGTTGACCGGGGGGAGCTGTCCGGGTGGGAACCGGTAGGTGTAATTGTTGGCCCCGGTCAGCGGTGCTCCGGTGGAGTCGGTGGAAAAGATCGGATAGAACGCCTCGGCTTTGGTGTTGCCGTAAATCCCGAGAACCGCGCCGGCCATCCGGTAGAGGTAGTTGTCTCCCAGCATCTCGCGGGTACCGAAAACATCACCGGAGTTCAACCGGCCGGTGTCGATCTTGTCCTTCTTCAACGCGTTGAACTCGGCCCAGGCGTCGGCCATCCCGGCCTCGATGGCCGACCGCATCTCCGGCGTCAGTTTGTCGGAGTCGAACGTGCCGTCGGGCCCGATGCCGATAGTGGCGAACCGCGCACGCAGGGCCTGCTCGGACGGCAGCGTCCGCGCGAAGCGCAGCAAGAAGTTGAGGATGTCGAAGAACTGCGGCGAGGTCTTCTGCTGGTCGGGTGTCAGCGGCGGGATGAAGTCGATCGGCGGGGCGGGCGACGACGGCGGCTGGTTCAGAAACGCCGAGAGCGGCTGGACCTGGTAGCCCTCCTGGATCTTCTTGACGTTGTCGAGGTCGTCCGGTCTGAACAGCTGGGTGCGGTACAGCACGAACGCCAGGTCGGTGTCGGAGGGGATGACGTCGCTGATGCCTGCGGGCTTCTCGCCCTTCCAGCCCGGCCCGGCCAGCAGATACTTGCCGCCGCCGTTGCCCGTGGCGCGGCTGCCGACGTAGGCGTAGTTGTAGGTGTAACCGTCGACGAACTGCAGTGAGTAATAGCGGATCTGCTCGATCGGCGGGACGGTCAGCACCAGCGGCTCGGCGCGCAGGTCGGCGCCGACCGCGGAGTACGGCGTGTCGGAGTTGGGCGTCTGGATCGCGGTGTCGGCCGGTGTGTAGACCCGCGCGGTGTTGTGGATCTGGTTGAAGTCGCCTTTGTATTCGGGGTTCTGCTTGTCGACGAAGTACGCGTATTGGACCCGGTAGTTGTCGACCATCGGAAAGCCGTAGATATAGGCCTCTTTCGCGATGGCGCGGGCCTGCTCGGGGGTCACCGCTTTTCCAGCGCCTCGGTGCGGGCGCTGATCGAACGGCC
>CAZDYH010000230.1:0-4372 GCA_964509355.1 uncultured Mycobacterium sp.
CGGCCGCCGAGCGGTCCAGGCCCATCCGCAGCTTGTCCTCGACGGCGTTGATCGCCACCGCGTCCATGAACTCCAGCATCGACGGCCGGATCTTGCCGGTGATGTCGACGACCGCGCCGGCGGCGGCCTCCACCGAGTCGAACGTCGCGACCACGGTGCACGCCGAAGGCTGCGGCGGCAGCAGCCGCAAGGTCACCTCGGTGATCACCCCGAGCGTGCCCTCGCTGCCGACGAAGAGTTTCGTCAGGCTCAGCCCGGCCACATCCTTGAGCCGCGGGCCGCCGAGACGTACCGCGGTCCCGTCGGCCAGCACCACCTGCAGGCCCAGCACGTAGTCGGTGGTAACGCCGTACTTCACGCAACACAGTCCGCCGGCGTTGGTGGCGATGTTGCCGCCGATGCTGCAGATCTCGTAGGACGACGGATCGGGCGGATACCACAGGCCGTGCTCGGCGACGGCCTTCTTCACCTCGGCGTTGAGCAGGCCGGGTTGCACCACCGCGGTGCGGGTGACCGGGTCGATGGTGATGGCGCGCATCTTCTCCGTCGAGAGCACGATGCCGCCGTCGAGCGCCGTCGCCCCGCCGGACAGGCCGGTGCCCATGCCGCGCGGAACGACCGGGACGCAATGCGCCGTCGCCCAGCGCAGCACCGCCTGCACCTCCTCGGTGCGGGTGGGCCGGACCACCGCCAACGGTGTTCCGGCCGCGGGGTCCATCGCCCGGTCGTGGCGGTAGGAGCCCAGGATGTCGGGGTCGGTGACGACGACACCGTCGGGCAGTTCGGCGGCCAGACCGGCCAGGGCGCTCGCGGCCATGCGGCCATCCTAGGAGTGTGCGGGCGGCGCTCCCGTTTCCCCGCCCCCGCGGTCGAGTTCCCGCAGCACCGGCAGCCAGGGGCAGATCATCCCGATGACCACGACCGGCACCGCCAGCACCAGGAACGCCACCTGCAGCCCGAACCCGTCGACCAGCGGCCCGGCCAGCATGAATCCGACCGGTCCGGCGGCATAGGCCATCGAGGTCATCACCCCGACCACCCGGCCGCGCAGGTGCTCGGGGGTCCTGGTCTGCATGACGGAGTTGTAGATCGGTCCGATCGGCCCGTAGACCAGGCCCACCAGCGCGGAAAGGGAGAGGATCACCGGCAGCGGGGGTAGGAAGGCGATGACCATGACGGCGCCGCCGAAGGTCAGCACCGCGACCAGAACCGTGGTGCGCTTGCTGGTCACCCGGGACAACACGGTCCAACTCAACGCGCCGATCAGCCCGCCGACGGACAACGCCATCAGGACCCAGCCCAACTGCGCCGGTTCGTTGCGGTCGGTGAAGTACTTGGGGAACAGCACGGCCTCCATCGGCAGGTACAGCCCGGTGACGGCCAGGTCGATGAGCCCCAGGGTGCGTAGCACCCGGTTGCGCCAGACGAACCGCAGCCCTTCGACGACTCCCGACAGGACCGTTTCCGGCCGCTTCTCCTCATGGGGTCGGCCCGCACCTTCGAGCCGAAGCACCGCCATCGCCAGGATCGCGAGCAAGAACGCCCCGGCGGTGACCCACATGGTGTTGACGCCGCCCACGGTCGCGATGAGCAGGCCGCCGACGCCGGGTCCGGTGATGTAGGCGAGGTTGAACACCGCCTCGTAGACGCTGTTGGCGTGATCGAGCGTCCACCTGGCCCGCTGTGCGGCTTCGGGCAGCATCGATAGGCGGGCGGTCATTCCGGCGGGATCGAACAACGCACCGAGGGCCGCCAGTCCGGCCAGCACAGCGGTGTTGAGGACGTCGGTCCCCAGCGCCAGCGCCAGCACCGGGATCGCCGCCACCGACGATGCCGACAGCGCGTCGGCCAGCATGGCGACCCGGCGGCGACCGAGGATGTCGACCGCGGTGCCGGCAACCAGGGTGGCGAGCAGCAACGGCAGGGTGGCTGCGCCGGCCACGATCGAGGCGTCGACCGCGCTGCCGGTGCGCTGCAGCACCAGCCACGGGAACGCCACCATCGAGATGCCGTTGGCGCCCGCGGCCAGGAACGTCGAGGTCAGAATCAACAGCGCCGGGCCCCGCGTCGTGGTCACCTGAGGCAGCCTAAGTTTCTGCGCCGTTTCCCGTGGCGATGCAGAGTAGACCAGTGACCGCGCACGCCCATCCCCGTACCGGCGTGCCGTTCGAATCGCCGGTTCCCGCCGGCGCGGGCTGGCCCGGCGACACCGCGACAGCTGACACCCCGGTCGCCGGCGACGCTCAGCAGGTGTCGACGCTGGCCGGCGGGGTCGCGGACATCGGCGAGCTCGACGCCATGGTCAGTGTGTGCCGGGCCTGCCCCCGGCTCGTCGCCTGGCGCGAAGAGGTGGCAGGAGTGAAGCGGCGCGCTTTCGCCGACGAGCCGTACTGGGGCAGGCCGATCACCGGCTGGGGCTCGCAGCGGCCCCGGCTGCTGGTCCTCGGGCTCGCGCCGGCCGCGCACGGCGGCAACCGGACGGGTCGGGTGTTCACCGGCGACCGGTCGGGGGATCAGTTGTTCGCCGCGCTGCACCGGGCGGGGTTGGTGAACTCGCCGATAAGCGTCGACGCGGCAGACGGCCTGCGTGCCAATCAGGTCCGGGTGGCTGCGGCGGTGCGGTGCGCGCCGCCCGGGAATGCGCCGACTCCCGATGAGCGGTCGACGTGCGCGCCGTGGCTGGACGCCGAATGGCGACTGATCGCGCCTTACGTTCGGGTCGTCGTCGCCCTGGGCGGGTTTGCGTGGCAGGCGGCGCTGCGGCTGCTCACCGACGAGCTGGCCGGTATGGCCAAGCCCAAGTTCGGACATGGCGTGGTGGCCACGCTACCGTCGGGGCGCGAGTTGCTCGGCTGCTACCACCCGAGTCAGCAGAACATGTTCACCGGCCGGCTCACCCCGGCGATGCTCGACGACATCTTCACCGACGCCAGGAAGAGGGCAGGCATCCGATGACGAACTCGCTGCGCTCATTTCAATCCTCCAATCCTCTGAATGCATTCGGCACGAAGCCATGAGCAACCGACTCGTCAAGCAGGTCAAACGCGTCGAATGGGGATTTCCGCAGCCGAGAGCACTCGGCCCGCCGGATACGATTCCACCGCACCCGCACGCACCGGCCGCAACCCAGACTTCATCCTGATTGCCGGGCAACAATCGAAGAGCCCCGACAGCACATACCCTGAGAAGGAACAATAATGGCGCAGAGAATGACAACCCTCAGTGACAGACTGGGCGCGCTTCGTGGCTTACTGAAGATAAGCGATGCCGAATACAAGGCTTTTATGGACACCTATGGGGCACTGTTCGTAGATTCACCTGAAAATACGAAAGCGGACTACGATAATGGCGTACCCATGCAGGGCTACGAACAGGGCAGCAGCAAGGAGCTCGAGCAGTATTACCGAATTATCCACCTCTTATGCACCCTCGGTTCGGTCGAGAAAATGTATATGCCTCCCGTGATGAACCCGAAAAAATCAGTGATGGAAAATCAGATCCTGCTGGAAGAAAGGATGGCCGGCGACCTGAGCATTGGCCCTGGATCAAGAGTGTTGGAGGTCGGATGTGGCTGCGGTGCCATTGCCGCCAGCATGACGGAAATTAGCGGCGCCGACCTCTATGGAATCAATATTGACCCATCGCAAATCGAAAAAGCGTGGCGTAACCGGGCGCTGCGCAAGGACAATTTTTCCGTTGGCGATTTCAACCAGCCTTTCGAGTTTCCGGACAACTCGTTCGACGCCGTGTACGCGATACAACCGATGACCTACATCACCGACCCCGACCATACGTTCGATGAGATATATCGCGTCTTGAAGCCCGGTGGGGTATTCGGCTTCAATGACGTCGCGGCACTCGACAAATACGATCGTGACAATGCTTCCCACCGACTATTGATTCAGCATACGCGCGAACTCACTGCCTTTGGCGGGTTCTGGCACTACAAGTACTGGGAAGATGCATTCAGGAAGGCAGGATTCGAGCTGGGAACCTCCGAGCCGCAAGCCGCTGTCGAGAATATCAAGAAGGAAGTCGCGCTCTACGACAGATATGAAGAGCTATTCTCATTTCTATCGACGATCCGCGTGATCCCTCGCAAGATCTTCCTGCTGATTCGTCGCATGCACGCAAATTGCGAGTCGTACATCAAGGCGGAAGAAGAAGGCTTGATTTCCCTGAACTGGTACGCCATCATGCGCAAGCCGGCCTAGCCGTAGCGAATCCACTGAGTCGAGGATCGCCCACCGAGGCCGGGGGAAGCATCCGGCGACGGGTGATGTTGAACCCGCGCCGTCGCTGTGTTGCCGTCGGGTCTGCACCTACTCGGCTGCTACCACCCGAGTCAGCAGAACATGTTCACCGGGCGATT
>CAZDYH010000231.1:0-4368 GCA_964509355.1 uncultured Mycobacterium sp.
CGCCGTTGGCAACGGCGACTTGGAGCAGGTCCTGGGCGCTGTCATCGCTGGCCCCGCCGTGGTCGCGGACGGCTTCCTCAACGGCGGTTATGGGCCCAACCTGGCACCCCTGGTTGGCATCCCTGGGGTCAAGGCTTTCGCCGGGGGAATCCTCAATTCAGAAGACTTCAAGTTACCCAATACGTTGTATCTTCCCGGTGGCATTGCCACGCTGCTCGGGCTACGTCTGGACATCGCGGAGGCGATCACTCCGACGACGATGCTCAGCGCGACCAACGTAACCACCACGAATGAGCGGCTCGTTGCGGTGGACGTGACGGCCGAACCGGATGCCGTTGATCAAGAGCCGGCTGTAGTGACAGCCAAGGGCAGCGACGAGGTCGCTGGAGGCGGCATAGCTGCAATCGGGTCCGGGCAGGTGCTCAAGGGCAAGGGGCCGGTCGTCAAGACCATCAAGTCGCTCATCGCCAAGCCGGAGCAGAACGCCAAGATCGGCCTCCCGGGACAGCCGGTCAAGAAGGCTGTCAAGGGCCTCGGGACCACGGTCAAGCAGGTCCGCGAGCAGGTCAAGAAGGCCCTCGGCGGCGGCGGCGCCGACCAAGCCGCCGAGAAATAACCTCAGGTTGTCTACAGCTACTGCGGCGTCTTCACCCACCTGCCGGCGTCACCGACGATGCCGACCGGCACCGCGCCCGACAAGCTTACGTTCTGCACGCTCGGACCGGCGGCCACGATCGTGGTGTCCTGCAGGATCGGCAGTACCGTCGACATGTTCCACAACCGCGGCTCGACCGCGGTGATGACATCGTCGATGTCCTTCGAACCGTCCAGGGCCGCATCGATATTCGACTGAATACTCCGGTCGCAGACGCCGGTGATATTCGACGGCGCCTGCACCAGCGCACCGGACTCCGGAGCGGGACTCGGCGGCGCAACCGTGCCGGTTGACGGCGACGGCGCGGCAGGAGAAGAGGTCGGACGGGAAGAAGTCGCAGGCGGCGGCCCCGAGGTCGACACCGCCGTCGCCTCCAGCGCGGGGCAGCCGTAGCGCGACTCCAGCAGCGTCGCCAGATCACCACCGGCCCGATGCCAGCCGACGACGGCGTCCACCCGGTTGCTGGTCAGCGCGTCGCCGTAGAGCACCACCGGATCCAGCGCCGATACCGTCGCGGCGATGCCGACGCTGCGCAGCTGGTCGGCTGCGGTGTTGGCGACCGCCACCGAGGTGGGGTCGTTCAACGCCACCCCGATGACCAGCGAGAGCTGTCGGCCGTCCTTGGTGATGCGGCCGCGGGTGATCTCCGGCGGCGCGGGGGCCACCGGCGTGGTACGCGAACCGGCCGGCGGCGCCGGCGCCACCGCCGACGGCGTCGGGTTCTCGTCGATCTGGTAACCGGACTCCGCCAGCAACGCCAGCGCCGCGTCCTTCGTCAGCGCCGGTGGCGCGGTGGGCACATATCCCGGATCGCTCGGCGAGCGGATCTGCGCCTGGGCCAGGGTGACGGTGTTGTCGCTGCCCGCACCCACCGCGGCCAGCAGGTCGACGTCGAGCAGCCCGAAGATCGCCTTCCGGACCTGCGGGTCGGCCAGTTTGGGCTCCTGCGCGCGCAGCAAGAGTTGCATCACCCGGGGTGTCATGATCCTGGCGGTGCGCACATCAGGAATGGCACTGAGTTGGGCGAACGACGTCGCACCGCCGTGTACCTGCGCGACCTGGGTATCGCCGTTGCGGATCGAGTCCGCCAACGCCGCGGGCGCACCTGCGCGGCGGAACAGGATCTGGTCCGCCACCGCGGGCACCCCCCAGAACCGGTCGTTGCGGGCCAGCAGGATCTCGTCGCGCTGCGGGTCGATGCTCTCCACCCGGAACTGGCCGCCGGTCACCGGCATTGCCCGGGCCAGCCCGGCCGGGAATCCACCCGGCACATCCTTGACGATGTGCGCCGGCAAGATACCGGTGAACAACTCGCGCCAGGCCGGGTACGGCTGGGAGAACGTGACGACCGCCTGCTTGCCGCCGTCGATCGACTGCACGCCGGTGATCAGGTCGTAGCCGGCGGGGTCGACCACGCCGGGCGAACCGACCATCTGCCGCCACAGGTACCAGAAGTCGTCGGCGGCGATCGGAGCGTTGTCGGTCCACTGCGCCTCGGGCCGGATCCGGTAGGTGACGGTGAACGGGTTCTGGTTGGTCACCTCGGCCGAGTCCAACAACGTGGTGTCCAGTTCCCAGCGCGACCCGGTGGGGGTGTTTTGGTCCGGCACCGGCCGGAACGCGCTGGGCAGCACCAGCGCGCTGACCGCCGCGTTCACCGGCGACTGGTCGGACAGCAGGTGCGGGTTGAACCCGGCGCCGATCGAGTCGATCCCCATGATGATCTGCGTCGCCCGCGGCGGCGGGGCCGTCGTGGTCTGCGTCGTCTCGGTGCTCTGCGGTGCCGGCGGCGGGCTGACCGTGCACCCCGCCATGACCAGCGCCATTGCCGACACCACCGCCCCGATCAGCACGCAGGCGCTGCTGGATCTGGTCGGCACGCCCTTCAGGGTATCGACCGGCCGCACGGACCCGGCCGACCGCGGTCCCGCCTTAGCCGCGGGCCTTGGCCCGCGACCGGCTGCGGGCCCTGGTCGTGGCGTCCAGTTCGACCTTGCGGACCCGCACGATCTCCGGCGTGACCTCGACACATTCGTCGCCCGCGCAGAACTCCATCGCCTGTTCGAGATCAAGCTCGATCGGCCGGGCCAGCGTCTCCATCACGTCGGCGGTCGACGAACGGATGTTCGTCAGCTTCTTTTCCCGGGTGACGTTGACGTCGAGGTCCTCGGCGCGCGGATTGATCCCGACGACCATCCCCTCGTAGGTCTCCTGACCCGGCTCGACGAAGAACGTGCCGCGATCGGCCAGCTGGATCATCGCGAACGGGGTGATGCTGCCGGTCCGGTCGGACACCAGCGACCCGGTGTGCCGGGCCCGGATCTCACCGGCCCACGGCCGGTAGCCGTCGAACACCGCGTTGGCGATGCCGGTGCCGCGCGTCTCGGTGAGAAAATCGGTCCGGAAGCCGATCAGACCGCGGCTGGGCACGACGAAATCCATCCGGACCCAGCCTGTGGTGTGGTTGGCCATCTCCTCCATCCGCCCCTTGCGGGCGGCCATCAGCTGGGTGATCGCGCCGACGAACTCCTCGGGACAGTCGATGGTCATCGCCTCGTAGGGCTCGTGCAGCTTGCCGTCGATGGTCCGGGTGACCACCTGCGGCTTGCCGACGGTCAGCTCGAAGCCCTCCCGGCGCATCTGCTCGACCAGCACGGCCAGCGCCAACTCGCCGCGACCCTGCACCTCCCACGCGTCCGGCCGGTCGATATCGACCACCCGGATCGACACATTGCCCACCAGCTCGGAGTCCAGCCGCGACTTCACCATCCGGGCGGTCAGCTTGTGACCGGAGACCTTGCCGGCCAGCGGCGAGGTGTTGGTGCCGATCGTCACCGAGATGGCCGGCTCGTCGACGGTGATGCGCGGCAGTGCGTGGGCGTGATCGGGGTCGGCCAGCGTGTCGCCGATCATGATGTCGGGGAATCCCGCGACGGCGACGATATCCCCGGCGATGGCCTCGTCGGTCGGCGAGCGCTCCACCCCCTCGGTGGCGAGCAGTTCGGTGATCTTCGCCGAGGTGACGACGGGGTGGCCGTCGACCAGGCGCATCCACGCCACCTGGTGGCCCTTGCGCAGCCGGCCGTTGTAGATGCGCACCAGCGCCAGCCGGCCGAGGAACGCCGACGCGTCGAGGTTGGTCACCAGCGCCTGCAGCGGCGCCTCCGGGTCACCGGTGGGCGGCGGAATGTGCTCCAGCAGCACGTCGAACAGCGGGTCGAGGTTGTCGCCGTCGGGGATCTGGCCGTCGGACGGCTGGACGGTGCTGGCCACCCCGGCCCGCCCGGACGCGTACAACGTCGGCAGCCCGAGCGCATGCTCGGCGGCGGCGGCCGCTTCGTCGTCGAGGTCGGAGGCAACGTCGAGCAGCAGGTCGTGGCTGGCCTCGACGACCTCAGCGATGCGCGCGTCGGGCCGGTCGGTCTTGTTGACCACCAGGATGACGGGCAGGTGTGCGGCCAGCGCCTTGCGCAGCACGAACCGGGTCTGCGGCAACGGCCCTTCGGAGGCGTCGACCAGCAGCAGCACCCCGTCCACCATCGACAGCCCGCGCTCGACCTCGCCGCCGAAGTCGGCGTGTCCCGGTGTGTCGATCACATTGATCACGGTGACGCTGCCGTCGGGGTGGTGGCGGTGCACGGCGGTGTTCTTGGCCAGGATCGTGATGCCCTTTTCTTTTTCCAGGTCACCGGAGTCCATGATGCGTTCGGTGG
>CAZDYH010000232.1:0-1673 GCA_964509355.1 uncultured Mycobacterium sp.
CTCTTAATCAGCGGGTCCGGGGTTCGAAACCCTGACGGCGCACCATGACATCGCTGCTGCTCAGGCGAAGTTCTTGCGAGACGAATCGGGTCGGAGACGACCCGATTTCCCGAAGACACTGACGGACGGCGGTGACGCGACGTCCGCGCAGGTCAATCGGTGACTCGTCTGACGCCATAGGTCACACCCGGTCGATCGCCGCCGCGATGTCGGACACCTTCTGCACGAGCCGAAGCGTGCCGGGGATGCGACGAAAGCCATGGTGCTCGTAGAAGCCCGCCGCGCGCTCATGCAGCGCATCCACGATGACGAACCGCGCAGCCACGGTCTGGGTCGCCACCACGATCCGGCCGAGGGCATCGGCGAGAAGCACCCCGCCCGCGCCGGTCCCCTGGTGACCGCGGTCCAACGCGAGCCGAGCCAGCAGTACGGCCGGGATCTCCGCAGGACTTTCCCGGCCGAGACTGGTGGGAAGTGCGTTACGAACCAGGCGGTGTCCGGTCAGGCTGTAGTAGCCGACCACCAGGTCCGCGCGCCCGTCGGCGACCCACACGAAGGTGCGGGCCACCCGGCGCGCCTCGGCGCCGGCAGCGTGCTCGCGCAGCCACCCGTCCAACTCAGGTTCCCCGGAGTTCAACGCGCTGAGATCGTGCCGATCCGGCTCGAGCGCCTCCGAGCGGTACCCCACCGTTCAGTCGGTGACCAGGTCACGTGCGCGACCGGCCGCGCGGGACAGCGCCGGGTTGGGTTGCGTGGGGGCGTCCAGCGCCGCCAGTAGCTCGTCGTAGAACCCCGCCGGGACCAATGTCTGGGTATCGTGCTCGGCCAGCACCAGGTCAGCCCGATCCTCAGCAGCCGAACGCACGAAGTCACTGACCGGAACCTGCGCCAGAGCCGCCGCTCGCTCCAGGCGCGCCTTGGTGTCCGGGCGAACCCGAACCTCCAACCGGGCCGTCGCAGCCATGCCACCCTCCTTCTATGTACGGACAAGAGTACGTACAGAGTGCGGCGTCGTCAACAGGCGCGTCACCCCGTAGCGGGCTGGATGCGAAGTCGCGCCGGAGCGACGCGAGGGTGATGTCGGGGTCGGTGACCCAGTCCTCGAAATGCGCCATGAGGTCGCACTTGGACATAACAGGCAGTGACGTCAGATGCACCGGCCCCACAGGGAGTGACGCCGTTCGGAAGGTTCGTCGCATGCGCCGTCCGGCCTACCCAGGGTCATTCCTCGCCGGTGATGTTCAGACGCAGGAAAGACCGCAAGTTGTAGAGGCGGAACGTTCGCAGTGACCGCGCCGAGATCGCCGGGGCTGCGTCTGCGAACGGAACGATTGTCGGCGCTGCGGTGTGATAGCGCTTGCCCTTGCGTTCGATGGTGCATCCGCCTGCAGCCGTCACGTTGGCGCACCAGTCGGTTAGGCCATACGGCAGTGGGATGTAGAAGTGGCTTCCGGCCTGCTCGACGACGACAGGCGTCGCGTAGGACCGTCCCGAGGCTCTGCCTTGGTGGTGGATCACCGAGGCGTACCAGTGGGCGGACCCGGCCAGTTTCATCATCGCCGGGTTGAGGACAGCTCTGTTGAAGCGCCGGATGGCGTCGATCGCCGGGCGTACCTGCAGGCGGAAGACGACGATCAAGACCGCCTCGAGCACCAGCAGCATCAGCCCAACTC
>CAZDYH010000232.1:1773-4323 GCA_964509355.1 uncultured Mycobacterium sp.
AGGTGGTGGTCGGTGTCGAACACGACAAGCTCTTTGGCAGGGGCGGCAATGCGGGCGAAAACCTTCTGGGTGTAGTCCAAGCTAAACAACGGGTCTCCGCGGCCGGCAACGACCACGATCGGACACGTGATCGAGCCATCGCCCATGGCTTTCATGTCGGCGGTGAACAGGTCGGCCAGGAAGGCAAGCGGGTAGGCACGCAGGCTGAGCGGGTCCATCAATAATTGCTCGGCTGTCCACGGTTCACGGCATACCCGGGCCAGGTCGAGGTAGACGCTGAACCGGATCGGTAGCCGCGGTGCCAGCTTGGCCAGCACCCGAAAGCCGCGCACAACAGGCCCGTATGCGGCTTGAAGGAAAGTCGGGAACCTCGACACCGTGATCGAGGCGGGCAGTGCGGGATCGAGGATGTTGTGGGCGACGACGCCGGCGAGTTCGTGGTCGCGGGTTGCGACGATCATCGCCAGCACACTGCCTTGACTGGAGCCCACGACCACAGGGCACCGCCCGAACCGGTCCCGGGCCCACGCGGTGGCGTCAAGGGCGTTGGTGACGAGATTTCCCAGACGCAGTACCCGCCCGACGCGAGGGCTCTTACCGTGCCCCTCGGGGTGGACGCCCACGACGGTGATGCCTTGGGCGGCAAGGCCATCGCAGAACTCTTCATAGAACAGCGGATGGGTCATGGTTCCCGGCAGGAACACCACCACAGGGCCGTCCGATCGGCCGTGCCACACCGACAGCACAATCGGCACGCCCGCGGAGGTAATCGTCACCTCCTGGTAGCGCTCCGGGTGCTCAACCTCATTGCGCAGCCGCTCATCTCTATCGCGCATGCCCATCACCACTGCCCTTGCTCATCGACGTAAGCGGCGCGCGCCGGTTGCTTGTTCGTCGCCGCCGGGCCCTCCATAATGGGCACATCGGCAAACCACATCGTCCCATGCGGGCGCTATCAGCACCAGGGTCGCAAGTCCCGGTACCGATGGCCATTGATCACATGCCCGCGCGAAAGAACCGATGCTTTGGGGCGATCGGTTCTAGCGGTTGCCGCACAGAAGATGTCGCACAGGCGTGGAGAAAGAATCCACACAAACGTAGGGAACCGCTATGGCACAGGGTATTCGCGAGAGCTGGGCCTCTGGTGTACCGAGAAGCCCTGCCGGCGGGAGGTGGCCGGTGACGGCTGGCTGGAAGCGAACCGTCGCGGCTGCCGGTGGCGGCCTGCAGCTGCTGTGGCGCATCCGGCTCGGATGGCTCACGGGCCATGGGCTTTTGGTGTTGACCCATGTCGGGCGCCACGCCGCGGCGCGGGCTGCCACCTCTGCGACGAGGCTGAGGCCGGGCACCCGGTGAACCGCGGAAAGGCAAGGGTGATGTCGTCATGACAGATTCGGGAATCTCGGTGGGGCTTCAGATCGGGACGCAGCCGCCACTGAGCGCCGTCCGGACTTACCTCCTCGCTGCGCGGGCGATGCGGCTGGACTCGGTGATGGTCATCGACCACTTCCAGAACGTCTTTCCCAGCGCCATCTGGGACCGGGAACTGACCTGGCTCGCCGCGCAACGCGCGAGCCCGCACGAGATCTTCGACTACCAGGTTCTGCTGGGCTACCTCGCGTCGCGGGCCGGGCGGCTGCGCCTCGGAGTCGGGGTGACCGAGCCGATCCGGCGCCATCCCGTGCTGATCGCACAGGCGATGATGACACTGTCTCATCTCACCAAGCGCGCGCCCATCCTCGGCATCGGCGCCGGCGAGCGGATGAATATCGACCCGTACGGTCTGGACTTCTCCGAGCCGGTCACCCGGCTGGAGGAGGCCCTCCAGATCATCCGTCTGTGTCTGTCGGCGCGAGGGCCGATCACCTTCTCCGGCAAGCACTACCGGCTCGACCAGGCAACGATGGATCTCAAAGCCCCGAACGGCAGGGTGCCCGAGATCTGGATCGCCGGGCACGGTCCTCGCATGCTGCGGCTGACCGGACGTTACGGCGACGGGTGGTACCCCACCACGGTCGTCTCGCCGCAGGAGTATGCCGCCAAGCTGGCGACGGTACGGGCCGCGGCCGCCGAGGCGGGGCGAAACCCGGCCTCGATCACGCCGGCACTGCTTCGCTTCATGGTGATCGGCGCCTCCGAGCAGGAGGCACGGGCCATGCTCGAGACCAAGGCCATCCGACTGCTGGGGCTCGGGGCTCCCGCCGATCTGTGGCGGCAGGCCGGGGCCGTGCACCCTCTTGGGGAGCACTTCAATGCGCTCGTCGACTTCGTGCCGGACCGCCACGACCGCCGGACGATCGAGGAGGCCATCGCCGCCGTGCCGGATGCCGTGATGACCGAGGGGCCCCTGCTGTGGGGCACTCCAGAACAGGTGGTGGCCAAGCTTCAGGCCTTCGGCGACGCGGGCCTGCGCCACGTGGTCCTCGCACCCGTTTCAGGTCTGGTCTCCCAGCGTGCCGCCCTCTACGGACTCTGGGCTACCGCGCGGATCGCCCGGTCACTGTCTGGGAGGCGCGGTTGTCGGCCTCGTATCGACATCGCCAACGTGAT
>CAZDYH010000233.1:0-4316 GCA_964509355.1 uncultured Mycobacterium sp.
CAAGGCCGCGCAGGAACCCGGTACCCACCGAACGCACCACCGCACCCGTGCGTTCGACGAGCTTGTCGATACCGTCGGTGTGGTCGCCGTGGCGGTGGCTGATCAGCACCAGCATGACCTTGCCGACGCCCGCCACCCGCGCGACGTGCTCGTCGTCCTCCGGGCCGGGATCGACGATCACAACCTCATCACTGCGCGGGCCGCGCAGCACCCAGGTGTTGGTGCCGTCCAACGTCATCAAGCCCGGGTTGTCGGCCAGTAGTACCGACGCGGTCTCGGTCACCGGACGCAGCAACCCATATGCCGGGTGGGCCGGCCGGTCGGTACGCGTGTCCGTCACCTGACCTCGACGACCAACTCGACCTCCACCGGCGCGTCCAGCGGCAACTCCGCTACCCCGACCGCCGAGCGGGCATGCGCGCCGGCGTCGCCGAAAACCTCACCGAGCAGCTCCGAGGCGCCGTTGACGACGCCGGGTTGGCCGTTGAAGCCGGGCGCCGAGGCGACGAACCCGACGACCTTGACCACCTGTGTCACCGCGTCGATACCCACCAGCGAATCCACGGCGGCCAGTGCATTCAGCGCGCAGACGCGAGCCAGTGCTTTGCCGTCCTCGAGGCTCACCTCGCCCCCGACCTTTCCGGCCCGAGCCAGCTTGCCCGATTCAATCGGCAGCTGGCCGGCGGTATACACCAGGTTGCCAGTGCGTACCGCGGGAACATAGGACGCCAGCGGCTTGACCACCGCCGGGAGGGTGATCCCGAGCTCGGCAAGCCGTGCCGACGCACTCATTTCGGCCGCTTGAGGTAGGCGACGTGCTGCTCACCGGTCGGCCCTTGCAGCACCGAAACCAGCTCCCAACCGTCGGCCCCCCACTGGTCGAGAATCTGTTTGGTCGCGTGCGTCAACAGCGGGACTGTCGCGTACTCCCAGGTGGTCGGTTCGCTCATGGCCTGAGCTTATCGGTGCCCCCGGCAACCAACTGAGCAGGACCGATGATCGGCTTGGCTAACATGCAATGGTGGCGACCACACCGAGCGGCGGGACTACCGTCGGCTGGCCCTCTCGCTTGGCGAAGGCCCGCCTGCACTTCGTAACGGGCAAAGGCGGAACCGGGAAGTCGACCGTTGCGGCCGCTTTGGCCCTCACCCTCGCGGCCGGCGGACGCAAGGTGCTGCTGGTGGAAGTCGAAGGGCGGCAAGGCATTGCACAGCTGTTCGACGTGCCGCCCCTGCCGTACGAAGAACTGAAGATCGCGACCGCGGAGGGCGGCGGCCAGGTCAACGCGCTGGCGATCGATATCGAGGCGGCGTTTCTGGAGTACCTCGACATGTTCTACAACCTCGGCATCGCGGGCCGGGCGATGCGCCGCATCGGGGCCATCGAGTTCGCGACGACGATCGCGCCCGGCCTGCGCGACGTGCTCTTGACCGGCAAGATCAAGGAGTCGGTGGTCCGCCTGGACAAGAACAAGCTGCCGGTTTACGACGCGGTGGTCGTCGACTCCCCGCCGACCGGACGGATCGCCCGCTTCCTCGATGTCACCAAGGCGGTGGCCGACCTGGCCAAGGGCGGCCCCGTGCACTCGCAGAGCGAGGGCGTGGTGAAGTTACTGCACTCCGATCAGACGGCGATTCATCTGGTGACGCTGCTGGAGGCGCTGCCGATCCAGGAGACGCTCGAGGCGATCAACGAGCTGGAGCGGCTGCAGTTGCCGATCGGCAGCGTCATCGTCAACCGCAACATCCCGGTCTTCCTGCGGCCCGACGATCTTGCCAAGGCCGCCGAGGGTGATATCGACGCCGACGCCGTTCGGGCCGGGCTGAAGAAGGCCGGTGTGAAACTGCCCGACATCGACTTCGCGGGACTGCTGACCGAGGCGATCGAGCACGCCACCAGGATCAGCGCCCGCACCGAGAGCGCCGCGGAGCTCGAGGAGATCCACGTGCCGCGCCTCGAGCTGCCTACGGTGGCCGACGGTGTCGACCTCGGCAGCCTCTACGAGCTCGCCGAAACTCTTGCCCAGCAGGGGGTTAGATGAGCACCGCACCACCGGCTCTGGATATGGCCTCGATCCTGGCGGACACCTCGAACCGGGTGGTGGTGTGCTGCGGAGCAGGCGGCGTCGGCAAGACCACCACCGCGGCGGCAATGGCGCTGCGCGCGGCGGAGTACGGGCGCAAGGTGGTGGTGTTGACGATCGATCCGGCGAAACGCCTGGCGCAGGCCCTGGGAATCAAGGACCTTGGCAACTCACCGCAGCGGGTACCCCTCGCGCCCGAGGTCAGCGGCGAGCTGTACGCCATGATGCTCGACATGCGCCGGACCTTCGACGAGATGGTCACCGAGTACTCCGAACCCGGACGGGCACAATCGATTCTGGACAACCAGTTCTATCAGACCGTCGCCACCTCGCTCGCCGGCACGCAGGAGTACATGGCGATGGAGAAGCTCGGCCAGCTGCTGGCACAGGACCGCTGGGATCTGGTAGTAGTGGATACCCCGCCGTCGCGCAATGCGCTGGACTTCCTCGACGCTCCAAAACGTCTGGGCAGCTTCATGGACGGGCGCCTGTGGCGGCTGCTGCTGGCACCTGGCCGCGGGATCGGTCGCCTGGTGACCGGCGCGGTCGGCCTGGCGATGAAGGCGCTGTCGACAATCCTGGGCTCGCAGATGCTCTCCGACGCTTCGACTTTCGTGCAGTCGCTGGACTCGACCTTCGGTGGCTTCCGGGAGCGGGCCGACCGCACCTACGCGCTGCTGAAGCGGCGCGGCACCCAGTTCGTGGTGGTGTCGGCGGCCGAGCCGGACGCGCTGCGGGAGGCGTCCTTCTTCATCGACCGGCTGTCGCAGGAAAGCATGCCGCTGGCGGGACTCATCCTGAACCGCACTCACCCGACGCTGTGCGCGCTGACGGTCGAGCGCGCGGTAGACGCCGCCGAGCAGTTGGAGGCCGACGCGAAGGACGACGGCCCCGACTCACTGGCCGCGGCGGTGCTGCGCATCCACGCCGACCGCGCATTGACGGCCAAGCGGGAGATTCGGCTGTTAGGGCGGTTCACCGGGGCCAATCCACACGTGCCGATCGTCGGAGTGCCGTCACTGCCGTTCGATGTCTCCGATCTGGAGGCGCTGCAGGCCATCGCCGATCAGATCACCGCGGTGAGAGGTTAGCCGAACAGGGCGATTGACCGGGGTTCCGCGCGACGTCAGCCGGCGCTGCGATGCTTGCGCTGGGCGCAGAAGAACTCGGCCCACGACACCACCTCGGGGTGCTGTTTGAGTAACGCGCGGCGCTGGCGTTCGGTCATACCGCCCCAGACGCCGAACTCGACGCGGTTGTCCAGCGCGTCAGCGCCGCATTCGGCCATCACCGGACAGTGCCGGCAGATCACCGCAGCCTTACGCTGAGCCGCCCCTCTGACGAAGAGCTCATCGGGATCCGCACCGCGACAGCGGGCCTGGGACACCCACGCGATACGGGCCTCGCCCTCTGCGCCCTGGACAGCGCTGTGGATCGATGCTGTGCTTGTCCTGCGCGCCGCGGGCCGCGTACCTGACACGACGATCCCCTTCGTCCGGGCCGCCACAGCGACGGCGCAACTCTCGCGTGTAGGCCGCTGATGCGATCTACGCCACATTGCGCAGGCTTGTGTTACCTGAATCGCACTGTGTGTCTAAGTTAGGTGGTCAGGTATCGTTTGCGCAACAGTCTGGCAACGGCTTTTTTGGGACAACCGTGCCGTCCGATCATGATGACGGACCCGGACCACTCCGCTGGGGCGGCCGGCGAAGCGCAGGACCCCCACCGCCGCAGCGAACCGTCGTTACTCTGTACGCATGTCGGATCGTCCCCCGGCCGCCGCAACGGTCATCAGGTTGGCCTGGTGCTGCCTGTTGGCCGGTGTCATCACCGCTGCGCTGCTCTTCCCCGTGGTCGGCGGACTCGGTCTGGTCTCCAACCGCGCCTCCAACGTGGTAGCCAACGGATCGGCTCAGCTCGTCGAGGGCGACGTACCGGCGGTGACGACGATGGTCGACGCGAAGGGCAATACGATCGCCTGGCTGTACTCGCAGCGACGGTTCGAAGTGCCCAGCGACAAGATCGCCGACACCATGAAGCTGGCAATCGTCTCGATCGAGGACAAGCGATTTGCCGAACACAACGGTGTGGACTGGAAGGGCACGCTGACCGGGTTGGCCGGCTACGCATCTGGCGACATGGACACCCGCGGCGGTTCGACCATCGAGCAGCAGTACGTCAAGAACTATCAGTTGCTGGTGATCGCCCAGACCGATGCCGAAAAGCGCGCGGC
>CAZDYH010000234.1:0-2892 GCA_964509355.1 uncultured Mycobacterium sp.
GGCCGATGGCTCGCGGGGTGAAGCCGCGGGCGATGATCTTGCGCAACCGGGTGTGATGTGGTGCGTCGATGTTCAGCAGCACCGCCCGTTGCATGTCGATGTTCTCACGCTTGATGTCATCGGGGAATCGGGGGATCGCGGTGTTCTCGGAGGTGGAGAACACATCGCTGCGCAGCGAGACCTCCTTGACGTCTTGGTGTTTGGTGACCACCCAGTAGCCGCCGTCATTGAAGCCGCCCTTACCGATCGGCTGCTCGTTCCACCAGATCGGCGCCGTCTTACGCAGCTCGGCGAGTTCTTCGACGGGCAGCCGTTCGGCGTATATCTCGGGGTCGGTGAAGTCGAAGCCGGGCGGAAGATTCGGGCAGACCATGCGGTGAACTCCTCACCTGCGTCAACGGGTTCGGGAAGTGGAACGTCCTGGGCGGCGGTTGAACAGGGTTCCCCGGATCAGCTGTTTGGCTGACCGCAGCGCGGTGTGGTAGGCGTCGGGCGGCATGTTCGCCGCCCGCTCGGTAAGGCCACGGATGAGCGCATAGATCACATCAACCGCACCCTGGGCGTCGGTTTCGGCGGCCAGGGCGCCCTGCCGGTCGGCGTCGTTGATGATGTCACCGATGATGTCGCGCAACGTCTTGAAGGCGTCATGATCTGTGCTGTCCGTCAGCAGGTAGGCGGCCTTCTCGGCGCGTATCGCCCGCTCGAACGCGGCCAGATACGGATACTCGTGCATCAGCCGGTCGGACTCATCCAGCACCGCGTCGAGCCGGTCAACAACGTCGCCGCGGCGCTGGGCGGCCTCACGCAACCGGGGCAGCACAATGTCTTCGATCGCGCTGACGGTGGCTTTCAGCAGCTCCGACTTGTTCGGAAAGTAGTGGTAGAGACTGCCGCTCGTCATATCGGCGGCCCGGGCGATCTCCCGGATGGTGGCTTGGGAGTAGCCGATCTCGGCCACACACCGCATGGCCGCGGTGATGATTCGCCGGCGCGTCTCCTCGCCGTTGGCGCCCACCGGCCGGCCAAGCTGCGGCGAGGTGACCGTCATGACGTGGTACCCATCCTGTCCTCAACTAAGTAATCGATCACTTGATTAAATTTTTAGTATGGCGTCTCTCACCGGCGAGGTCAAGGTCCGTCAGGGCTGGCCAGTTGCGGAACAACTTCGTCGCCGAGCAACCGCAGGCTCGCCCATGCATCGTCGAGTGGAAGGCCCCCGATGAGGGGATTCATGGTCACGGCGCGCCGACCGGCCTCGCACTGCTTTATCAGCTCCTCGGGCGTCAGTATCTCGACGTTGCCGAGGCTGCGCAGGTGCTCAGCGGACGTCGGGGTGACGTCGTTTGGCCGGCGTAGTCCGTCTTGTTTCCATGCGCTGTACTCGGTGGCTTCGTTCATCAGGAAGTCCCCGTGGGTGGCCCACGCCGCGTCGGGGTCGCGACTCAGCAGAGTGACGGTGCTGCCTTTCGCTGGGCTGAAAACAAAGCCGCGGTGTCCGTTCTTGGTGAGCTCCTCGGTGTAGAGGGCTGCCAGTTCCGGCATGGCCATCGGGGGTGAGAACGGCAGTCCGAAGCGTGCTGCGCGTCTGGCGGCAGCCGGGCTCATGCCCCCGACGAAGAAGAACGGTCGAGGTTTTGTGTGCGGTTTCGGTGTCACGTTGACGAGCTTGCCGCGGTATTCGAAGGGTTCGTCCTTCCAGGCGTTGAGGAGCGTCTCGAGGCATTCGTCCATGAGTTGTGCCCGCCGGGTCCAGTCCCTGCCCACTGCGTGGTACTCCTCGGGCCGGTATCCCATCCCGGCCACAAAGCTGAATCGTCCCGCAGAGATGTTGTCCAGGACGGCGATATCCTCGGCAAGCCGCAGCGGATCGTAGAGGGTGACGATGAGTGCGTTGACGCTGATCGGCACCGTGCTCGTTCGTCCGGCGATCGCGGCGGCCAGGATCAGTGGCGACGGCAGCCATCCGTTCGAGGCCAGGTGATGCTCTTCGCAACTGATGCCGGTGAAGCCGCACTGATCGGCATAGGCGGCCATGTCGAGTGCGGCCCGGTAGCGCTCCCCGTGGTCGGCGGCGGGGTCGGCAACGTTCGTCATGTTCAGACGCAGCGCGGTCAGGACAGTCATCGAGGGGCTCTTTCGTCGTCACTGACTCAATCAATCAATTGATTACATCAACGAGGTGGCGCCTGTGACAAGCGGGGTCACGTCGGTGATATCACCGCGGAGTTCCGAGCTCGGTGTTGAGCGCGCCGGCGAGAAGGTGTTGGGCTCTTTCCAGGGTGATTGACCCGCTGAGCCAGCGTTGGCTCAGCCCCTCGACCAGGGCGGTGAGGCGTTCGGCGGCGTCGATGGGATCGATGCTTGTGTCGACCTTTTCGGCATCCTGAGCGATCCTGATGACGTTCGCGAGGTCCGTCGACCACGCCTGCGTGGCGGCGCGGAGTTGGGCGCGCAGATCGTCGCTGAATACCGCGCTCGCTCTGAGCTCCCCCCATGCGATGCTGTTCTCCCGGACCGACGGAGTGCCCTGGATCTCGAGTAGGAGCATCTGTTCGATCTGCGCCCGCGGGTTCGTTGATGTCAGAGCCTGCTCGGTATAGCGGGCGGCGCGGTCGTTGATATGTTCGAGCGCGCTGCGGATCAGCCCGGCACGATCGCCGAAGTGGTAGTAGATCAGGGCGGTCGAAATACCGGCCTCGGCGGCCAGTTTCTCGATCCGCAGCCCCCGTACTCCGCTTTGGGCGATCACCCGAACCGCCGCTTCCAGAATCAACGACTGGCGGTCAGTCATGGGATCGCCGGCTCTTGCTGGTCGCGCATCCACAGGTCGTCGAGCGGGGCCGCGACGAATTCGACAGATGGGCCGACCAGGCCGCGGGCCAGGTCCAGTTC
>CAZDYH010000234.1:2992-4259 GCA_964509355.1 uncultured Mycobacterium sp.
GCAGGCCGCGGCCAGCAACCCGCCGGCCGCGAGCAGGCCCGATCGCAGGAACCGTCTTCTGAGCATCGCGTCATCCTCCTTACGCGCCAGTGGACCATGTCCTGATCAAAATGTCAGTCAACACGCCAAACTAGCGAAGCAACGCATTGAGCTTGCTGGGAAGATGACAATCTTCCCCCATCAGTCATATTGACTAATTTATCAGTCAGTGTGATGCTCACCTGATGACTGCGGCACCCGACCACAACCTGCCCAGTGCATCCGCCTCGACGCCGTGGCGGATGCCGGCCGAGTGGGCCCCCCACGAGCGATGCCTGATGGTGTGGCCCACCCGGGAGAGCCTGTGGGGACCGTTCTACGAGCAGGCCAAGGCGGAGTACGCGGCGACGGCGAATGCGATCGGCGCGTTCGAACCCGTGCTGATGATCACAAATCCGGGGCAGGCCGATGAGGCGCGCGCCGCGTGCGGCAGCGCGGTGCAGATCGTGGACCTGGCCGTCGATGACTCGTGGATCCGAGATTCCGGACCGTTGATCGTGCTCGATGGGCGGGGCCGGCGTGCAGGGGTGGACTTCGGGTTCAACTCCTGGGGCGAGCGCTTCCTGCCTTACGACCGGGACGCCACGATCAGCCGGCGAATCCTCGACGTCCTCGGCATCGAGCGGGTTGCTTCGGACATGATTCTCGAGGGTGGGGCGATCACGGTCGACGGGGAAGGCACGCTGATCACAACCGAGCAGTGCCTGCTCAATGTGAACCGTAACCCGTCCATGTCGCGCGCGGAGATCGAGAACGAACTCCAGCAGCGCCTCGGGGTGAGCAAGGTGATCTGGCTCAAGTTCGGCCACTACGACGACGCGCACACCGACGGCCACGTCGACGGCGTCTGCACGTATGTGCGCCCCGGTGTCGTGATAGCCCAAACGTGCGAAGACCCCGCGTTACCGGACTACGAGCGGATGGCTGCCAACCTGAAGGTTCTGAGGGAGTCGACGGATGCCGCAGGTCGGCCCTTCGAGATCCTCGAGTTGCCCGAGTTCCCCGTCCAGACGCTGCCCGACGGCAGCAAGACCATGGTGGCCTACGCCAATTTCTACGTCGCCAACGGCGGCGTGGTCGTGCCGATCGCGGGACACGAACTCGACGAGCCCGCACTGGCGATGCTGCGGCAGGCGTTTCCTGATCGGGAAGTCGTCGGTGTTCCCGGCAACATCGTCGCCTACGGCGGCGGTGGCGTGCACTGCATCACCCAGCAGATTCCACTGCC
>CAZDYH010000235.1:0-4236 GCA_964509355.1 uncultured Mycobacterium sp.
GTGGTGTGTTTCCCGGTATGACCGTCGTCGAGAACCTCGAAATGGGTTGCTACGGGCGTAAGTTCGCCTCCAAGGCGGAACATGACGAACGGCTGGACTGGGTCCTGGAGAGCTTCCCGAGGCTGGCCGAACGGCGGACCCAGGTCGGTGGCACGCTGTCCGGTGGCGAGCAGCAGATGCTGGCCATCGGGCGGGCGCTGATGGCGCGGCCACATGTGCTGCTTCTCGATGAGCCGTCGATGGGCCTGGCGCCGATGGTGATCTCCCAGATTTTCAAGATCATCTCAGAGATAAACAAGCAGGGAACCACGGTGCTGCTGGTCGAGCAGAACGCCCAACAGGCGCTGAGCCGCTCTGACCGCGCCTACATCCTGGAGACCGGTGCCGTCACCCGGACCGGTGTTGCCCGAGAGTTGTTGCACGACGACAGCATTCGCGCTGCCTACCTCGGGGTGGCTTAGCTTTCCAGATCGCGCGAGCGTGCGTGTCGTGCCAGCGACACGCCGGTATGAGCGGCATTTCGCGCACGCTCGCGGTAGAGGTTGACTGGCGCGCAGCGGTTAGCGCGCGACGATCACCGACGAGCCGTGGCCGAACAGGCCCTGGTTGGCGGTGATTCCCACTGTCGCGCCCTCGACCTGGCGGCCGACCGCCTGCCCGCGCAGCTGCCAGGTCAGCTCGCAGACCTGGGCGATGGCCTGGGCGGGGATGGCCTCGCCGAAGCACGCCAGCCCGCCGGACGGGTTGACGGGGATCCGGCCGCCGACGGTCGTCGCGCCGCTGCGCAGCAGCGCCTCGGCTTCACCCTTCGGGCACAATCCCAGGTGCTCATACCAGTCGAGCTCCAGCGCGGTGGACAGATCGTAGACCTCGGCCAGGCTCAGATCGTCGGGCCCGATGCCCGCCTCGGCGTAGGCCGCGTCGAGGATCTGGTCCTTGAAGACGCGGTCGGGGGCGGGCACCGCGGCGGTGGAATCGGTTGCGATATCGGGTAGTTCGGGCAGATGCTGCGGGTAGCGCGGAGTCACCGTACTGACAGCGCGTACCGACGGCACACCGTGTGTCGATCCGAGGTGCTCGCGGGCGAAGCTCGCGCTGGCGACAACGAGAGCCGCCGCACCGTCGGAGGTGGCGCAGATGTCGAGCAGCCGGAGCGGGTCGGCCACCACCGGGCTGGCCAGGACGTCCTGCACCGAGGTTTCCTTGCGGAAGCGGGCGTTGGGGTTCTGCAGCCCGTGGCGGGCGTTCTTGACCTTGACCCGAGCGAAATCCTCGACCGTGGCGCCGTACAGGTCCATCCGGCGCCGCGCCAGCAACGCGAAGTACACCGGGTTCGTCGCTCCGATCAGGTGGAACCGCTGCCAGTCCGGATCGTCGCGGCGCTCACCACCGACAGGCGCGAAGAAGCCCTTCGGCGTGGTGTCCGCGCCGACGACCAGCGCGACATCGCAGAAGCCGGCCAGGATCTGGGCGCGGGCGCTCTGCAGTGCGTGCGAGCCGCTTGCGCACGCGGCGTAGCTCGAGCTGACCGGCACCCCGTTCCAGCCCAGCTTCTGGGCGAACGTCGCTCCGGCGACGAATCCCGGATAGCCGTTGCGGATGGTGTCGGCACCGGCGACGAACTGGATGCGCCGCCAGTCCAGGCCCGCCTCGCTCAGGGCCGCGCGGGCGGCGACGACGCCGTACTCGGTGAAGTCCTGACCCCACTTGCCCCACGGGTGCATACCCGCACCGAGGATGTAGACCGGCTCGGGCGCGCTCATGCGGCGATCCTCCAGGCGTAGGTGGTGCGCCGCACACCGCCGTCATCGGTGAACAGCGGTTCGATCGCCAGCTCCATCGCCATCCCGACCGACAGGTCGGCGGCCAACGTGCCCTCGACCACCTTGCCCAGCACGATCAGCCCCTCGGCCTCGAGTTGCACCGCGGCGACGGCGAACGGCTCGAACGGGTCCGGCGTGGGATAGGGCGGCGGCGGCGCATAGCGGTTCTCGGTGTAGCTCCACAGCGTGCCCCGCCGCGACAGCGGAACCTGCTCCAGCGCGTCGCCGTCACATGCGGGGTTGGGGCAGTTGTTGGCCCGGGGCGGGAAGACGTAGGTGCCGCAGCACGGGCACTTGCTGCCGATCAGGTGGGCCCGGCCGGATTCGTCGGTGGCGAACCACCCGTCGATGGCCGGCCGGCCGGCCGGCTGACTAGTTGCTCCTGGCACCCGGCCAGCGTACCGATTCGCACGGCGAAACTGAAACGTGTTGCAGTTTCATCCGGGGTGCCGCGATGTCCGACCCGGTGCCTAGAGTTAGGGCCGTGAGCCCAGCCAAGACCGCCGGCGGAAAGGCCGCAGCGGCCGGTGCGGCCGGTGACAAGCCGACCCTGATGCTGCTGGACGGCAACTCGATCGCGTTCCGGGCGTTCTACGCGCTGCCGGCCGAGAACTTCAAGACCCAGAACGGGCTGACCACCAACGCCGTCTACGGCTTCACCGCGATGCTGATCAACCTGCTGCGCGATGAGGCTCCGACGCATATCGCAGCAGCCTTCGACGTGTCGCGGCAGACATTCCGTTCCGAGCGCTATCCGGAATACAAGGCGGGCCGATCAGCCACGCCCGACGAGTTCCGCGGACAGATCGACATCACCAAGGAAGTCCTGGTGGCGCTGGGCATCACCGTGCTGGCCGAACCCGGTTTCGAGGCCGATGACCTGATCGCGACGCTGGCGACTCAGGCCGAGGCGGAGGGCTACCGGGTGCTGATCGTCACCGGCGACCGTGACTCGCTGCAACTGGTCAGCGACGACGTGACGGTGCTCTATCCGCGCAAGGGCGTGAGCGAACTGACCCGGTTCACCCCGGCGGCCGTCGTCGAGAAGTACGGGCTGACGCCGCAGCAGTATCCCGACTTCGCCGCGCTGCGCGGCGACCCCAGCGACAACCTGCCCGGGATTCCCGGGGTAGGGGAGAAGACCGCGTCGAAGTGGATCTCCGAGTACGGCTCGCTGCAATCTCTGGTCGACAACGTCGACTCGGTCGGCGGGAAGGTGGGTGACGCGCTGCGGGCCCACCTGGCCAGCGTGGTGCTCAACCGTGAGCTCACCGATCTGATCCGCGACGTGCCGCTGGCACAGACCCCGGACACCCTGCGGATGCTGCCGTGGGACCGCGACCAGATCCACCGGCTGTTCGACGACCTGGAGTTCCGGGTGCTGCGCGACCGGCTTTTCGACACGCTGGCCGCCGTCGAACCCGAGGTCGACGAGGGATTCGACGTGCGCGGGGGCGCGCTGGCGCCCGGCACGGTCGCGGCATGGCTGGCCGAGCACGCCGGAGACGGCCGCCGGTCCGGGCTGGCGGTGGTGGGGACCCACCTCGCCTTCGACGGCGACGCCACCGCGCTGGCCATCGCGGCCGCCGACGGCGACGGTTGCTACATCGACACCGCCACGCTGAGCCCCGACGACGACGCCGCGCTCGGACGCTGGCTCGAAGACCCCGGGCAGCCCAAGGCGCTGCACGAGGCGAAGCTGGCCATGCACGACCTCACCGGCCGCGGCTGGACACTGGCCGGTGTCACCTCCGACACCGCGCTGGCCGCCTATCTGGTGCGGCCCGGGCAGCGCAGCTTCGCGCTCGACGACCTCTCGCTGCGCTACCTGCGCCGCGAGCTGCGGGCCGAAAGCCCTGAGCAGCAACAGCTCTCGCTTCTCGACGATGAAGAGGGCATCGACGACCAGGCGGTCCAGACGCTGATCCTGCGCGCCCGCGCCGTCGTCGACCTGGCCGATGCCCTGGACGCCGAGCTGGCGCGCATCGACTCCGCGGCGTTGCTCGGCGACATGGAGCTGCCCGTCCAGTCCGTGCTGGCCGGCATGGAGACCGCGGGTATCGCCGTGGACCTCGACCTGCTCACCAGCCTGCAGAGCCAGTTCGGCGACGAGATCCGGGACGCCGCCGAGGCCGCGTACGCCGTAATCGGCAAGCAGATCAACCTCGGATCTCCCAAACAGCTGCAGGTGGTGCTGTTCGACGAGCTCGAGATGCCCAAGACCAAGCGGACGAAAACCGGGTACACCACCGACGCCGACGCATTGCAGACGCTGTTCGACAAGACCGGGCACCCGTTCCTCGAGCACCTGCTGGCGCACCGGGACGCCACCCGGCTGAAGGTCACCGTCGACGGGCTGCTGAAGTCGGTGGCCGCCGATGGTCGCATCCACACCACGTTCAACCAGACCATC
>CAZDYH010000236.1:0-4180 GCA_964509355.1 uncultured Mycobacterium sp.
CGAAGTACTCCGAATGCATGCGACGATGGTTTGGACCGAGTTGGTTCGAGGGAGTCCTGTGTCGCCAGTGCGTTGGCTGCGGGCTGTCGCCGTGGTGTGCGCGACAGCGGTGCTGTTGGCATCGAGCTGTTCCTGGCACGTCGGCACCCCCATTCCCGAGGGTGTGCCGCCCCCCGCCGGCGAGCCGGTGCCCGCCGTTGACACCCATGCCAAGGGCCGGCCCGCCGACCAGTTGCACGCCTGGGCAGCCGAGCGAGCCCCCGCGCTGGACATGCCCGTCACCGCGCTGGAGGCCTATGCCTATGCCGCGCGGGTCGCCGAAGTCGAGAATCCCGATTGCCATCTGGCCTGGACCACCCTGGCGGGCATCGGCAGGGTGGAGAGCCACAACGGCACCTACCGCGGTGCGACGATCGCACCGAACGGCGACGTGCGACCGCCGATCCGCGGTGTACGCCTGGATGGCTCCGCCGGCAATCTGCACATCGTCGACAGCGACAACGGCGAACTCGACGGTGACCCCAGAATGGACCGGGCGATGGGCCCGATGCAGTTCATTCCGGAAACGTGGCGGCTCTACGGTGTCGACGCGAACAACGACGGGGTGATCAGCCCGGACAACTTCGACGACGCCGCGCTGTCGGCCGCCGGTTATCTGTGCTGGCGCGGTAAGGATATGGCCACGCCCAGGGGGTGGATGGACGCGCTACGGGCCTACAACCGCTCCGACCAGTACGCCCGCACCGTGCGGGACTGGGCTGCCGCATACGCGGCCGGTCGCCCGCTGTAGAAGCACGCCGTCCACGCGTGCGGCATCTAGGCTATGGACGTTCGGACTGCGCCACGACGTGAGGAGAAAGCCAGTGCCCATCATCGAGCAGGTCGGGGCTCGCGAGATCCTCGATTCCCGCGGCAATCCGACGGTCGAGGTCGAGGTGGCCCTGATCGACGGCACATTCGCGCGGGCCGCGGTGCCGTCCGGGGCGTCGACCGGTGAACACGAGGCGGTGGAACTGCGCGACGGCGCCGCCCGCTACGGCGGCAGGGGCGTGCAGAAGGCCGTGCAGGCGGTACTCGACGAGATCGCGCCGGCCGTCATCGGATTGAGCGCCGACGACCAACGACTCGTCGATCAGGCGCTGCTGGACCTCGACGGCACCCCGGGCAAGTCGCGGCTGGGCGCCAACGCGATTCTCGGGGTGTCGCTGGCCGTCGCCAAGGCGGCGGCCGAGTCGGCCGCGTTGCCACTGTTCCGCTATCTCGGCGGGCCGAACGCGCACATCCTTCCGGTACCGATGATGAACATCCTCAACGGTGGAGCGCACGCGGACACCGGGGTCGACGTCCAGGAGTTCATGGTCGCACCGATCGGGGCGCCGAGCTTCAAGGAGGCGCTGCGCTGGGGCGCCGAGGTGTACCACGCGCTGAAGTCGGTGCTGAAGAAGCAGGGCCTGGCCACCGGTCTGGGCGACGAGGGCGGGTTCGCTCCCGACGTGGCCGGCACCAGAGCGGCACTGGATCTGATCAGCTCGGCCATCGAGTCGACGGGTTTGAAACCCGGAGCCGATGTGGCACTGGCGCTCGACGTCGCCGCCACCGAATTCTTCACCAAGGGAACCGGTTACAGCTTCGAGAAGGAGACCCGTACCGCCGAGCAGCTGACCGAGTTCTACGCCGGCCTGCTCGACGCCTACCCACTGGTCTCGATCGAGGACCCGCTGTCGGAAGACGATTGGGACGGCTGGGTGGCGTTGACGACGTCGATCGGGGACCGCGTGCAGATCGTCGGCGACGACCTGTTCGTCACCAATCCCGAACGGCTCGAGGAGGGCATCGAAAGAGGTGCCGCAAATGCCCTGCTGGTGAAGGTCAACCAGATCGGGACGTTGACCGAGACGCTCGACGCGGTCGCGTTGGCACACAACAGCGGCTACCGGACGATGATGAGCCATCGCAGCGGCGAGACGGAGGACACCACCATCGCCGATCTCGCGGTGGCGGTCGGCAGCGGGCAGATCAAGACGGGTGCGCCGGCCCGCGGCGAGCGCGTTGCCAAGTACAACCAGCTGCTGCGGATCGAGGAGGCACTCGGAGACGCTGCCCGCTACGCCGGTGACCTCGCCTTCCCGCGGTACTCGTTGGACACGAAGCAGGCGTGAAATAGACCGTGCCCGAAGCGAAGCGGCCCGACCCGAAACGACGGTCCCCGGCTCCCCGGCCCGCCGGGGATCGCCCACGGAAATCGGCGGCCGGTCGGCGCGGGACGGCCGAACCACGCGCCGTGGCCGAACCGGTCGTCGAGCCGATCAAGAGATCGATCGCGGTATCGGCTGAGCAGCAGTCCGAACAGCGAATGGGATTCACCGCCCGGCGTGCGGCGATCCTGGCCGCGGTGGTGTGCGTTCTGACGCTCACCATCGCGGGTCCGGTACGCACCTACTTCGCACAACGGACCGAGATGCATCAGCTGGCCGCCAGCGAAGCCGCGCTGCGCGAGCAGATCGCCGAGCTGGAACAACAGAAGGCCAAGCTGGCCGACCCCGTCTTCATCGCGGCGCAGGCCCGCGAGCGGCTCGGTTTCGTGATGCCCGGAGACGTCCCGTACCAGGTGCAGCTGCCGCCGTCGGCCGCCGTGCCGACGGGACCGGGAACCGAACCAGGGACCGCCAAGAGTGTCGGCCCCTGGTACACATCGCTGTGGCACACCATTGCCGACGCGCCCCACGGTGCTCCTCCCGTAGCCGTCCCGCCGACGGCCGTCCCGCCGACGGCGATCCCGCCGAATCCCGCTACACCCGGTGGTTGACCGTGCCGACCTGGACGCGGTGGCGCGCCAACTCGGCCGCGAGCCCCGTGGCGTACTCGAGATCGCCTACCGTTGCCCGAACGGCGAACCGGGTGTGGTGAAGACCGCGCCCAGACTTCCTGACGGCGAGCCGTTTCCGACGCTGTACTACCTCACGCACCCGGCGCTGACCGCCGCGGCGAGCAGGCTGGAGTCGTCGGGATTGATGCAGGAGATGACCGCGCGGCTGGAGCACGATCCCCAGCTGGCCACCGCGTACCGTCGGGCCCATGAGTCGTACCTGGCCGAGCGGGACGCCATCGAGCCACTGGGGACGACATTCTCCGGTGGCGGCATGCCCGACCGGGTGAAGTGCCTGCACGTGTTGATCGCCCATTCACTGGCCAAGGGGCGCGGTGTCAATCCGCTTGGCGACGAGGCGCTGGCGGTGCTGGCCGCCGAACCGGCGATGGCAGGCATCCTGGCGGCTGGGCAGTGGACGTGAGCAGGGTCGCCGCAATCGACTGCGGCACCAACTCGATCCGGTTGCTGATCGTCGAGGTGAGCTCTGATTTCACGCAAGGCCGCTTGCACGATGTGCACCGCGAGATGCGCATCGTGCGGCTGGGACAGGGTGTGGACGCCACGGGTCAGTTCGTCCCCGACGCGCTGGCACGGACCCGGGCAGCGCTGGTCGACTACGCCGCCCTGCTGCGGGTCCACGACGTAAGCAGGGTTCGCATGGTCGCCACCTCGGCCACCCGGGACGCCGCCAACCGTGACGTGTTCTTCGCGATGACCGCAGAAGTGCTGGGGTCCGTCATTCCCGGCGCGGTCGCCGAAGTGATCTCCGGCGCCGAGGAGGCCGAGCTGTCCTTCAACGGCGCCGTGGGCGAACTAGATTCCGCCGGTGCGCCTTTCGTGGTTGTCGATCTGGGCGGTGGATCCACCGAAGTCGTACTCGGGGAGCGTGACGTGCAGGCGAGCTTCTCTGCCGATATCGGCTGCGTCCGGCTGACCGAACGCTGTCTGCACTCGGATCCGCCGACTGCCGTCGAGGTGGCCGGTGCCCGCGAGGTGGTGCGCGAGCGGCTGGGCGAGGCATTGCGGGTGGTACCCGTCGAGCGGGCACGGACATGGGTCGGCGTGGCGGGCACGATGACGACGATCTCAGCGCTGGCGCAGCGGATGACGACCTACGACCCGGCGGCGATCCACCTGTCCCGGGTGAGGTTCTCCGAGCTGCTACCGGTATGCGACCAGTTGATCGGGATGACACGTGAGCAGCGCGCCGCGCTCGGACCGATGCACGAGGGACGCGTCGACGTCATCGGCGGCGGCGCGATCGTGGTGCAGGAGCTGGCCTACGCGCTGGGCCACCGCGCCGGTATCGAT
>CAZDYH010000237.1:0-4137 GCA_964509355.1 uncultured Mycobacterium sp.
GCCATAGCGCGTAGTCGGACCTTGACCGGGGAATGCGGAGTTAGCGTGAAGCGGTGACGCGCGTCCTTGCCATCGACCAAGGCACCTCGGGAACCAAGGCCATCGTGGTCGATGCGGCGGGGCAGGTCCTGTCGATCGCCGAGATCGCCCTGCGGCCGACCTACCTCGCCGGAGGTGGCGTCGAGCAAGATCCCGAGACTCTCTTCGACTCCGTCGTCACGGCCGGCCGACGCGCACTCGACGAGGCGGGGGTACCCGTGCATGCGGTCGCCCTGGCCAACCAGGGCGAGACCGTACTGGCCTGGGATCGCAGCACCGGTCGTCCGTTAACGCCGGCGATCGTCTGGCAGGACCGGCGCGCAGAGTCGATCTGCCTGGCGCTCGCGGAGTCGGCCGAACTGGTGGCTCAGACGACCGGCCTGGTCCTCGACCCCTACTTCTCGGCCCCCAAGATGGCCTGGATCCGGGCGAACGTGACCAGCGACGGCGTCGTCACCACCACCGACACCTGGCTCGTGCATCGCTTGTGCGGGGCCTTCGTCACCGACACCTCGACGGCCAGCCGATCGTTGCTGCTCGACCTCGACTCGACCACCTGGAGCGACGACCTCCTGGCCCTGTTCGGCCTGGCCGGCGAGCCGCTGCCCGCAATCGTCGACAGTGACCAGATCATCGGCGTGACCGAGGTTTTCGGTCCTTCCATTCCCGTCGCCGGTCTGATCGTGGACCAGCAGGCGGCGCTCCTCGCCGAGAGTTGCCTGGAACCGGGTGCGGCGAAGTGCACGTTCGGCACTGGAGCCTTCCTGCTCGCCCAGCTGGGCGAGCATCCCGCCCGCTCCGGCGCGGGACTGACGACCTCGGTTGCCTGGCGGTTGCGGGACCGTACTTCCTACTGCGTCGACGGTCAGGTCTACACCGCGGCCGCTGCCGTCCGGTGGGCCATCGACCTCGGTCTGGTCCCCTCCGCGGGCGAGCTGGACTCGGTAGCCGCGCAGTCCAGTGCGGGCGTCTTATGCGTACCGGCGCTCGCCGGGCTCGCGGCCCCGTGGTGGGACGCCAAGGCGACCGCCTCCTTCACCGGCATGACCCTCAGCAGCGGGCGGGGCCACCTGGTGCGGGCGCTGCTGGAGGGTATCGCGGCGCAGGTGGCCGCCCTGACCGACCTCGTCGCCACCGACCTCGGCCAGCCCCTGACCCGGCTGCGGGCAGACGGCGGGCTGACCCGATCCGCGGTCCTGATGCAAGCGCAGGCCGACTTGGCCAGGATCCCCGTCGACATCTATCCCTCGGCACATGCGACGCCGCTCGGGGCAGCCGCATGTGCCCGGCTGGCGCTCGATCCGGCCGCCAGCCCGGCCGAGGCCGTCGGCACCTGGACACCCGAGCACACCTACCAGCCGCAGTGGTCCGCCGACCGGGCCGCTGACTATCTGCACCGGTGGAAGCAGGCAGCGGAGGCGACGCTGGCATCCAGGGAGACCGAGCACAGATGAGCACCGTCGCCGCACACCAGGTCAGGGACGTCATTGTCGTCGGCGGCGGCATCGTGGGGTGCGCGATCGCTCGCGAGCTTGCCGGTACGGGCCTGACCGTCACGCTGCTGGAGGCCCGCAACGACGTCGGCGACGGCACCAGCAAGGCCAACACCGCGCTGCTGCACACCGGGTTCGACGCCACTCCCGGAACCCTCGAGTCCCGGCTGGTTGCCCGCGGATACCACCTCCTGGGCGAATACGCCCGGCAGACCGGCATTCCGGTCGAGCGCACCGGCGCGCTGCTCGTCGCGTGGACCGAGGAGGAGCTCGACGCACTGCCCGGTCTGAAGGAGAAAGCCGTGCGAAACGGCTACCACGCCGGCGAGATCGTCACCGGCGATGAGGTCTACCGGCGCGTCCCCGAACTCGGTCCCGGGGCGCTGGCCGGACTGACCGTCCCCGGTGAGGCGATCATCTGCACCTGGACCACGAACCTCGCGCTGGCAATCGACGCCGTGCAACGCGGAGCGGAATTACGTTGCGGTGCAATGGTTCTCGAAGTAAGAGTGCATCACGATGGAACCGGGCACACCACGCTGGTCACCTCGCAGGGAGAGGTCCACGGCCGCTGGATCGTCAACGCCGCCGGCCTTGGCGCCGATCACCTGGACGCGAAGTTCGGACACCAGCGCTTCAGCGTCACCCCGCGCCGCGGGGAGCTCTTCGTGTTCGACAAGCTCACCCGCCCGATGGTCCCGTGCATCGTGCTGGCAGTTCCCTCGTCGCGCGGCAAGGGCGTACTGGTCAGCCCGACCATCTACGGCAACGTCATGGTGGGACCGACGTCGGAGAACCTCGACGACCGAACCGCCACTGGAACCTCCGAAGACGGTTTCGAGTTCCTGCTCAGCAAGGGCCGGCGGCTGATGCCCACTCTGTTCGACGAGGAGATCACCGCGTCCTACGCCGGCCTGCGCGCCGCCATCGACCACGACGACTACCTGATCGAGGTCGACCAGGCTCAGCGGTACGTCCTGGTGGCGGGTATCCGATCCACCGGCCTGACCGCCGGCATGGCGATCGCCGAGCATGTGCTGGGCCTGCTCGCCGAGACCGGCCTCGAACTCACCCCGCGCGTCGATCTGCCTGCCCCCCCGCAGATGCCCAACCTCGGGGAGGCAGGTGTGCGCCCCTACCAGGACGCCCAGCGCATCTCCGCCGATCCCGCCTACGGCCGCATCGTCTGTTTCTGCGAGCGGGTCACCGCCGGGGAGATCCGAGACGCGCTCGGCTCCCCCGTCCCGCCGAACGACCTCGACGGGCTGCGGCGCCGCACGCGGGTCATGAACGGCCGCTGCCAGGGCTTCTACTGCGGCGCGCACACCCGAGCCCTGCTGGAGTCCGGCGGCACCGACGACGCGCAGGTCGTCCCATGACTGACATCCGGCAGGTGGCCGTCGCCATCGTCGGCGGCGGTCCGTCCGGCCTGACGGCCGCGACAGCGCTGGCGCCCCTCGTCGACGGTGCGGTGCTGGTGATCGAGCGCGAGGCCGAGACCGGCGGAATCCCAAGGCACAGCGATCATCCCGGCTACGGCATCCGCGATCTCAAGCGATTCCTCTCCGGGCCGGCGTACGCCCGCCGGCTGACCGACCGGGCCCGCGACGCGGGCGCAATCCTGGAGACCGAGGCGATGGTGACCGGTTGGTCCGGCGAGCGCCGCCTGGACGTCACCTCGCCGCGAGGGCGGAAAGTCGTCGCGGCCGACGCCGTGGTCCTGGCCACCGGGGCTCGCGAGCGGCCCCGCGCCGCGCGGCTGATCCCCGGCGACCGGCCCGACGGCGTCTACACCACCGGAGAGCTGCAGAACCTCGTCCACCTGCACGACGCGCAGGTGGGCACCCGCGCGGTCGTCGTCGGAGCCGAACTCGTCAGCTGGTCTGCGGTGCTCACCCTGCGCGAGGCCGGGTGCGCCACGGTCGCAATGACCAGCGTCTACCCGCATTCCGAGGCTTACGCCGCGTTTCGCGTTCCCGGCCGGTTCCTGCTGCGCAGGCCGGTCCTGACCCGCACCCGCCTGGTGAGCATCGACGGGAGGCACCGGGTTCGCTCCGTTGTCGTGGAAAACCTTGACAGCGGCGAGCGGAGCACGATCGAGTGCGACACCGTGGTCACCACCGGCGACTGGATTCCCGATCACGAACTCGCCCGCACCGGCGGTCTGGACATGGACCCTTGCACCCGCGGTCCACTCGTCGACGCCGGCCTGCGAACCAGCAGGGCGGGGGTGTTCGCGGTTGGCAACCTGTGCCACCCGGTCGACACCGCTGACGGCGCGGCGCTGGACGGGCTCCAGGTTGCTCCCGGAGTCCGGGCCTGGCTACACGGTGCACCCCGACCCGCCGCAGGAATCCGCGTGCGGCCCCAGGCCCCGTTCCGTTGGGTGGCACCCCAGCTAATCTCCCCCGACGACTACGGCGCTGCCCGCGGCGACCTGCTGTTCTGGGTCGACGAGTACCACCACATGCCGAGGCTGCGGGCGGTCCAGGACGGCCGCACCATCGGCGCGAAACGGACACCGTGGCCCGCCGCGCCCGGACGCGTCTACCGAGCACCGTGGTCGCTGGTCTCAGGCGCCGACCCCGCCGGCGGTGACGTCACA
>CAZDYH010000238.1:0-1886 GCA_964509355.1 uncultured Mycobacterium sp.
ACGGTCGAGGAACCGCTCACAACTGACTACGTCAACGGAGCGCAGAGTCGCTACATCGCGGCCGCATATCCCGATCCTGGTGGGTACAACAAGGTGGCGACGTGGACGCCAGCGGAGTTCTGGCCCACCTACGGGTCTCTGACGTTCGATGATTCGGTTGCGAAAGGTGTCGCCAATCTCGACAATTGCGTCCAGGGCAGGTCGTCCTGCATTGCTCATATCTACCCGGACGGAGCCGGCCCGACGTCGAACTACGTCGTATTCGGCTACTCGCAGAGCGCCCGGGTGGCCACAGTGGAGAAGCGCAACCTGATCGCTGAGTATCGAAACCCAGATGGCAGTTGGCAGCCCATCGAAGACTCGACCGGTCAGCCGTTTACGTTGGCATTCTTCTTGATCGCCAACCCGAACCGTCCCAACGGCGGCATCCTCGAGCGGTTGTCATTTCTGCCGACCATCCCGATCCTGGAAATCAGCTTCGACGGCGCCACCCCGACCGACAGCTGTGATTCCACCGGCGTTTGCCATTTTCCAACCACCGACGTCACGCGCCAGTATGATGGTTGGTCCGACTTCCCGGTGTACCCGTTGAACATCCTTGCGGTCGCGAACGCGATTGCCGGCATTTCCTTACTGCACGGCGACTACTTCAGTAACAGCGTCAGTCCCGCTCTCTATCAGGGCGAAATGGGGGACACCACCTACTACATGAGCCCGACCGCTCGTCTGCCGATCCTGATGCCGCTGGCTCAGATCCCGTTTCTCGATCCGGTCCTGGCGGCATTCGATGCGCCGTTGCGTGTGATCATCGAATGGGGTTACGCCCGTGAGACGAGCCCCGGAGAGCCGACAAGAGCGAAGTTGATCCGTCTCGAGAACCCGATTACAGATGTCGTGAACTTGGCCGTAGCCATCCCGACAGGCTGGGACGACGGCATACAGGAGGTCGGCCTCGGGCGACCGTTCGGGACGACTCCTGCGGGGCCGTACGGAGTGGGCGGTCCGGACCTGCCCAGTGCGCCAGCCGGGACGCCGGCCAGTATTCCGGCCGCACCGACTCCCCTCGCAGCTGCCCAGTTTGCCGCGGACGCAGACACCAACCCCGCCCCGGCGGAAAGCAAGGTCACGACTCTGCCCGAAAAGCTTTCTCTAGCAACAAATTCTGAGACCGGTACATCGACTCGGGTTGTCACCCGGCCGCAGCCGCTTCGCGATATCCTCCGCGGACCGATCGAAGCGAATCTGCCCAAGCCGAAAGTGGTTCGTCCGTCCGGCGATCGCCCGCTGAAGAAGGTACTGGACGCGCTGACCGGACAGCGGCCGAAGGCCGACGCCGGCGGTCCGGAAAACAAGGACGCCGCGGACTGAGCCGTTGGCGCCCTCAACGCGCGGGTAGGTTGGCGTCATGCGCACGTTGACTCTGATCGGAACGGCACTGGCAACAGCGGGGGCTGCGGTCGCTGGCAGCGTGGCCACCAAGTCGAGCGTCGAGACGTGGTATCCGCGGTTGCGGAAGCCCAAGTACGTACCGCCCAACGCCGTCTTCCCGGTGGCGTGGACCGTCCTGTACGGCGATATCGCGGCCACCTCGGCGTCTGCCATCGAGCGGTTCCGCGCCGATGGCCAGGATGGCAAGGCCCGCGCGTACATCGCCGCACTGGGCGTCAATCTCGCGCTCAACGCCGGCTGGAGTTGGGTGTTCTTCAAGGAGCACAAGCTCGGTCCGTCGGCGGTCGTGGCGGCGGCACTGACCGCGAGTAGCGTCGACCTCGTCAGACGGACCGCCGACGCCTCTCCGGCGGCCGGCGCGGCGTTGACTCCCTATCCGCTGTGGTGTGGTTTCGCGACGCTGATGTCCACCGACATCTGGCGGCTCAACCGCTGAC
>CAZDYH010000238.1:1986-4099 GCA_964509355.1 uncultured Mycobacterium sp.
GATGGCTGCACATGGCGTCCATCAAAGCCTTCCCTGTGGTATCAACGGGCATGCTGCGGCCGGGTTTCACCGTTGCGGTGCTGGCGCTCACGACGGCGTGCGCCCAACCACCCGACGCCACCCCGACCCCGATGGAGCCTTCCGCGAGCGGGCCCGTCCAGGTCAACCCGTCCAACATCAAACGGGTCCGTGGTGAGCTGCCTGCCGACTACGAAATCGCCGACATCGTCGGGCAGGGCTCGCCCGCGGGGTTCTGGGGCCTCGGAGTGGGCTGGACGGCCGACCCGCCACAGTGCGCGGCGCTGGTGAATCCCGCCGGCGTGGACGCCGGGACCGCGCAGGGGGTGTCGGGCTCGGGCGACGGTGGCATCGTCTACGCCGTCGTTGCCGACGCGCCGGCACCGGTGCTGCTCGACCCTGCCCTGATTGCCGACTGCGGCCAGTGGACCATGACCCTCGGGCGCTCGACCGCCGGCGTCAACCTCATCGACGCCCCGCGCATCGAGGGCGTGGACACCGTCGGTATGGCCAGCGACACGAGGACGTTCGTCGAAGCCGGCACCGAAACCGCTTCGCGGGCGCTCACCTTCACGGCGTATCTGGGCGACTACTTCGCGTTCGTCACGCAGATCACCGACCCCGGCTCACCGCATCCGCCGCTGCAGCCGCAGTTCGCCGCCGACCTGCTGGTGAAAACGGTGTCCGCGTTGCGCGGATGACGCCGTGGGGTTGGGTAGATTGGCCACGATGCTGAACCCGAGGGCGGTGCTCGCAGTCGGCTGCGCCGGCTGGCTTGCCGCCTGTGCGACCGGCGGGTCCACAGATTCATCCCGCGCCGATATCGCGAAGGTCGCCGAGGTGAAGTCCACCTTCGGCCCGCAGTTCCAGGTCACCAACGTGCCGCCCACCGGAATCGACCCTCGGCTGCTGTCCTTGCAGAAGTTGCCCGACGGGCTGAAGTTCGACCCTGCCAACTGCGCGGAGTTCGCGACGGGTCAGGTGCTGCCGGCGGGTCTGCAAGGCAATATGGCCGCGGTGTCCGCGGAGGGCGACGGGAACCGCTTCGTCACCATTGCCCTGGAGACGTCCTCGCCGGTACCGGTCAGCGATCCGGGCCAGGACTGCCAGAAGGTGGGATTCGCCGGGGGGCCACTGCGTGGACTCGTCGAGGTTGTCGAGGCACCTCAGATCGACGGAGCGCAGACCCAAGGTGTGCACCGGGTGCTGCAAACAGTCATCGACGGCAAACCCCGCACCGGTGAGGTCTACAGCTACTCAGCGCATTTCGGCAACTACGAGGTGATCGTCGCCGCCAATCCGCTGGTGTTGCCGGACAGACCGATGGTCCCGGTCGATACCAACCGAGCGCGCGACCTGCTCACCGCCGCTGTTGGCGCGGTCAAGGGCTGAACCTCAGCGCACGTCCCGCTGGGCGTGGCCGCGCTGATGTTCGCGCGTTGACGTCGCTTCGCGCGACACTGAAACCAGTGCGACGACACGCCGTGCGACATCGCAACCACCTACGTCTCGAGGTTCCGGGTCGGCGGTCCATCAGGTGTTCGTGGGCCGCGATGTCGGCGCCAGGGCACGCTGGTCCAAGCTACGGTGCTACTTGTGACTGTCACCGAGCTGGGTTCCAACTCCGAGGTCGGAAGGCTACGGGTCGTCATCCTGCATCGCCCCGGCGCCGAGTTGCAGCGGCTCACCCCGCGCAACAACGACAAGTTGCTGTTCGACGGGCTGCCGTGGGTCGCTCGTGCTCAGGAGGAGCATGACGCCTTCGCGGCCTTGCTGCGTTCGCGCGGCGTCGAAGTACTTCTGCTCTCCGACCTTCTCACTGAGGCCCTCGGCAGTGGGGCTGCGCGGATGCACGGAATCGCCGCTGCCGTCGACGCCCGACGGCTGGGAATGCCTCTGGCACAAGAGCTGTCGGCATACCTGCGCAGCCTCGAACCCGCGCCGCTGGCACATGTCCTGACGGCCGGTATGACGTTCACCGAGATGCCCTCGAGCGCGCGGGCGGAAGACGTGTCGCTGGTGCGCCGGATGCACCACGGTGGCGACTTCGTCATCGAACCGCTGCCCAATCTGCTGTTCACCCGGGATTCGTCGT
>CAZDYH010000239.1:0-4002 GCA_964509355.1 uncultured Mycobacterium sp.
TGCGCTGGATCTCGATGCGTTCGGTCACACGCCTGATCCTGTCAGGTGACGCCGGAACAGCGCGCGGTTCTATGAACCGGGGGCAGTTCCGTCCGACGTGGTCGGCAGCACTTGGCTAGTAGATGTAAATGAAGGCGTTGTTTCCGCCGATGCACGTCACGACACGGTTTCCGGTGCAAGTCATCCGATACGTCTGACCCGTCACGGGACTGTTCGCGTCAACGGTCACCGTCGTCCCGCGTTGCGGTTGGCTCACGTACTGGAATCGAACCGCTTCGGCGAACTCGCATGAGGTCATCGTGCTTCCGACTGCGGACGTGGCGAACTCGGTGTTGGAGAACACCGTCGGGCACGGGTTTGAGTACGGGGGCACTGTCTCGGTGGCGGATGGGGTCACTGTCTGGGTGACGGACGAGGTCACGGTCTCGGTGGCGGACGAGGTCGCTGTCTCGGTGTTCGTAGCTGCCTTGCCCTCGTTTGGGTGGTCGTTGACGATCCTGGGCCAGACCCAGACATACCCGGCGACGCCGAGCAGCACCAGAACCGACCCTAAGATCACCGCCCACATCCACGCCGACGACCTGGGTCTAGGCGGTCGCTGCGGCGACGAGCCTGTCACCTGCTGTGGCCGATATGAACTCGACGATTGTGGAATGCCGGAGCCGTCGATGAGGCCGCGCGTGTCTTGGGGTTCGTGAAGATCGGGCGGTCCGTGCGTGTCCTGGTCTGTCACTCCCCATTCGGCCAGCGTTCGGTCCACATCCGCATAGAGGTCCTCGCGCCTGCTGAACGTGTCCAGGATGTAGTGGGCGCCTCGTTGCTCTTCGGGGTCGGCGGAGCGGAGGGCACCCTGCAGCTGGGTGAGGATCTGACGTTGCTGCTCGTGGGTCACTGGTTCGGGCTGAGAGACTTGGTCGACAAGGTCGGTGAGGTAGGACAGTGGGGCGGCCGGCGGTTCCGGTAAGTCCTCGGGTAGGGCCGGTGCGGGCGGGAGGGTCGCCAACGCCCCGGCGAGGGCGAACGCGGCCTCCTGTCCGGGCTCGGAATAGTCGACGATCTGCCGCATTGAGAAATGTCGCGGAAGCGCTTCCGGAAGGTGCTCCACCGCGACCGGCAGGACCGGCTTACCTAGCGCCAGTCCCCATTCGAGTTCACGTTTGCACGCCGCCGAGTTCAAACTGCTCCGGGAGACGATCGCTATGAATGCGTCGCATCCAGATATCCGCCGGAGGATCTCGTCCCACCAGGTCTGGCCGCCGCGAAGGGAAGAATCGACCCATGCCTGGTAGCCGAGAGCGTCCAGGTGTCGGACCAATTCGTCGACGTCGGGCTTGTTCTCGCGGGCGTACGATACAAAAAGTTGTCGCATACTCACTTCCGCCACGGGGGTGCTATTGCTGCCCTGTTCAGGATGCACCTCAGCGCCATGCTCGAACCTCGAATCGCATCTCACTCGTATGAAGCCGACAGCATAGGTCGGTCTCGACACCAAGAGGCGCCAAGACCCACACACCCGTAACCGGCTTAGCGTAGTGGTGGCAGTGGCCCGACCGGGGCGAAGGCCGGAAAGCCGCCACTACGGAGGTAACGGTCCGTCGTAGCGCTGCCAGAACTGTCCGGCGGGAACCGGCCACTGCTCGCCGTGTTCCCCCCGCACCACCCAATCACCGTCGGCAGCGGCCGCGGGGCCTTCGAGGGTGTCGATTGTTTCCCTCGCCCGGGCAGGGCGCGCGAGGACGAAACCCGTTCGCCGCCAACGATCATCGCCGACATGTTCATGGGTTGCGCGGAAAATGTCGTCGCGCACCGACCAGGTGTTGCCTGCGGCATCACGAACAGCCCAGTCACCGGCATTGCCGTGCAAGGTGTTTCCCGACCCCGACTTCCACGTCCATGCGGCCTGCCGTGGCTCCGCGGTGAGGATGCCGATCCGGCGATATCGCTCCCACAGCGGCTTGGATCGGTAGCCGAGTTCTGCAAGCTCCAACAAGGTGTCCTTCAGGCTGGTCAGCGCCGTGTCCTTGAAGTCCGGGGTGTGTTCGGCGGCATCCCAGGCGAGGAGCTTGTCGTGGATCTTGCGGTCGTTGTCGCGGACCGGCCCGTACCGCCAGCCCGCGCTGCGGTAGTAGTGGCACCAGTCGTCGTGCTCGGCACGGGCCATCGCCATCGCGGCATCCCGATCGAAGCCCATCAGCCGCAGCGCCTCGAGCGGCTCGGCGTCATACGCCCCGGAAATCGGAGGCGGAGCCGGCTGGCCGTTCACGGTGTTCCAGGTATGACCGGCGATCGTCTCGACCATCCACAGTGCGTTGCGCACCTGGCGCCGGTTTGACCCACGATAAAACTCGTCGAGTTCAGCCCAAGGTTGCGTGGCAGCGGTTCGATGGCCGTATTTTGCGGCGAAGTCGTCGGCGTAGCGCTCATGAATGAGCATGGCCGCCCGTTCCCACGCGTCCTGCGCCTGACCGGCCGGCAGGTCCATCGCCAGGAGAAAAGTGCGGAGCTGACCCACGATGGGGGCCCTGTCCTGGGTGGCCCGGGCGTTGGGATCCCACGCGTAGATCTGCAACCCGGGAAAACGCGCAGCCAGCCGCGTCCCTATTGTGGCGTCGGCTCCCGCCGTGGTGTCGTCGTCCACGAAGATCACCGCCTGCGAACCGGCGTCATCGCCGTCCGCGCTGATCAACCGCGTCAGAACCCGCACGGACGGCATCTCCGGCACGGCATCGATGTTCGGGCGGCTCGAGAAGAGCCCGAGTTGGTCTTGGTGAAATTCGTGGTCCTGGTGGTACTCCTCGGCGTTCTTGCCGACAAGGGTGAGTTTCGGCAACGCGGCGTCGGCGGGGTCGGTGTGGTAACCGCGCTCCCGATGGCGCTGTGCCATGTCCGCGCACAGCGCCAGGGTCAGTGGTGAGGTACCGCAGACCATCATCCGGGTGACCGGTCTGCCGTTGATGATCCGGTCGAGTAGCCGGCGTGCCGTCACCTCGTACTTCCCCACTGCGTCGGCGGCCCAACGGGTATCCGAGCCACCGAACTGCTGGGCACGCCAGGCCTGCGCCTGCCAGGGGTCATCGATGCGCACGATCAGGGGCAGCCGGTGCTTACTGCTCAGAGCGGACATGCGACCACTGATCACGCCAAGACGCATCAGATTCGCCGAAGCGTCGGGCGAGAGCAGATACAGCCTGTCCAGCTTGGGCCACAACGATAGCGATTCGAGTGTTTCCAGCCGGTCGAAGTCCACAACGACCACCCGCGCACCCTTCCGGCGAGACTCCTGGACGCACGGCCGATCCGGACTCGCGGTAATCACCACCAGCCGACTGTTTGTCTCCAGGGTCCTTCGCACCGCGCTGACCATCGAACGCGCATCATCGTTAATGCCCACCACTGCGGTCACCGACTTGTCCAGGCGCACCCGCATCCGGTCAGCTTGCGACTGCAGCAGGGCGATCACTACACCCGCGACACCCACCAATATCGCCCCGAGAGCAGACAACCGAGCGACTTCCAAGGCGACCGGGGTTGGAACCGGACAAAGCCGACCGCTGATCGACCGTTCGTCGATGCCGCCCTTGAGCAGGCCGACGGTCCACATCAGCGGCGTGTAGAACGCTGGGCGCGTCGCGTCGTGGCAACGCCAGTAGGAGCTCAGACCCAAGATGAAGTTGGCGATGGTGAGTCCCACAACGATTGTCAGAGTTGCATTTCCGGCCCGAGATGCCCGACCCGACATGAAGCTCAATACGCAAACCACAACCACCACAGCCACGACGATCGTGATCGTCTGCCACGACCCCGGTCGGCCGAACCACCGCAACCCCGCGGGGAGTCGCTCCCGCAGATCGGGGCGCCAGGCCAGCACCGCAAGATAGGACACCAAGACAATGGCCAACGAAAGCAACACCGACCGAACAAGGCTCGAGACTGACAGCGTGCGGGGCATCAAACGAAACCTCCCTTCACGCCAGCGCACGGTGTGTGGGCCCTCCTCGAATG
>CAZDYH010000240.1:0-3972 GCA_964509355.1 uncultured Mycobacterium sp.
CGCAGATCGGCGGGATGTACGAGGGCGACATGTCCCGCAAGCGCAACCTGGTGGACTTCGGCTTCCGACTGCCCTCGGCGGTCGACAACCGACCGCTGACCTGGGAGGAGTTCGCCGAGCGGATCGGGCAGACCGTCTACCTGTCGGCGACCCCCGGCCCATACGAACTCAGCCAGTCCGGCGGCGAGTTCGTCGAGCAGGTCATCCGGCCCACCGGTCTGGTCGACCCGAAGGTGGTGGTCAAGCCGACCAAGGGGCAGATTGACGACCTCATCGGTGAGATCCGCAAGCGGGCGCAGGCCGATGAGCGGGTCCTGGTGACCACGCTGACCAAGAAGATGGCCGAAGACCTCACCGACTATCTGCTCGAACTCGGCATCCGGGTGCGCTACCTGCACTCCGAGGTCGACACGCTGCGCCGGGTCGAGCTGCTGCGGCAACTGCGCCTCGGCGAGTACGACGTGCTGGTCGGCATCAACCTGCTACGCGAAGGCCTTGACCTGCCCGAAGTGTCGCTGGTGGCGATCCTCGACGCCGACAAAGAGGGCTTCCTGCGGTCGGCACGCAGCCTGATCCAGACCATCGGTCGGGCGGCGCGCAACGTCTCGGGCGAGGTGCACATGTATGCCGACCGCATCACCGACTCGATGAAGGAGGCCATCGACGAGACCGATCGCCGCCGGGCCAAGCAGGTCGCCTACAACGAGGCCAAGGGCATCGATCCGCAGCCGCTGCGGAAGAAGATCGCCGACATTCTCGACCAGGTCTACCGCGAGGCCGATGACAGCGACAGCGTCGAGGTCGGCGGCTCCGGGCGTAACTCGTCGCGTGGCCGGCGCGCACAGGGCCAGCCGGGTCGGGCCGTCAGCGCCGGGGTCTTCGAAGGCCGGGACACCTCCAACATGCCGCGGGCCGAACTGGCGGACCTGATCAAGGACATGACCGCCCAGATGATGGCCGCGGCCCGCGACCTGCAGTTCGAACTGGCCGCCCGGATTCGCGACGAGATCGCCGACCTGAAGAAGGAACTCCGCGGCATGGACGCCGCCGGATTGAAGTGACCAGGTCAGGTCGTGTACGCCAGCGCTGCGACGATTTGGCGCCCGAGCTCCTGATCACCCTCGAGGGCGACAGCCTCGCCGGCCTGGGTGGGTTCGATCCGTCCGCCGCACAGCCGGGCGAACACGCCGGTTGGCAGCGTGATCATGACGGTTGCGGATCCGGGCAGGGTGTCGACGACCTTGGCGCGCTCGTTGACCATGACATGCAGGCGCCGTGGAGTCGGCCCGGTGAGATCGAACGTGATCGACGAGCCGTCGGGAGCCTTGCCACGCTTGCCGACTATGTACCCGAGTGCATCGGCGATCTCGTCGACCGCAAGGGTCTCCGCAGCGTCACCTCCACCACCGGGCAACCCGACCGCGTCTCGGATGTCCTGCTCGTGCATCCAGCAGTCGAACACCCGGATCCGCATGAACCGCGCATAGGTCGCGTGCCCGGCAGGTGTCCATGCCGGGGCTTCGAATTCCTCGGCGGACATCGCGCGGAGGGTTCTGCCGCGTTCGGCAGTGACCGCACGGAACCGGTCGAGCAGCGCGGCGGGGTCGAGCTTGTGAAACGCCTGCACCCACTTCTCGTTGAGCGCGCCGATGTCGTTGCGCACGTGCGGAAGTCCACGGACATCGGACGTCGGCTCGGGTGGAAGCTGGCCGGAAAGGGACAGCTCGGTTCCGGTGATGTGGGCAATGAGATCGTGCACGGTCCAGCCGGGGCACGGACTCTGCGCCGCCCACTGCTCCGGCGCGAGGCCCGACACCAGGGCGTCGATCGCCGCCCATTGGCCGATCAGCGTCTCGACCACGGTGTCCTTGTCGATCACGCCGTGCCCTCCGCTCGGAGGTGGTCGAGGTTGACGACCTCGCCGCGGTTGATGCTCACCCAGTCCCGTCCAGCCAGATACGGTTGGAGTTCTCGGCCGATCAAGTCGAGGTCCGCCGGTGTCTTCGGTCGCTGCAGTTCGTAGACGTGCGGCAGGTCGGCCATCCCGCAAACGACGTCCCACAGCGTCAGTGCTGCCGCACCGGTCGGGGGGTCGACGAGAACCGGTCCGAACAAGCACTGCCCGCCGGGGAAGAACAGCGTTGGCACCCCGTACCCGCCGGCACTTGTCACCCGCTGGTGATCGGCCTTGACCTCGTCGTGTGTGGTCGGATCGGCGAGCGCCTCGTCGAGAACCTCGGCCTCCACGCCGATCTCGGTCAGTAGCCGGCGGGCAACGTCACGGTCGTGCGGCTTTCCGCCGGCGTAGTGCAGTTCGTGCCCGATCTTGGCGTACCACTTGTCCAACAGCGCCATGTCTCGTCGTCGGAGCAGCGCCCCGATCCGCATCAATGACCATCCGTAGGACCAGTCCCGCTGCCACGGATGCTTCTTCCCGTCAACTCTGTTGATCTCTTCGAGGCTGAAGAACCGCCAGTTGAGGGTCACGCCGAGTTCGTCGCGGACCTCGCGGATCCACAGTGAGGTCTGGTAAGCGAACGGGCACATCGGATCGAAATGGAAGTCCACGCTCGTCGGTTGGTACTTCACACTGGCACCTCGTCGTTGATATGGCGGGCAATCAATGCGTTCAGGCCCGGTCCGGATTCGACACGGCTCGCAACAGACCTTATGGGAGCGGGGACTGAAGCGCCGCGAAATCCGCTTGATCTCGACTGTGGTTGGGAATCTAGGGTTCTAGTCATGACCGACGCCGCGACGACCCGCGCCGGCAGCTGGCGTGAGTTGTTGGGCCCGGAACACCTCGGCGCGGCAACCGTGCTGGCCGGTGGTGTGGCGTTGTACGCCACCAACGAGTTCGTCACCATCAGCCTGCTGCCCAGCGTGGTCGCCGACATCGGCGGTCAGCGGCTCTACGCGTGGGTCACGACCGTGTACCTGGTCGGCTCCGTGGTCGCCGCCACCACCGTGAACTCGCTTCTGCTGCGGCTGGGCCCGCGATGGTCCTACCTGTTGGGGCTGGCCGTTTTCGGTCTGGGCAGTCTGGCCTGTGCGCTGGCGCCGAACATGGAGCTTCTGCTGGTCGGTCGCACCGTTCAGGGCGTGGCCGGCGGCCTGCTGGCCGGCCTCGGCTATGCCGTGATCAGCGCCGCCCTGCCGAGTTCGCTGTGGCCCCGGGCTTCGGCCTTGGTGTCCGCGATGTGGGGGGTCGGCACCCTCGTCGGCCCCGGGGCGGGCGGCTTGTTTGCGCAGTTCGGCATCTGGCGGTGGGCGTTCGCCGTGCTGGTGATCCTGACCGCGGCGATGGCCGTGCTGGTTCCGCTTGCGCTGCCTTCGCGGACCGCAGCCGAGAGCGCCCAGGACGCCCGGAACCGGACCAGAATCCCGGTCTGGTCCCTGCTTCTGCTCGGTGCCGCGGCCCTGGCGGTCAGCGTGGCCGGGATACCGCGGAACCCCGCCGCGACCGCCGGGTTGCTCGTTGTCGGTGCCGGGCTGGTCGGCGCGTTCGTGTTCGTCGACCGCCGTATGTCGGCGGCGGTACTGCCGCCGAGCACCTTCGGCGCCGGCCCGTTGAAGTGGATTTACCTAACCCTGGGGCTGCTGATGGCCGCCACGATGGCCGATATGTACGTGCCCTTCTTCGGCCAACGGCTGGCGCACCTGACGCCGGTAGCCGCCGGTTTCCTCGGCGCGACATTGGCTATCGGCTGGACTGTCGGCGAGATCGGCAGCGCTTCGGTCAACAAGAGACGGGTGATCGTGCGCATGGTGACCGCGGCACCGCTGGTGATGGCGACCGGGCTGGTCCTGGCGGCGATCGCCCAAATCGACGACACCCCAGTCGGATTGGTCGCGCTCTGGGCGGTCGGCCTGCTGATCACCGGCGCCGGTGTCGGCATCGCGTGGCCGCATCTGTCGGCGTGGGCGATGGGATGCGTCGACGATCCCGCCGAAAGTGCGGCGGCCGCGGCG
>CAZDYH010000241.1:0-3890 GCA_964509355.1 uncultured Mycobacterium sp.
GGCGTGGGCGATGGGATGCGTCGACGATCCCGCCGAAAGTGCGGCGGCCGCGGCGGCGATCAACACCGTGCAGCTGATCTGCGGGGCGTTCGGCGCCGGGCTGGCCGGTGTGGTGGTGAACATGACGGACAGGGGGGACGCCACAGCGGCGCGCTGGCTCTCCGCCGTATTCGCGGTGCTCGCCGCAACCGGCTGGGTGGCCTCCCGCCGGTCTGGCCGCGAACAGTCTTGACTCCCCAGTCCACCGAATGAGACGACGTCGGCTCTACAACCTTGGCTTATCGGGGGTTGGATACGCTCCTTGCCCACGAAGGGATAGACGGGAAACTGACCTGGTGCTCGAACCGAAGGAGTCTGAGGCCGCATTCTGGGTGATCGCGGGGCACGCGCTCACCGTGGTGAAACGGCTGGCCGTCGGTGCGATGCGCAGGTATAACCGTCTCGAGGTCGAGGTTGACGCACCCCTGCCGGATCTGCCGTCTCTCATCGTGTCCAATCACGGCTTCAGCGCCGTCGGTGACCTGAACGTCCTCGCCCTCCTTGCGGTTCTCGACGATCTCGACGACGGTCGGCCGGTGATCATCCTCACGCATCAGATGGCATGGACCACGGGTATGGGCAAGCTCGTCGAGCAGCTGGGCGCACGTGAGGCCAACCCGGAAGTGGCGACCGAGGCGCTGACCCACGGACATCACGTTGTCGTCTTCCCCGGAGGCGACAGGGACGCCGGCAAGGACTGGGCGCACCGCAACCGGGTCAGTTTTTTCGGTCGCTCGGGGTTCGCGCGGGTTGCCATGAAAGTGGGGGCACCGATCGTCCCGGTGGTCACCGCCGGTGCGGGGGAGTCGCTGCTGGTCCTCAACGACGGACGGTTCCTGGCCGAGGCGTTGGGACTGGATCGGTTGCTCCGCGTAGACGCCCTCCCGATCTCGTTGTCGATCCCGTGGGGGTTGAGTGTCGGCGTCACGGGGGTGGTGCCCTACCTTCCGTTGCCGACCAAGGTGCGGACGGCCGTCCTGCCCGCGATCCGGCCAAGAAAGGGTGACACGCCCGAACGGCTGGCCCGCAGGGTAGAAGCGGCGATGCAGCAACGAATGACACGTATGACCGAACACCGTAAACCGCTTCTGGGATGAGGGTCCCGACATCGAAAGCGGAGCTAGGCCATCAGCTTGATGGCTGCGGACTCGATGGTGTCCTCGGAGAGGAGGACCTCCAGTGCCGCGTCGCCGAGCGGGATGAACGAGTCTTCGCTGGCGACGCGGGACATCACACCTGCGAAGCCTTCGTCGACGAGGACGGCGAGGACTCCTTCGGCGACCCCGCCAGTTCTGCGGGTCTCGTCGACGACGAGCACGCGGCCGGTGGCATTGGCCTCTCGAAGCATGTCCGCTACCGGCAGCGGCGCGAGCCAACGCAGGTCGACGACGCGGGTTGCGATATCGAGCCGTTCGAGTCTGCGGGCCACGCGCAGGCTCATGCGCAGCCCGTTGCCGAAGGTGAGGATGGTGAGGTCTTTCCCGGCGCCGTAGGTGCGGGCCCGCCCGATCGGGACGGGGCGTCGCGAGTAGGGGGCCAACCACTGTTCGTCGCCGTCGTCGTACAGATCCTTGGTGTGGTACAGCGCAATGGGTTCGAGGTAGAGGCAGACCGATCCGGCCGCCCGCGCCGCTGCGGCGCAGGCATGCAACATAGCTGCGGCATCGTCGGGACGCGAGGGTGAGGCGATGATCACGCCGGGGATGTCCCGGACGGCGGCGATTGAATTGTCGTTGTGGAAGTGCCCGCCGAAGCCCTTCTGATAGCCGTAGCCCGCGATGCGCACCACCATCGGATTGCGGTACTGCCGGTTTGAGAAGAACTGCAGTGTCGCGCCTTCACCGCGGATCTGGTCGGCGGCGTTGTGCAGGTAGGCCAGGTACTGGATCTCCGGGATCGGCAACATTCCGGATATCCCGGCGCCGAGGGCGAGTCCGAGGATGGCTTGTTCATCGAGCAGGGTGTCGAATACCCGTGCCGGGCTGGTCTTCTTCATCAGACCGCGGGTCACGCCGTAGACCCCGCCTTTGCGGGCGACGTCTTCGCCGAAGATCAACGCTTCGGGATACTGCTCGAGCACGTCGAGCAGGGCCCGGTTGATCGCGAGCGCGACGGTCGACGGCTCTCCACCGTCTGCTGTGGTCTTGCCGGCATCCGGGGAATGCGGCTCGTCGGCGGGGGTGGTAGCAGCGACCGCGTCGTCGAGACTGTCGTGCAGCGGAGCCATCACCGCGGCGGCACTGTCGAGTTGCCGAAGCTCGCTGACGTCGCGGGCGATGTCAAGGACTTCGCGCCGTTTGGCTTCGTAGCGGTCGAGGACCTCGGTGGCGGTGAGATGACCGTGCTCGATCAACAGCATCGCGGTGCACAGCACCGGATCCCGGTCCAGGTCGGCAGTGATCTGTGACGGGGTGCGGTAGGCCGCTTCGTAGTCGGAACCGGCGTGGCCCATCAGCCGAACGGTCCGCAGGTGCAGGAACGCCGGACGGCGATGCGTGCGGACCCAGGCGGCGGCCGCGGTCGCGGCGGCGTGGGTGCCGGGCAGGTCCGAGCCGTCGGCGGCGAAGTATTCGAGGCCGTCGCGTGCTCCGAAGTTCGCGGCGATCCAGCCTTTCGGGGTGGGCACGCTGATCCCCATGCCGTTGTCTTCGCATAGGAACAGCAGCGGCATCGGCACCCCCTGGTAGGCGGTGTGGACGGCGGTGTTGATCGCTCCGAGCGCGGTGGAGTGGTTGGCCGAGGCGTCCCCGAAACTGCAGACTGCGAGCGCATCTGCCGGCCACGGCGTGGCGACGCCGAGTCTTGCTGCGCGAGCGATGGAGAAGGCAACCCCGACCGCGCGAGGCAGGTGGGAGGCGATGGTGGAGGTCTGCGGGATGATGTTGAGGTCGTGGCGGCCGAACACCTTGTGCCGGCCCCCGGAGATCGGTTCGTCGGTGGCGGCGACGATCCCGAGCAGCACGTCGCGCAGCGCGTCACGGCCGGCCACCTGCCGGGCCCGGGCGAGGAAGAATCCGCCGCTGCGGTAGTGCAGCAGAGCGGGATCGGTCGGTTGCAGTGCGGCGGCGACCCCGGCGTTGCCTTCGTGACCGGACGATCCGATGGTGTAGAAGCCTTTGCCGCGGGACCGCAGCCACCGGGCGGCCAGGTCGAGGTGACGGCTGCCCAGTTGCGCATCGAACAGGTCGAGGCAGCCTTGCCCGGACAGGGTGGAGCCCGCGCGGAGGAATGCGTTACGGCTCTTCGTAATGCGGGCGCTGTCTGTCATTGCGGAGACAGCGGCGATGAAGTGATCGTCGACCTGCTCGGCCATGGGCCCGGGCTCCTAGGGTTGGCGCATCACAGGCTACCCGGCGGTGATGCCGCCGCCGAGGGCGCCGTGGCCGTTAGCTGGCGCGCACCCGGGTGCCGGCCGTGCCGGCAACGATGTCGGTGATGTCGGCGAGCGATCCGATGACGGCTTCGTTGCCGGTGGTGCGCGCGAACCCGCATGCCGCCTGGACCTTGGGGCCCATCGATCCCACCGGGAGGTCCAGACCGGCGAGCTCGTCGGCGGTGACCCGGCCCAGCCGGGTCTGCTCCGGGGTACCCCAGCCGGTGTAGACGCCGTCGACGTCGGTGGCGATGACGAGCAGGTCGGCGTCGAGTTCCTCGGCCAGCAGTGCCGACGCGAGGTCCTTGTCGATGACGGCCTCGACGCCGTGCAGCTTGCGGTGTTCGTCGTACATCGTCGGGATCCCGCCACCGCCGGCGCAGATCACGATCGTGCCCTGCTCCAACAGGCTGCGGATCGGCCGGATCTCGAAGATCCGCTGCGGCTTGGGGCTGGCCACCACGCGCCGGAACTTGTC
>CAZDYH010000242.1:0-3835 GCA_964509355.1 uncultured Mycobacterium sp.
GATGTCGCGGCGGACGTTGGCGTCGAGACCCTTGTCAACGGCAACTGAAAACTGAAGGTGTAGGTTCTCAAATTCCGTTTCATATCGCGGTCTTCTGAGCTCCGTTTCTTGGTTTCGTCTCACGCCTTTTCATATGTGGTCTGTCTCATAAACCGTTTCATTTCCTAGCAGGTCGGTATCTCCAGCTTTGTCTGTGCCGATGGTGACGTGCGCCGGGTTCTGGCGATATGTGGGTCGGCGTAGTCTGCTTTTATGCCGTTTCGGCACGTCGATCCGACACACCCCACGAACGCAGCGATGCAGGCGATGACTAGGTTCGGCCGCTCGCGGGTCGGTCAACTCTTCGCCAGGCGGTGGCCGTCAGGACCGATATCTGGCTGAACCGGATTTCGTCGGGACGCATCAGTTGGGGATGTTCAATGTGCCGCCGGCGACCCTGGAGACGGTGGGGACGAAATCCGGTCAACCGCGCCAAGTCCAGGTGGCGTACTTCCACGACAACGACGAGGTGATCGTGATCGCCTCCAACTTCGGCGGGGCGAAACATCCAAGTTGGTACTACAACCTCATGGCCAACCCCACTTGCGCACTGGGCGAGGAGAAGTTTGTAGCCAGCCAGGTCACCGATGCCGACGAGTACCGGCGACTGTTCGATCTCGCCGAACGCTATTACGGCGGATTCTCCGATTACCGGGCCAACACCGCGCGGATCGGCCGGACGATACCGGTCCTGCGCTTGACGCCGATCCCTCGTGATACGAGGTCACAGCTGTGGATGTTCTGGTAACCGGCCCAACGGGATTCATCGGATCGCAAAAGGTCCGGGCTCTGGAATCGGCCGCGTCGTAGTCGTCGACGTCGTCCACCGACAAAATCAATCTCCACGTAGCGGTAGGTTCTGAAGATTCTCTTAGCCCCAAGGTTCTTGAGCCACTCGTTCGTCACCGGTGACCTGAGCCCACAGGTCGTAATCGGAGGCCTGACCGCGCATGTGGACCATGGCGTTGATCGACGAGCTGCCGCCGATCACCCGGCCCCGCGCGTAGTGGATGCCGCGGCCGGCCAGCCCCGGGTCGGCCTCGGTGGTGAAGCACCAGTCGGTTCGAGGGTCGGCGATGGTGTACGGATAGCCGCCCGGCACCTTGATCCAGAACCAGTCATCGTCGCCGCCGGACTCGATCAGCAGCACCCGGTGATCAGGGTTGGCGCTGAGTCAATTGGCGCGCAGGCAGCCCGCACTAGCGGCACCCACGATGATGCAGTCGAACTCGGCGATCGCGCTCATGGCGACTAATGATCGTCCTTGTGGCTCAGCATGCGGGCGATCTCGACGGGGGGCTGGACTGAGGTGCACCATCACTTATTGGTCAAGGATGGGCCGATGAGGATCATGACGTGGAACGTGCAGGGCCGGGTGGGCGACTGGGAACGCCGGCACGCCGCGCTGCGGTCCTGGATCGAGCGGACCGTCCCTGACGTGCTCACTCTTCAGGAATCGTGGGTCGAGCCCAACGGAACTACCCAGGCCGCCCGTCTCGGCGAGGAGCTGGGCCTGCACTCGGTGACGGCCGCGGACCTCGCCGGGTTCGACCGTTACCCCGAGGCGCCGTACTGGGTCGTCAACGCGGTACTGGCCCGATGGCCGCTCACCATCGAACGGCTCTGTCCGCTGCCCGACGAGCGCGGCGAGCCGACGTGGCGCCACATGTTGGTGACCCGAGTGCACCGGCCCGCCGAGGAGGGCGGTCCGTTCATCGCGGCCGGCACACACCTCGAGCATCGACTCGAACAGTCAGCGCGGCGAAGCGTTCAGATGGCGGCACTGGTGAACCACCTCGCCGACACGCTCGGGGATGAGACCCAGCGGCGGGATTCACTGCCCGCAGTCCTTGGCGGGGACCTCAACTGCACTCCGGAGTCCGACGAGTACCGACGCGCCACCGGCCTCGCCGCCGGAGCGATACCGAATTTCACCCTCGTCGACGCCTGGACCGCGGCAGGCAACACCGACCCGGGACACACCTGGTCGGCCCGCAACCCGTTGGTTCCCCGCCATGCCATTCATCCCCATCGCCGACTCGACTACGTGATGGTGTCCACGCCGCGTCGACCCGGTGCAGGACATGTGCGCCGATGCTCCCTGGCCGGCACCTCGGCGGCCGACAGCGTCTGGGCCAGCGACCATTTCGCCGTGGTGGCCGAGGTGAAGATGTGAACCCCGGTGTCGCCGAAGTCGCCGCCGTCGCTCAGGTGATCGGCTCGGTGGGGATGTTCGGGGTGATCTGGATCGTGCAGGTCGTGCACTACCCCCTCATGCGTTTCGTTTCCAGCCCGCGGTTCACCCGCTTCGAAAGCGGACACCGCCTGCGCATCTCGTTGGTGGTCGGTCCACTGATGGCCGTCGAGGGCGTCTGCGTCCTCGCCTTCTTGGTCGCTCCGCCCCCCGGGCCTCATCTGGTGGTTGCCGTGGGCGGGAGCCAGTGCCGAGGCAGTCGCGATCGGCACCACTGTGCTCGTCTCGGCTCCGCTGCACGAACGACTCAACGCGCACTTCGATCAAGCGACTCTTAATCGGCTGATCGCTACGAACTGGATCCGAACCGTCGCCTGGACCGGCCGGGCCGGATTGGCGATCGCCATGTTGGTGGCCGTGCTCCGTTGATCCTCGCACTCCTGCCCCCACGATGACGAAGTCGAACTCGGCGATCGCGCCCATGACGACTAACGATCGTCCTATCCGTCACCCAAGACCGCCAAGTTGACAACCGATCACCTGTGCGTATGGCTTGCGCGGGAGTTCAGCTTGTCCACGTGGTGGTTTCGTTCGCCGGCCTGCGCCCGGTCGGCGGCTGGGACACGTCATCTACGGGGGGAAGTCCGAGCCGGATCAGCGTCTGCGGATGCGCCTCACCGTCGAACACCTCGCAGGCCAATGCCAAACGACTGCGCATGTCGTTCAATGGTTCGGTGAGTGGGCAGCTGGCCAGACCCATCGCGGTCGCCGTCAACGTGATGTGACTGAGCGTCTCACCGGCCCGCAGTCGCATGTCGTCGTTGTCCTGGCGGGTGCCGAGCACGAGCAGAACCGCATCGTCGTCCGGTTCCCCGGCAACCTCGGGAAAGCGCAGCGCGACGCTACCGTCCTCATGTCGAACCCACCGGGATCGGGGAACGACGGCCAATTCCACGCCCAATCGCGCCGCGCGAATGTACAACAACTCCAAGGTGGCGGGCGGGATCCGTCGCGCCGGGTAACGGCGCTGGTCGGCCCGGCGCCGAGAGATGGCACCGGCCAATTCCAGGTACGCAGCTTTGGGCGGCTGTTCGACGACCTCCAGGATCGCCAGATGGCTGTCGTGCCCGCCGTCGGGGAACCGCCGCACCCGCGGGGACCAGCCCGCGGCGGCAAGCGCCACGATGCAATGGTCCAGAACCGCCCCGCAGCCCAGCAGTACATCGCGCCGATCCGTCGGTGATCCACCGGCTTGCCGGCGCCAATCGGCATAGAGGTGCAACGCGGCACCTTCGACCCGCCACAGCCAGGGCTGCAGGTTGCCCGACGACGGTGCACGGGCGGCGACGTCGAGCACGCTCTCCAGCGTCACCCGGTCCGGGAAAGAAATCGCCACCGGGTCTCACCTCCGACGTTGCGCCTTGATTTCCGATTATTGCATCGAGCAAGAGAACATACAGGAGGCTTGAGAGAAGCCCATGTGTCGTCGGCAGCAGCAGCAGCTTCAGCAGGCCAGGCAGGCAGCAGCTGTGGTGGCAGGAGGAGGCTCCTATTGCTTTGCCATGTTGGTAAATCGCGACAAATGCAGTTGGTGCGCAACGG
>CAZDYH010000243.1:0-3787 GCA_964509355.1 uncultured Mycobacterium sp.
CCCGCTGAGTGCCAACGCCACCGATCCCGGGGTGTGGCCGCGCAGGTGAATGACGTCGAACGCCAGGTTGCCGACCTTGATGGTGTCACCGCCGGCCAGGAAACGATCGGGCTTGACCGGCAGGGGCCCCGCGTCGAGTTGATGCGCGGCGGTGGGCGCCCCGGTCGCCTCGGCCAGCGCCGCCAGGGCCTGCCAGTGGTCACCGTGCTGGTGGGTGGTGACGATGAGAGACAGCTTCGGGGCATACCGCTCGACCAACTCGACCAGGATGTCGGCGTCGTTCGCGGCGTCGATGAGTAAGGTCTCGCCGGTCTGGGAACAGGTCACCAGGTAGGCGTTGTTGTCCATGGGGCCCACCGAGACCTTCACGATCGATGCGCCCGGCAGGGTCCGCCGAGCCCCGGTACCGGGTTCGACGTGGCCGGTGTAGTTGTCGTCGACGACTGTCATGGTCGTCACGTTACTGGCCGGACGCCCGGTGCGGATCCGGCTCGTCGGTGCGGGCACCTAGCATGGGAGTCGATGAGCCGCGTGCGCGAAGTGCAACGATGTCGGCCACCTTGGTGTGCCGGAAAACCCGCAGGAAGGGGCCCGGGTGGGTGACCGGTTGATCGTCAGGGGCGCGCGCGAACACAACCTGCGCAGCGTCGACCTCGACCTGCCGCGAGACAGCCTGATCGTCTTCACCGGGCTGTCCGGATCCGGCAAGTCGTCGCTGGCGTTCGACACGATTTTCGCCGAGGGGCAACGGCGGTATGTGGAGTCGCTGTCGGCCTATGCCCGTCAGTTCCTGGGGCAGATGGACAAGCCGGACGTCGACTTCATCGAGGGCCTGTCGCCCGCGGTGTCCATCGACCAGAAGTCGACCAACCGCAACCCGCGGTCGACGGTGGGCACCATCACCGAGGTGTACGACTATCTGCGACTGCTGTACGCGCGGGCAGGCTCGCCGCACTGCCCGGTCTGCGGCGGGCGGATTGCCCGCCAGACGCCCCAGCAGATCGTCGATCAGGTGTTGGCGATGCCCGAAGGCACCCGATTCCAGGTGCTCGCGCCGGTGGTCCGCACCCGCAAAGGCGAGTTCGCCGACCTGTTCGAGAAGTTGAACAGCCAGGGCTACAGCCGGGTCCGGGTCGACGGTGTCGTGCATGCGCTGACCGATCCGCCGAAGCTGAAGAAGCAGGAGAAGCACGATATCGAGGTGGTGGTGGACCGGCTGACGGTCAAGGCCAGTGCCAAGCAGCGGCTCACCGATTCGGTGGAGACCGCGCTGGACCTGGCCGACGGCATCGTCGTCCTCGAGTTCGTCGACCACGAGCCGGGGGCGCCGCACCGCGAGCAGCGGTTCTCGGAGAAGCTGGCCTGCCCGAACGGACACCCCCTGGCCGTCGACGATCTGGAGCCGCGCTCGTTCTCGTTCAACTCGCCCTACGGGGCCTGTCCGGAGTGCGTCGGTCTGGGTATCCGCAAGGAGGTCGATCCCGACCTGGTGGTGCCGGATCCGGACCTCACCCTGGCGCAGGGTGCGGTGGCACCGTGGTCGATGGGCCACACCGCCGAGTACTTCACCCGGATGATGGCCAGCCTCGGCGACGCACTGGGGTTCGACGTCGACACCCCGTGGCGCAAGCTGCCTGCCAAGGCGCGTAAGGCGATTCTGGAAGGCGCCGACGAGCAGGTGCACGTCCGGTACCGCAACCGCTACGGCCGGACCCGGTCCTACTACGCCGACTTCGAAGGCGTGATGGCGTTCCTGCACCGCCGGATGGAGCAGACCGAGTCCGAGCAGATGAAGGAACGCTACGACGGCTTCATGCGTGATGTGCCGTGCCCGGTGTGTCACGGCACCCGGCTCAAGCCGGAGATCCTCGCGGTGACGTTGGCCGCGGGCGAGCGCGGCGCGAAGTCGATCGCCGAGGTGTGTGAGCTGTCCATCTCCGACTGCGCGGACTTCCTCAACGCCCTCACGCTGGGCCCGCGCGAACAGGCGATCGCCGGGCAGGTACTCAAAGAGGTGCAGTCACGGCTCGGCTTCCTGCTCGACGTCGGGCTGGAATACCTGTCCCTGGCGCGTGCCGCCGGGACGCTGTCCGGCGGTGAGGCCCAACGCATCCGGCTGGCCACGCAGATCGGCTCGGGTCTGGTCGGGGTGCTCTATGTTCTGGACGAGCCGTCCATCGGGCTGCACCAGCGGGACAATCGTCGCCTCATCGAAACCCTCACGCGGCTAAGGGATCTGGGAAACACGCTGATCGTGGTCGAGCACGACGAGGACACCATCGCGCACTCGGACTGGGTGGTCGACATCGGTCCCGCTGCCGGTGAGCACGGCGGTCAGGTGGTGCACAGCGGGCCGTACGACGAGCTGCTCCGCAATCCCAACTCCATCACCGGCGCCTATCTGGCCGGCAGGCAGCGCATCGACGTGCCCGCGCTCCGCCGCCCCGCCGACCGGCGCCGTCAACTCGCGGTGATCGGCGCCCGCGAGCACAATCTGCGCGAGATCGACGTCTCGTTCCCGCTCGGTGTGCTCACCTCCGTCACCGGGGTGTCTGGTTCGGGCAAGTCGACGCTGGTCAACGACATCCTCGCCGCGGTGCTGGCCAACAAGCTCAACGGCGCCCGGCAGGTCCCGGGGCGGCACACCCGCGTCACCGGGCTCGACCACGTGGACAAGCTGGTTCGGGTCGACCAGTCGCCGATCGGGCGCACGCCGCGGTCCAATCCGGCCACCTACACCGGTGTGTTCGACAAGATCCGAACCCTGTTCGCGGCCACCACCGAGGCGAAGGTGCGCGGTTATCAGCCGGGCCGGTTCTCGTTCAACGTCAAGGGCGGTCGCTGCGAGGCGTGCACCGGCGACGGCACCATCAAGATCGAAATGAACTTCCTGCCGGACGTCTACGTTCCGTGCGAGGTCTGCCAGGGCGCCCGCTACAACCGGGAAACCCTCGAGGTGCACTACAAGGGCAAGACCATCGCCGAGGTGCTCGACATGTCGATCGAGGAGGCGGCGGAGTTCTTCGAGCCCATCACCGGCATTCACCGCTATCTCAACACACTGGTCGAGGTTGGGCTGGGCTATGTGCGGCTGGGGCAGCCGGCGCCGACGCTCTCCGGCGGCGAGGCCCAGCGGGTCAAGCTGGCCGCCGAACTGCAGAAGCGCTCCACCGGCCGCACGGTGTACATCCTCGACGAGCCAACCACCGGGCTGCATTTCGAGGACATCCGCAAACTGCTCAAGGTCATCAACGGTCTTGTCGACAAGGGCAATTCGGTGATCGTCATCGAACACAACCTCGACGTGATCAAGACGTCGGACTGGATCATCGACATGGGACCCGAGGGCGGCGCCGGCGGCGGCACGGTCGTCGCTGAGGGCACCCCCGAGGATGTCGCGGCGGTGACACATAGCTACACCGGGAAATTCCTCGGGGAGGCTCTGGATCGCGCCCAAAATAGCCCAGCCGCAAGTGGTTCCACCAAGTCGGCGCCGCAGGGCGGGCGAAAGAAGGTCAGCGCATAACGATCGCCGCGAGCGTGCGTGTCGGTACGGCGACACGCCGTGGTGAGTGGCATTTCGCGCACCTTCGCGGCGCGCGCGTCGTCCGGCGATGCTGAAGCAGCGTAGCGGTTACGCGTCGTCCTGCTCTTGGTTGTGCATTGACGCGCGGATCTGCGCGAGGCGTTCGGCTGCCGCCTTGTGCCGGGCTTCGTACTGTTCTTCGGCGCTGCGGCCTTCGGGTGTCTCGGCATCCAGTTCAGCGGCCCCCAGGGAGGTTCCGTA
>CAZDYH010000244.1:0-1276 GCA_964509355.1 uncultured Mycobacterium sp.
AGCGAGATGGTGTCGGTGCCGATGTGGCACTGCAGGTGGACGCCGCGCAGCCCGGCGATGTCTCCGAGCCGCGGAGTGTCGAACTGCACGACGTAACTCAGGAAGGCCGGATCCTGCGCGAAGTTCGCGACATGGTAGCCAGGTGAGGTTGCGTGGGCAGGTGCGCGCTCGTCCCATTGGAGCCGGTTGATCTCTGCGGAATCCACGTGGTTCACACCATCCAATTCGCGACGTAGGAGGGATCGGTGAGGGCAAGGCGGTCGAGCCGGAAAGCCGAGAGATCCCAACAACTTTCGCCGTCGAGCGCCATGTCGGTGAGGAGGCGTCCGAACAGGGCCGCGAACTTGAACCCGTGCGCCGCGCCGAGACCGACAGTGACGCTGGGATGCCCGGGGAGTCGGTCTACGACGAAGTCACGGTCCGGCGTCAACGTGTACAGGCAGCGCTTGGACCGGGTGGGGATACCAGAACCGGGGATGACTTGGCGCATGAATGCCGAAAGTCGTTCGCGCATAACCTCATCGGGTGCGCCACTTCGTTCGTCGCCGGTTACCGTGGGTCCTCCGCAGTCCTGCGCGGCCTTGACCGTGGCCTCGCCATAGGTGGGGAAGCCGTAGTAGGACGGCTCGTCCATCCAGATCCAGACCGGGAACACGTCGGGACTGAACGGGGTGGGTCGCGGCGGAGCGAAGTAGGTGACCTGTTCCTCGGTGATTGTCAGCGGCAGCTCGACGCCGAGCGGGGCGAGCAGGCCGGCGGTCCACGCATCGGCGGTCACGACGACCCGTCCCGCACTGACCACGCCGGCGGCGGTGACGAGTTCGACACTGTCGGCGCCGGGCACGATCGCCTCGACGTGCGTGTTGTCGTACAGCGTCGCGCCGAGTTCACGCGCGCGCCGCGCCATCGCGGCAGTCCCCGCGGCTGCGGGGACAATCCCGGTGCGGGCCTGATGGATTGCGGTGGTCCCGTCGGGCAGGACGAATGCCGGCCAGCGCTCGCTCACCGCGCCGGCATCCAGCACGTCGTAGGCGATGTGATGCGCATCCATCGACGAGATGTAGTCGTCCATCGGGATCGCAGCATCGGGCGGGAACAGGTCGAGCCCACCGGTCACCGTGACGAACTGCTCGCCGGTCTCGTCCTCGAGGCGGGCCCACTCGTCGTAGGCGCCGAAGGTCAAGGCGACGTAGGCCGGGGTGTGGTAACTGTGCCGGATGATCCGCGAGGTGTCGTGCGAGGCGCCGCGCTCGTGCCCGAACTCGAATGCCTCGAT
>CAZDYH010000244.1:1376-3772 GCA_964509355.1 uncultured Mycobacterium sp.
ACCAACTCGCCCTTGTGCCGTACCCGTTCGGCGTCGTCGAGGTCCGGGAACGGCGCGCGGTCACTGGTGCCGGACACGGTGAACGTCCAGGCGCCGTCGCGGTGTGGGATGCCGTCCTCCCAGGCGAGGTCGGCGCCGCCACCGGCAAATGCGGGCACCAACCGGGACAGTTCCGGGTGGACGGGGCCGCAGTGGTAGCACTCGTTGTAGTTCTCGGCGAGCACCTTCCAGTTCGCCGCGACCGAGTAGTTCAGTCGCATGCCCACGACGAGGGTGTCGAGTGGATAGCGCCGGACTCGGTCCGGCACCGGTGACAGGGCGTCGGCGACGGAAGGCGCCCCGAGGTCCTCGCTGAGCCAGAGGAATCCTCCCCAGGCCTCGGCACGCAGTGCCCTCAGTCCGAAGGCCGAGTTGTCGAGATCGACGTCCTCGGTGTGGGGGGCATGCAACAGCCGGCCGTCGAGACCGTAGGTCCAGGAGTGGTACGGGCAGCGCAACGATCTCGCGTCACAGGGCCCGGGCGGGACGCCCGGCTCGACCGGCACGACCTGCGAACCCCGGTGTGCACACACATTCGCCAACGCGTGCAGCGATCCGGCTCCGTCGGCGGTGACGATGACCGACTCACCCAGGAACGCCACGACCGCACGGCGATTGGCACTCACGTGGCCCGATGCGGCAAGGCCGAGGTCGTCAAGGCGACCGATACAGGTCCACTCGCGCCGCAGCATCTCGGCCTCGCGGTCGAAGGACGCCGGGTCGATGTAGTGGTGCCGATCGAGGGCCGGCTGCAGTGCTCGCGCCGACGTCCCCGACACGGTGCCACCTTTCGAGATGCTGACTGGTGAGTCTAGGCGCTGGCGCTGGCCGTGACGAGATGGCAGGCGCTGGCGTGGCGGTCGCCGCCCACATCCGCAGCGAGGATGGGGAGCTCGACCGTTCGGCATTGCCCATCGACTCCGGCGGCGGCGGCCCTCCCGTCCGCGAGTGCGGGGCAGCGGGGGTGGAACCGGCAGCCGGCGGGGATCCGGGTGGGGTCGGGCGTCTCGCCGACGAGCACGATCGGCTCAAGGCCCTTCATCTCCGGGACAACCGAGAGCAGCGCCTTGGTGTAGGGGTGTTGGGGGGCGGACAGGATCTCCTCGGTCGGACCTACCTCGACGAGGCGGCCGAGGTACATGACCGCCACCCGGTCCGCGATGTTCCAAGCGAGACCGAGGTCATGGGTGACGACGAGCAATGTCAAACCGAGTTCCTGGCGCAGGCGCAGCAGCAGCGCGAGGATCTCCCCCCGCACCGATGCGTCAAGGCTCGACACCGGCTCGTCCGCGACGATGATCTCCGGGTCGAGGACGAGCGCACCCGCGATCACCACCCGCTGGCGCTGCCCACCGGACAGTTCGTGCGGATAGCGCAGGTAGAAGCGCTCAGGTGGGCGCAGTCCCGCCCGCGAGAGGGCATCGGCCACCTTGGCCTCCTCGCCCTCGTGCAGGCCGTGGACCCGCAGGCCCTCGGCGACTGCCTCGTACACGGTGTGCCTCGGGTTGAGTGCTCCGGACGGGTCCTGCAGGATCAACTGCACCCGCCGCCGGTAGGCCTTGAGATCGCGGGCCCGGTACGAGAGCTCCTCGCCGGCGACGTATACCTTGCCCGATGTCGGCCGTTCCAGTCCGAGAATCGCCCGTGCCAGTGTCGTCTTGCCGCAGCCGCTTTCCCCCACCAGCGCGAGGATCTCCCCCCGGTGTAGGGCGAGGTCGACGCCGTCGACCGCGTGCGCCACACCACCACCCCGAAGTTGGAACGCGACTTCTAGAGCACGTGTCTCGAGGGCCGCCGCGCCGGCTTCCCGCACTGCCGTCACACCAGTACCTCCTGAGCGCGATGGCAGGCAGCCTCACGATCGCCGTACTTCGCCAGCGCCGGCTCGATCGTCGAGCATGCGTCAATCGCGATCGGGCAACGCGGATGGAACGGACAACCTGCCGGGAGGTCACCGGGGAATGGCGGGTCGCCGGGCAGACCGGCTGGTGCGTATCGAAACTTTCTGTCGCCGATCCGGGGGAACGACGCGGCGAGCGCTCCGGCGTATGGATGCAGGGGGTGAACGAATACGTCGCTCGCGCGGCCTTCCTCGACGATCCGACCGGCGTACATGACGGCGACCCGGTCGCAGTTGGAGGCGAGAACGGACAGATCGTGGCTGATGAACACGACACCCAATCCGTACTGCGTAACCAGGGACGACAGCAGGTCGAGGACCTGTGCCTGCACCATGACATCGAGCGCAGTCGTGGGTTCGTCGGCGATGAGCAGGCTGGGTCGGCAGGCCAGTGCCATGGCAATCATGACGCGCTGCTTCTGCCCGCCGGACAGCTGGTGCGGGTAGGCGCGCGCCC
>CAZDYH010000245.1:0-1615 GCA_964509355.1 uncultured Mycobacterium sp.
CTCGTAGATCTGGGTGATCTTGGCGTCGCGCATCATGCGCTCCACCGGGAACTCCACGGTGTATCCGGCCCCGCCGAACAACTGCACGGCGTCGGTGGTGACCTCCATCGCGACATCGGAGGCGAAGCACTTCGAGGCCGAGGAGATGAAGCCCAGCCCGGACTCGCCCCGTTCGGCACGCGCCGCGGCGCTGTACACCATCAGCCGCGCCGCCTCGACCTTCATCGCCATGTCGGCGAGCATGAACTGCACGCCCTGGAAGGTGCTGATCGCCTGGCCGAACTGCTTGCGGTCCTTGGTGTAGGCGATCGCGGCATCCACGGCGCCCTGGGCGATCCCGACGGCCTGTGCGCCGATGGTCGGGCGGGTGTGGTCCAGGGTGGCCAGCGCGGTCTTGAAGCCGGTGCCCGGCTCGCCGATGATCCGGTCGCCCGGGATGCGGCAGTTCTCGAAGTACAACTCGGTGGTCGGCGAGCCCTTGATGCCGAGCTTGCGTTCCTTGGGCCCGACCGAGAAGCCCTCGTCGTCCTTGTGCACCATGAACGCCGAGATGCCGTTGGCGCCCTTGTCCGGGTCGGAGGATGCCATCACCGTGTACCAGGTCGACTTGCCGCCGTTGGTGATCCAGCACTTGGTGCCGTTGAGGATCCAGCTGTCACCGTCGGCGCGGGCCCTGGTGCGCATCGCGGCCGCGTCGCTGCCGGCCTCACGCTCGGACAGCGCGTACGACGCCATCGCCTCGCCCGACGCCAGCGACGGCAGCACCTGCTTCTTGAGTTCATCCGAACCGCTCAGGATCAGCCCCATCGTGCCCAGCTTGTTGACGGCCGGAATCAGCGAGGACGACGCGCAGACCCGCGCCACCTCTTCGATGACGATGCAGGTCGCCACCGAGTCCGCACCCTGGCCGTCGTACTCGTCGGGGACGTGGATGGCGGAGAAGCCCGACGCGTTGAGCGCCGCGAGCGCCTCCTCGGGGAAACGGGGCTGCTCGTCCACCTCGGCGGCGTACGGGGCGATTTCCTTCTCCGCCAGTGCGCGAATCGCGGCACGCAGTTCGTCGTGCTCTTCGGGCAGTTTGAACAGGTCGAATGTCGGATTTCCGGCTCCACCAGCCATCATGGTCTCCTTGCTACTCGCCGGTAACTTTACTCGTTTCGCGGGTCGCCGAGCAGCCGGTCCCGCAACTCCTCGTCCTTGGCCAACACCAGGGCTTCGAGGTCGTTCTGAAATGCCGTCATGCGCTCGCGCAGTGCTGGATCCGACGACCCCAGGATGCGCACCGCCAGCAACCCGGCATTGCGGGCGCCGCCGATGGACACGGTGGCCACCGGCACCCCGGCCGGCATCTGCACGATCGACAAGAGTGAGTCCAGTCCGTCCAGCCGCGCCAACGGCACCGGGACGCCGATCACCGGCAGCGGAGTGGCCGCCGCGACCATTCCGGGCAGGTGCGCCGCCCCGCCCGCGCCGGCGATGATGACCTCGATACCCCGTCCGGCCGCGGCTCGCGCGTAGTCGAGCATCCGGCCGGGCGTGCGGTGCGCGGAGACCACGCCGACTTCGAACGGGATGTCGAACTCGGCCAGCGCCTCCGCTGCGTCGGCCATCACCG
>CAZDYH010000245.1:1715-3758 GCA_964509355.1 uncultured Mycobacterium sp.
GGCATGCGCATCCCATCCGTCGGTCCACTGCCCGTGCGATAACCAGTGTGCCGCCCTTTCGGCGCGTTCACGCACGTTCGCCACGTACTCGTCGTCGTCGAGCGAACCGTCAACGGCGCCAAGGATGTTGACGTGCCCGACCTTGCGGCCCGGACGCTCAGCCTTGCCGTAGAGGTGCACCTTCGCCTCGGGCAGTCGCGCGAACAGGTGGTGCAACCGCTCGTCGATGGTCATCGACGTGGGCTGCGCTGCGCCCAGCACATTGGCCATCACCGTCACCGGCACGGTCGCACCCGTATCGCCGAGCGGATAGTCCAGCACCGCGCGCAGATGCTGCTCGAACTGGCTGGTGCGAGCACCGTCCATGGTCCAGTGCCCGGAATTGTGCGGCCGCATCGCCAGCTCGTTGACCAACAGCTTGCCGTCGACCGTCTCGAAAAGTTCGACAGCGAGCACCCCGACGACGCCGAGCTCGGCCGCCAATCGCAGCGCGAGTTCCTCCGCGGCGGTGCCGAGTTCGGGGGGCAGCGCCGGAGCCGGTGCCAGCACCACCACGCAGATGCCGTCGCGTTGCACGGTCTCGACCACCGGCCACGCCGCGCCCTGGCCGAACGGGGACCGTGCCACCAGCGCGGACAGCTCGCGGCGCATGGTCACGCGTTCCTCGACCAGTAAAGGCACGCCGTCGGCCAGGAGCCGGCCCGCGATGTCGCGCGCCTGGACCAGGTCGCGGGCCATGGTGACGCCACGGCCGTCGTAGCCGCCGCGGACGGTCTTGATCACGACGGGCCCGCCGATGCGGCGCGCGAAGGTGTCCACGTCGCGCACGTCGTCAACCGCGGCGTAGCGCGGCACCGGCGCACCGAGGGCCTCCAGGCGCCGCCGCATGACGAGCTTGTCCTGGGCGTGCACCAGGGCCTGCGGTGGCGGGGCCACGTTGACACCCTCGGCAACCAGCTTCTCCAGCAGCTCCGTCGGGACGTGCTCGTGGTCGAAGGTCAGCGCGGCGGCGCCGTGGGCGGCCCGGCGCAGGTCATCGAGGTCGGTGTGCGAGCCGATCACCACATCCGGGGTGACCTGGGCGGCGGGGTCGTCGGCGCCCGCGGCCAGCACCCGCAGGCTTTGACCCAGCGCGATCGCGGCTTGATGGGTCATCCGGGCCAGCTGGCCACCACCGATCATGGCGACCAGCGGCGCGGTGGGAGTACTCGGCACAACGATCATGGTGTCATGGCCACCACCGGTGGCGGTGACCAGCGGCAAAAGCGCGACTGCGCATTGTGCCGCCACATTACGTACACTGGCTAACCGTGTCCTTTGCTGATGCCACGATCGCGCGGCTGCCGCGATTGATCCAGCCGTATGCCGAGCGGCATCACGAGCTGATCAAGTTCGCCATCGTCGGGGCAACCACGTTCGTCATCGATTCGGTGATCTTCTACACGCTGAAGCTGACCATTCTGGAGCCGAAGCCGGTGACGGCGAAGGTCATCTCCGGGATCGTCGCGGTGATCGCGTCCTACGTCCTGAACAGGGAGTGGAGCTTCCGGGATCGCGGCGGGCGGGAACGCCACCACGAGGCGCTGCTGTTCTTCGGGTTCAGCGGTGTCGGGGTGCTGCTGAGCATGGCTCCGCTGTGGTTCTCCAGTTATGTCCTGGAGCTGCGCGTCCCGGCGGTCTCGCTGACGATGGAGAACATCGCGGACTTCATCTCGGCCTACATCATCGGCAACCTGCTGCAGATGGCGTTCCGGTTCTGGGCCTTCCGGCGGTGGGTGTTCCCCGATGAGGTCGGCCGCGACCCGGAAAAGGCGCTCGAGTCGACATTCAGCGCCGGCGGACTGGCCGAGGTGATCGAGGACCAGATCCACGCGGGCAACGTGACCCCGATCCGGCGTGCCCGCGGCAGGCTCGGTCAGTCGGCCGGCGGACGTGTCCTGCCCGACGAGCGGCTGTCGGATTCTTCGGACCCCAGGGTGTCGAAAACTTCGTGATACAGCAGTGAGTGCACCTGTTCTACGCGGGGAATGTCGTAGAACTCCA
>CAZDYH010000246.1:0-3652 GCA_964509355.1 uncultured Mycobacterium sp.
GGTCGATGCGCGCCTTCTCGACGTTGATGATCTTTCCGCGCAGCGGCAGGATCGCCTGGAACATCGAGTCCCGGCCGCTCTTTGCCGAGCCGCCGGCCGAATCGCCTTCCACCACGTACAGTTCGGACTTGCGGGGATCGGTGGAGCGACAGTCGGCCAGCTTGCCGGGCAGCCCGCCGATATCGGTGGCGCTCTTGCGCCGCACCAGTTCACGGGCCTTGCGTGCGGCGATGCGGGCCTGCGCGGACGAGACCGCCTTGTTGACGACGACCTTGGCATCGGCGGGGTTGGCCTCGAACCAGTGGCCGAGTTGCTCGTTGCAGACCTTCTGCACGAACGACTTCACTTCGGTGTTGCCCAGCTTGGTCTTGGTCTGGCCCTCGAACTGGGGCTCGCTGACCTTGACCGAGATCACCGCGGCCAGCCCTTCGCGGATATCGTCGCCGGTGAGGTTCGCGTCCTTGTCCTTGAGCAGTTTCTTGTCCTTGGCGTACTTGTTCACCACAGTGGTCAGCGCGCTGCGGAAGCCTTCCTCGTGGGTGCCGCCCTCGTGGGTGTTGATCGTGTTGGCGAAGGTGTGCACCGACTCGGAGTAACCGGCGTTCCACTGCATGGCGATCTCGACCTCGTGCCCGGTGCCCTTGCCGGAAAAGTCCACGATGCTGCTGTGGATCGGGTTCTTCGTGCGGTTGATGTGCTTGACGTAGTCGACCAGCCCACCGGGGTAGTGGAAGGTACGGCGCTTGACCCGGTGCGGGGCAGCGGATTCGGCTGCCTGCTCGCGGGCGGATTTCGGTGCTTCGGCCACATCACTGACCACCTCGTCGACGATTGCGTCCGGCATGACCCGCTCATCGGTCAGGTGGATGGTCAGCCCCTTGTTGAGGAAAGCCATCTCCTGCAGCCGACGCGCGACCGTCTCGAAGTTGTAGTCGGTGGTCTCGAAGATGTTCGGGTCAGCCCAGAACCGGACCGTCGACCCGGTCTTCTTGGTGGCCTCACCCTGCTTGAGGGTCCCCGGTACGGAATGGTCGTAGAACTGCGTCCACTCGTGCCCGTCGCGCGAAATCTCCACTTCGAGCCGCGCGGACAGCGCGTTGACCACCGACACACCCACGCCGTGCAGGCCGCCGGAGACCGCGTAGGAGTCGGAGTCGAACTTGCCGCCGGCATGCAGTTGGGTCATCACCACGTCAACGGTGGGCACGCCGGACGAGTGCATGGCGACCGGGATCCCGCGCCCGTCGTCGGTGACCTGGACGCCGCCGTCGGCCAGCATGGTCACGTCGACGGTGGTCGCGTAACCTGCCATTGCCTCGTCGACCGCGTTGTCGACGACCTCCCAGATGAGGTGGTGCAGACCCCGCTCGCCGGTGGACCCGATATACATGCCGGGCCGTTTGCGGACCGCCTCCAATCCCTCGAGGATGGTGATGGATTGGGCGCCGTACTCCGGTTGTGTTCTCTTCTTCTGGGCAGGCACGGTCGGAAGGTTCTCCTCGGGGGTTCGCGTGCGAGCGGTCCGGTCACCGCAGCAGATCGTTCCGTCAGTCTACCGTCAACTGCTGTCAGCACCGATTCTGAGGCGGCGTTTCTTGCTACCTAACTGCGCCGTGCGCGGAATATCTCGCTCCACGGTGCGTCCTGACGCTTAAGGATGCACGTCGGCACCTTCAGGCGGCTCTCAGCCAGCGGCGCCGGGTGGGTCATCCGTAGGTGTCGCGGGGTCCTCGTCCCGCGATGTGCCGCTGGCCCTTGCGCCACGACGGCGCAACCGGGCCGGTGATTCTCAGCGAGGTCACCACCCCGTCGCCGACCGCCGCCGCGATCTTGGCCAGCAGTTGCGCTTGCACCACCCGCAGCTGGGTCGCCCAGGCCGTCGATTCGGCCGACACGCTCAGCACGCCGTCGCGCAGTGCGGTCGGTGTCGCGTGCTCCGCGATCTGTTCACCGACCACCGACGGCCATCGCCCGAAGACCGCGCCCTCGGCTACCTGCGACGACCAACCCCGGCTCTTGGCCACATCCTGCGACGCGGCGCCCAGCGGCTGGGGATCGCGGCGGTCCGGGCCGGGACCCGACCAGCTTCGGCGACCACCGGAGCCGGCGATACGGCGCCGGGCCGGCGAGGTGCGGCCGCGCCCGACGTCCTTGCCCTGGGTCCGCGCCGCGCCGCGGGCCTCCTCCAGCACGCGGCGGACCAGGTCCCGGCCAGACAGCTGCGGTGGCGGACCCGCGTCGGTCTGGTCAGCCGGGTCGCCGGGACGGGTCACTGTTGCACCGCCGATACTTGACCGGTCTCGTCCTCACACAGGTTGATGGTCACCCGGCGGGCATCCCAGTCCCCGGGAACATCGTCGACCACCGCCGCGGTCACCAGGACCTGCTCCGCTGACGCGGCCACCGCGGCCAACGCACGTCGGCGTGCGGTATCCAGCTCGGCGAAGACGTCGTCGAGCAGCAGCACCGGATCGCTGCCCTCGGCACGTAGCAACTCGTAGGACGCCAGCCGTAGCGCCAATGCCATCGACCAGGACTCCCCGTGGCTGGCAAAGCCTTTCGCGGGCTGGTCGCCGAGCCGTAGCTCGAGGTCATCGCGATGCGGCCCGACCAGACAGACCCCCCGTTCGATCTCGGCCTCGCGCCGTCGTGACAGCGCGTCGAGCAACGCCGTTTCCAGAAACGCCGTATCGCCGCCGGGACTCCCGGCTGTCAAATCGATGCTGCTGCGATAGCTGATCGTCGCCGGCCTCGAGGCCGGCGCCAGCAACTGGTAGGCCTTCTCCACCTCCGGCGACAGCAGGTTCACCAGCTCGGTACGGCACGCGACCAGTTCTGCTCCGTGTGCGGCCAACTGCCCGTCCCACACATCGAGGGTGTCCAACACACTGCGATCCCCCCGATACCGGGCCGCCGCCGCCGTCTTGAGCAGCGCCGTGCGTTGCCTGAGCACCTTGTCGTAATCCGCCTTCACCGCAGCCATCCGCGGCCTGCGGACCGCCGCGAGGTCGTCGAGGTAACGGCGCCGGTCACCCGGATCTCCGCGGACCAGAGCGAGGTCCTCGGGGGCGAACAACACCGCCCGCAGCACACCGAGTACCTCGCGGGTGCCGCGTACCGGCGAGCGATTGAGCAGCGCCTTGTTGGCCCGGCCGGCCGTGATCTCCAGATCGACCGCAATTTCGCGGCCTTCATTGACCACGATGGTGGACACGATCGCACGTGCCGCCCCGGCCCGGATCAAAGGTGCGTCGGTGGCTACCCGGTGCGACCCCAGCGTCGAGGAATACCACAGTGCCTCAACCAGATTCGTCTTGCCATAGCCGTTGGCACCGACGAACACCGTCCGGCCCGGCTCCAGGTCGAGGTCGGCGTGCGCCCACGACCGGAAGTCCCGCAGCCCCAAACGCCGAACGTACACGTCAGATTCCCGAGTTGTTCCGCCGCTGTCCCCGGACTATCCCGACAGCCTGACCCGCTTGACGGCATGCCCGCCGAACTGGTTGCGTAACGCCGCCACCGCCTTCATCGCCGGGGAGTCCTCCTGCCGCGAGGCGAACCGGGCGAACAGCGAGGCGGCGATAACCGGCATCGGAACGCGGTGGTTGATCGCTTCCTCGACCGTCCACCTGCCTTCACCCGAATCTTCGGT
>CAZDYH010000247.1:0-3618 GCA_964509355.1 uncultured Mycobacterium sp.
GGCGACAAGCTCTCCCCGCTGTCCGAGACGACGATCCTCACCGCACAGATGGTCGAGGTTGATCTCTACACACATATCCGAAACCAGGCGTGGACGTCGGTGCCGGCGTTCGTGTTGGCCGCGATCGTGTTCGCGGTTCTCGGGGTGGCTGGTCCGGCGGCGATCGACACCGTAGGCGAGGAGATCGAACTCGCCAAGCTCAGTGAGATCTTCTGGATCAACCCGGTGAACCTCCTGCCACTGCTCCTCCTGGTTTTTCTGTCGGTGCGCAGAGCACCGGCATCACTGGCGCTACTGGCGTCAGCACTGTTCGCCGGCGTGCAGGCGACAATCCTGCAGCGCGACGTGGTGAATGGGTTTGTCGAGGCGATTCAGGGCAGCTCGAACGCAGTCGTGGGTTCGATCCAGGCGATATGGAAAGCCATGGCCAACGGCTTCACGATCAACTCCGGGATCGGTGAGATCGACAGACTGGTCTCGCGTGGCGGTATGGACGCCATGCTGCTCACGATCTGGCTGATCATCGCGGCAGTGACATTCGGAGCACTGCTCGAGCAGTTCGGGCTGATCGACCGGCTCATCAACCCACTGATCACCGGGGCGAAGACGACCGGACGGCTGTACCTCTCCGTCTTCGCCTGCTGCCTCGGCCTCAACGTCGTCGCCGGCGATCAGTACATTGCGCTGGTACTGCCCAGCCGGATGTTCAGGCTCGAGTTCCAACGCCGTGGGCTGGCCCCGCAGAACCTGTCCCGGCTGGCCGCCGACAGCGGCACCGTCACTTCGCCCCTGGTCCCGTGGAATTCGTGCGGAGCCTTCATGGGCGCCGTGCTGGGTGTGGCCACCCTGTCCTACCTGCCGTTCGCGCTGTTCAACATCTTCAGCCCGCTGCTGAGCGTGGTCTACGGATACACCGGGTTCAAGATCGTAAGGGTCTCAACTGTCACCGAAGACGGAGTCGATTCATGACCACCACCGAGCCGCGGACCGATCAGGCCAACGAGAAGGTCAGCCTCCCGACACTGACCGCGATGGTCGTGGGATCGATGATCGGTTCCGGGGTCTTCCTGCTGCCGCAACGCTTCGCAACCGAGACGGGCGTGCTCGGCGCGATCATCGCCTGGACTATCGCCGGTACCGGAATGCTGATGCTGGCTTTCGTCTTTCAGCGGCTGGCCACCCGCAAGCCCGACCTGGACGCCGGCATCTTCGCCTATGCCAAGGCCGGATTCGGTGACTACGTCGGCTTCAACGCGGCGTTCGGATACTGGGCGTCGGCATGCGCGGGCAACGTTTCGTACTGGGTGCTGATCATGACGACCACCAGCGCACTGTTTCCGGCGCTCGGCACCGGCGACACGGTGCTCGCCGTGATCGTGTCGTCGATCGGGGTCTGGCTCTTCTTCTACCTGATTCTGCGCGGTGTCAAAGAGGCCGCCGTCATCAACCGCATCGCCACCATCGCCAAGGTCGTGCCCATCCTGCTGTTCATCGTGATCGCGTTGATCGCATTCAAGGGTCACGTTTTCGCCGACAACTTCTGGGGCGGCGACGAGCGGTCGCTGTCCTCGCTCTTCCAGCAGGCCAAGGGCACGATGCTGATCACCGTGTTCGTGTTCCTCGGTATCGAGGGCGCCAGCGTCTATTCGCGCTTCGCACGCAAACGCGCCGATGTCGGACGGGCCACCGTCATCGGATTCCTCAGCGTGCTCAGCATTTTCGCGCTGGTAACCCTGGTGTCCTACGGTGTGATGCCGCAGGGCGAGCTTGCCGGGGCCAGCCAGCCGTCGATGGCTGCGGTGCTGGAATCCATTGTCGGACATTGGGGTTCGATACTTATCCGGGTCGGTGTCATCATCTCGGTGCTCGGTGCCTACCTGGCGTGGACGCTGATGGCGGCTGAGATCCTCTATATCCCGGCGACGACCGACGATATGCCGCGCTTTCTGTCGCGAACCAACCGCCACGGCGCTCCGATAACGGCGCTGATCATGGCGACCGGACTGGTTCAACTGTTGCTCATCCTGCTCCTGTTCACCTCCGACGCGCTGAATTTCATGCTCGACCTCACCGCGGCGCTGTCACTCATTCCCTACATGCTCGCAGCCGGTTACGCGTTGAAGCTGACTGCCACCCGCGAAACCTACGAGAACGGCAAGTCGCTCGTCAGCGAGGCGGTGGTCGCGGGGCTGGCGACCTTCTACACGATCTTCTTGGTCTACGCCGCCGGCCTCGACAAGCTGCTGCTGTCCTGCATTCTGTACGCGCCCGGCGCGCTGCTGTACTTCGTTGCGCGCCGCGAGCGCAACCTGCGCGTCTTCAGTCCTGCCGAAGCGGTGCTGTTCGGCGTGATCGTCATCGGCGCCATCGCCGGAGTGGTGTCCCTGGTCACCGGCGCGATCGAAATCTGACGACGATGCGGCTACGAAAGGAACGACGATGACCAACCCGTCCGCCACCTACGGCGTGCACTCCGAGGTGGGCAAGCTGCGCAAGGTGCTGGTCTGCTCGCCGGGGCTGGCCCACGAGCGGCTGACGCCCAGCAACTGCGACGACCTGCTTTTCGACGACGTGCTGTGGGTGCAGAACGCCCGCCGCGACCACTTCGACTTCATGGACAAGATGCGTGAACGGGACGTGGAGGTCGTCGAGCTGCACAATCTGCTCACCGAGACCATGAGCGACCCCGAGGCGAAGGCCTGGCTGTTGGACCGCAAGATCGTCCCGAACGAGGTCGGTCTGGGACTGGTCGACGACACTCGTGGGTTCCTGGACTCGTTACCGCCGCGGCGGTTGGCCGAGCTGCTGATCGGGGGCATGTCGACGCGCGACCTACCCGCCGAATTGCAGTCCGGATACCGCACACTCGCGCGCGAGGCCGCGGGTGTCACGGAATATCTGATGCCACCGTTGCCGAACACGCTCTACACCCGCGACACCACCTGCTGGATCTATGCCGGCCTGACGCTCAACCCGCTGTTCTGGCCGGCCCGGCACGACGAGACGCTGCTGATGAAGGCGATCTACCAGTTCCACCCGGACTACATCGGTTCGACCGTCTGGTGGGGCGATCCCGAACAGTCGTGGGGGATGGCGACGATCGAGGGTGGGGACGTGCTGATCCCCGGGAACGGCGTCGTCGTCATCGGGATGAGCGAGCGCACATCGCGCCAGGCGATCACGCAGGTTGCGGCCAGACTCTTCGCCGAAGAGGCGGCCGAGAAGGTGATCGTCGCGGGTATGCCCAAGCTGCGGGCGGCGATGCACCTCGACACGGTGTTCACCTTCGCCGACCGCGACGTCGTGACCATCTATCCTGAGATCGTCGACAAGATAGAGACTTTCACCCTGTTGCCCAGCGACACGTCCACCGGTGTCGATGTCGTCGAGGAGACCAAGCCGTTCGTCGAGGTGGTGGCCGCGGCACTGGGTCTTGGTTCGCTGCGCGTGGTGGAGACCGGTGGCACCGCATACGATTCCGAACGTCAGCAGTGGGACAGCGGCAACAACCTGGTCGCGGCCGAGCCGGGGGTGGTCTTCGCCTACGACCGCAATACCCACACCAACTCGCTGCTGCGCAAGGCCGGTGTCGAGGTCATCACCATCGTCGGCGCCGAG
>CAZDYH010000248.1:0-2010 GCA_964509355.1 uncultured Mycobacterium sp.
GTGATCGCCTACCGCGGCGACGCCGTGGAGACCGTCATCACCGTCGAGATCGTCGACGGCAAGATCACCAACTTCTACGCCATGCGGAACCCCGAGAAGCTGGCTGCGGTCGCTGTGCGGAGAGAGATCAGCCGCTGAAGCCCACGTCTGTCAGGCTAGGGCGATGCGCATCGAGCTGCTCGGCGACCTCGGCACCGCCCCTGCGGTGCTGCGTGCCGTTGCCGCGGGGGCGGCGAGAGACGGGCTCCCGCCGCCTGGCGCACTGATCGGCGAGTGGTTCGACTCGCGCGCGGTGATCGCACCGAGTGTCACGGCTGAACACGTCGACCGCGCCGACGTGTTCGACGTGCCTCCCGGCTGCGCGGGGCCGGCGGTGGGCGGCGGGTGGATTGGCTACCTGTCCTACCCGGACGCCGGCACGGACGGCCGGCCGGCACGGATCCCGGAGGCGGCGGGCGGATGGACCGACTGCGTCGTGCGCCAGGACCGGGACGGGCGATGGTGGTACGAGAGCCTGTCCGGCGCCGCGATGCCGCGCTGGCTGACCGCCGCGCTGACGACGCCGGCGCCGGGAACGTTCTGCCGCATCGACTGGGACGACGCCGACCGCGTCAGCCACCGGGCGGGTGTGCTGTCCTGCCTGGAGGCCATCGCCGCGGGCGAGGTGTATCAGGCCTGTGTCTGCACGCAGTTCACCGGCACCGTCGCGGGTGCACCGATCGACTTCTTCGCCGAAGCCGTGACGCATACCGCTCCGGCCCGCGCGGCGTACATCGCCGGCGACTGGGGTGCGGTGGCGTCGCTGTCACCGGAGCTCTTCCTGCGCCGTTGCGGCGAAGTCGTCACGTCCAGTCCGATCAAGGGCACCCTGCCACTGCATGCCCGCCCGTCGGAGCTGCGGGCCTCGGTCAAGGATGTGGCCGAGAACATCATGATCGTGGACCTGGTCCGCAACGACCTCGGCCGGGTCGCGGCCATCGGCACGGTCACCGTGCCCGAGCTGCTGGCGGTGCGACCGGCGCCGGGTGTCTGGCATCTGGTGTCGACGGTGTCGGCGCGGGTCCCCGCCGAGCTGCCCACGGCGGCCGTGCTCGACGCCGCATTCCCGCCCGCATCGGTTACCGGCACACCCAAGCTGCGCGCGCGCCGGCTGATTTCACAGTGGGAGCAGCGGCGCCGCGGAGTGTATTGCGGCACAGTCGGTTTGGCCTCACCCGTGGCGGGTTGCGAGCTCAACGTCGCAATCCGCACGGTCGAGTTCGACGCCGCGGGCACCGCCGTGCTGGGAGTGGGCGGCGGTATCACCGCCGACTCCGATCCCGACGCCGAATGGGACGAGTGCCTGCACAAGGCGGCCCCCATCGTCGAGCCACTCCACAGTCACGCGCGCGAACGCAGCACGGCGTCGTAGAGTTCGCGCCGCGACGGCGCGCCCGGATACCCGGCGATCACCTGCGTGCAGGCGTCCTTGACGCCAACCCCCTCCTTGGTAAGCGCAACGACCTCGGCCACCATGGTGTCCATATCGGCGCGCGGCAGTGCTCCGGCCAGCACGACCGTGATCTCCCCCAGCACGCCGTCGGCAGACCAATCCGCCAGCTCGGCCAGCGACCCGCGCACCACCTCCTCGTGCACCTTGGTCAGTTCGCGGCAGACGGCCGCGCGCCGCTCCCCGCCGAGCTGCTCGACCGCGTCCTGCAGGCAGGTCGGCAGCCGCCGTGGCGATTCGAAGAACACGCAGGTGCGCTGCTCGTCGGCCAGCGACGCCAGCCAGGTGCGGCGCGCCGAATGCTTGCGGGGTGCGAAACCCTCGAAGCAGAACTTCTCCGACGGCAGGCCCGACACCGCGAGCGCGGTGGTCACCGCTGACGGCCCGGGCAGGCACGTCACCGGCAGGCCGGCGTCGACGCAGGCGGCGACCAGACGGTAGCCCGGGTCGCTGATCAGGGGCATCCCCGCATCGCTGACCGCCAGCACCGTCGCGCCGGCCTTGATGTCGGCGATCAGCGC
>CAZDYH010000248.1:2110-3618 GCA_964509355.1 uncultured Mycobacterium sp.
GTTATCAGTCCCGCCCCGCTGGTGCCCGTCGCCGACTTCGGGCCCGTCGACCGCCTGCAGGGGTGGGCCACCACCGCCGTGATCACGGCTCTGGCTGCGGTGACGCGGTTCCTCAACTTGCCGTCACCGACCGACGCGGGCACACCGATCTTCGACGAGAAGCATTACGCGCCGCAGGCCTGGCAGATGCTGCACAACAGTGGCGTGGAGGACAACCCGGGTTTCGGGCTGGTCGTGCACCCGCCGGTCGGCAAGCAGCTGATCGCGCTCGGCGAGGCGCTGTTCGGCTACAACGGCCTGGGCTGGCGGTTCACCGGAGCGCTGTTCGGGGTGATCTTGGTGGCGCTGGTGGTCCGGATCGTGCGGCGGATCAGCCGTTCGACGCTGGTCGGCGGTATCGCGGGACTCCTGCTCATTGCTGACGGTGTCAGCTTCGTCGCGTCCCGTACCGCGCTGCTCGACGGGTTCCTGACCACGTTCGCGGTGGCAGCCTTCGGCGCGCTGATCGTCGACCGGGATCAGGTGCGCGAACGGCTGCACATCGCGCTGTTCGAAGGCCGTATCGCGCAGACGCCGTGGGGCCCGCGGCTGGGTGTGCGGTGGTGGCGCTTCGGTGCCGGAGTGCTGCTCGGATTGGCATGTGCCACAAAGTGGTCCGGCCTGTACTTCGTACTGTTCTTCGGCCTGATGTCGCTCGCGTTCGATGTGGCGGCACGCCGCCAGTACCGCGTGCCGCGGCCCTGGCTGGGGACGGTACGCCGGGACGGCGGCCCCACCGCGTATGCGCTACTGCTCATCCCGTTCGGCGTCTACCTCGCCGCCTATGCGCCATGGTTCGCCTCCGAGACGGCGACCAATCGCTACGAGGCGGGCCGGTCGATCGGCGAGGGCGGGCCGTTCTCGCCGCCGGATGCGATCCGCTCGCTGTGGCACTACACCGCGAAGGCGTACGACTTCCACGCCGGGCTGACGAACGCGGCGGGCAACCAACACCCTTGGGAGTCCAAGCCCTGGACCTGGCCGATGTCCCTGCGTCCGGTCCTGTACGCCATCGATCAGGAGAACGTGCCCGGCTGCGGCACCGCGTCGTGCATCAAAGCGGTATTGATGGTCGGGACCCCGGCCATGTGGTGGCTGGCGGTGCCTGTCATGTTCTACGCGGCGTGGCGGGCCTTCGTGCGCCGCGACTGGCGGTATGCGGTGGTGCTGGTCGGCTACTGCGCCGGATGGCTGCCGTGGTTCGCCGACATCGACCGGCAGATGTACTTCTTCTACGCGGCGGCGATGGCGCCCTTCCTGGTCATGGCGATCGCGCTGATTCTCGGCGACATCCTGTACCAACCTCGTCAGGGTGCCGAGCGACGCACCCTCGGGCTGATCGTCGTGTGCTGCTATGTCGCCCTCGTGCTGACGAACTTCGCCTGGCTGTACCCGGTGCTGACCGGTATTCCCATCTCGCAGTCCACCTGGAACATGGAGATCTGGCTTCCCAGCTGGCGTTGATATCG